>CALWCA010000012.1 GCA_944376235.1 uncultured Clostridia bacterium | reverse complement strand
AGGACTACCATCCAGTTATGAACGATAGAGACACTCATTTCTGAGTGTCTCTGCATATTTATAGGTCGTATTCAAGTAATATTCATTGGCCTATGGCCGGGAACACAAAGTCGAATTGGGACTTTTTGTTCATTTTCCCAGCTTTTGGGCCTCACAGCCTTGCAATTCAAGTGAATTTTACCTCTTTTCTTTGGCGGCGGGGCGTGGTATACTTTTGCCTGCGAAAGGAGGGCTGGCCGGGGACAGACCCGCAGCAAAAGCAGGCTGCGTCTCACGTTGGAGCCCGAAGGCGGGCTCGTCATTTTATAGCGCGGGACGGCGCGTCCCGTGGGTAAGCGCGGCAAGGGCCGCCGTACTTGTATAAAACAACATGAGAGTAGTAAACGGTGAGGTCTTCCTTGGACGGCCAACAGACGACATAGACTCGATATCGCGATTGACTATTGAATCCATCGAAAAAAGGGCGCTTTGCGCGCACCTCGTATGAAAACAATAAAAGCCGCGTGACAATGTGTTTGCGTACAGGTACAATTGATTTTTTTAGAGAAAGGGAGATTGCCCGTCATGAAAAAACTGATTGTATTGTTTCTTGTACTCACCATGCTGGCAGTGCTGGTTCCGGCCTGCGCCCAGGACGAGGGCGGAGAGGCTGAAAACGGTGCGCAAAACGGCACCGTGGAAAGCAACGGCGAAAACGGCACCGAAGCCAATCCCCCCGTCACCGAGACTTCGGGGAATTACACCGACGAAATGAAGCTGCCCTACGCCGTCGACATGAGCCCCGAGGACGGGGCCGACAGCGTGGAGCGCGAGGGGGACCACCCCGACAGCCCCTACTTCAGCCGTCTTGACTACTACAACATGGAGAGCACCGACACGCTGACCATTCTCAGCCACTTCAAAACGCTGCAGCAGTCGACCGAGTGGAGCTGCGGCGTCACCAGTGCCCTGATGGTGCTCAACTGGTATGACGCTCTGGGCGACTACAACGAGCAGACGCTGGCCGAGCTGCGCTCCAACGGGCTTGCTCCCGAGGCCACCTCGCTGCGTCAGCTGCTTGAAATCTTCGAGGGCGTCGGCGGCTTTGACCTCTACAGCACCTTTGACTGCAAGGACAACGTGGCCGAGGTTTTCACGCCCGACTTCATCCAGGAGACGCTGGCCGAGGGCACGCCCATCATGATCGGCTGGAACGACTGGGGCGGCCACTGGCAGGTCATCATCGGCTACGACAACATGGGCACCGAGACCCTGCAGGACGATGTGCTCATCGTGGCCGACCCCTATGACACCACCGACCACAACCAGGACGGCTACGGCACCTACGGCGCCGAGCGCTTCCTCTACAACTTCACGCTCTACGACTTCTTCCCCGAGGAGGAGCTCAACGACATGGTGTTTGCCATCGCCACCCCCTCCGAGCAGTAACCGCTTCCCCCAGCCGACAAAGCCAGCCCCTTTGCATGCAGCCAAAAAATCCCCCGGAGCCCTGTGGCTCCGGGGGATTTTGTTTTTTCCTTGGCAAGGGCCCTTCCCCTCTGGCGGGGCGCGCCTTCTTTTGCGCGAAAAGGGGCTCTGCGCGCCCCTTCAAACAAAGGGCCGCGCGCCGGCCGCTCCCGCCTTTGGGCGCTCTCTCCAAGGAGCTATTATCCCTGCGGTTTTTCCCGCCGCAGACCGCGCAGGAACCTCCTGCGGTACTTCAGGTCGGCATAGCGCAGCACCCGGCGCAGCACGGGGGCGTTGTATGCTCCGCCCACCGCGCCCGCCACCGGCACGCCCTGCAAAAATTTCAGATACAGCACCTGCCCTGCCAGTGCCTGGGCGGCAGCCTCCCTGCGGCCGCTTTTTGTCCACAGGGCAGGCGGCCGCCCCGTTTCAATCAGGCGGTTGAGCTCCCTGTCCCGCTCCTGCTGCACCTCTCCTGCCGAGCAGGCGGCCTCCACAATCGCCAGCACAAACATCTGCTCCCTGTCCCCCTCGTAGGAAAACCCATAGTGCAGCGCCGTTTGATAGACGCCGCGCAAAATCTCCCCCACAAAGAGCGGCACGTCGGGCAGGCCCATGCCCAGCACCCCCAGCACAAGCCCCTGCGTCCCCGAAAAAACCGTGCCCCGCAGCGCCGCCGCACGGGCCTTTTTGCCGGGCTGGCGCAAGGCGCGCCGCGTTTCCTTTTGCGACAGGTCAAAGGCCCAAAGGGCGGCGCGGCGCCTAAGCTCCTCCTTGCGCAGGGTCTTTTCTATTGCCGGCGTCCCCTTTTCCAAAATCACGCAAAAGGCCTTGGAAAAGGCGGCCTCCAGCGTGTCCTGGACACCCTGCGGTACCCTGTCGCGCAGCTGCTCCAAGGGCGCCTGCGCCTGCCGGTAACGCTCCAAAAAAGCATCCTCCTGCCGGCGCATGTCCGCCCACTCCCTGCTCCAGGCCCCATTTTCTCTCATGCGTTTCCCCTCCCTTTCGGCCTCCCCGTCGCCGTCACGGCTCGCGTTACCGGCAGTATACCACACTTTTCCCCTTTTTCCGAGCCCCCGCACCGCAAAAAGGCCTTTTTGCGCAGCGCCCCGGCGTACGGGCCCTTTTTCTCAAAAAGAGGGCCATTCACGCTTCCTGTTTTGGTTTTTTGCCCGTTTCCTGCATATAGTATTCGAAGAAAGCCCAAGGCATGAAGGGGGATTTTTTCGTTGAACAAATTTACCGAAACCGCTACGGGGGCACTCAACCTCGCCCTCGAATGCGCCCGGGAGCTCGGGCACAGCTTTATCGGCAGCCAGCATCTGCTGTTTGGCCTTGCGGCGCAGGAGGGCGGGCTGTCTCAAAGCCTGCTGCGCCAGGCGGGCGCCGACGCCGACACCGTCGTCTCGCTCATCGAACGCCAGGACGGGCGCGGCGCGCGCTCGGCCGTGGCCCCCTGCGACCTGACGCCGCGCAGCAAGCGCATCATCGAATCGAGCTATGCCATTGCCGCCTCCTTCGGCCACAACTATATCGGCACCGAGCATCTGCTGCTCGCCCTTTTGGAGGAAACGGGCTCGGCCGCCATGCTGGTGCTCGGGGAGCTTGGCGTCGACGCGGTGCGGCTGGCCGGCGACGTGACGGCCGCTCTTGGCCGCGCCCAGCAGGAAACCCACTGCTCCGGCTCCTCCGGCAGCAAAACCCCCACCCTGGCCCAGTTTTCCAGAGATTTGACCGAGGCTGCACGGCAGGGGCGCATCGACCCCGTGATCGGGCGGGAGAGCGAGACCGACCGCGTCATCCAGATCCTGTCCCGGCGTCAGAAAAACAACCCCTGCCTGATCGGGGAGCCCGGTGTGGGCAAAACGGCGGTGGTCGAGGGGCTGGCGGCGCGCATCGCCGAGGGGCGCGTGCCAGACCCTCTGCGCGGCAAGCGGGTGGTGGCGCTCGACCTGCCCTCCATGATTGCGGGGGCCAAATACCGAGGCGAGTTTGAAGAGCGCCTCAAAACCGCGCTGGAGGAGGTGCGCACGGCGGGCGACGTCATCCTCTTCATCGACGAGCTGCACACCCTCATCGGGGCTGGCGCGGCGGAGGGCGCCGTCGATGCCGCCAACATCCTCAAGCCCTCGCTGGCGCGCGGGGAGCTGCAGGTGGTGGGCGCCACCACCTCCGACGAATACCGCCGCCATGTGGAAAAGGACGCCGCCCTCGAGCGGCGCTTTCAGCCCGTCCCGGTGGGCGAGCCCTCGGTGGAGCAGACGGTGGCCATCCTGCGCGGCCTGCGCGACCGCTACGAGGCCCACCACCGCGTCAAGCTGACCGACGAGGCGCTGACGGCCGCCGCCGTGCTGTCCGACCGCTATATCAGCGACCGCTACCTGCCCGACAAGGCCATCGACCTCATGGACGAGGCGGCCTCCAAGGCCCGGCTTTCCGCCTATACCCGTCCGCCCGACCTGCGGGCGCTCGAGCAGGAGCTGCAAAGCCTCTGCCAGGAAAAAGAGGCGGCCGTGGCGGCGCAGGAATTTGAGCGCGCCGCCGGCCTGCGTGACAAGGAGCGCCAGCGCAAGGCCGAGCTGCAGGGGCGCCGGCAGGAGTGGGAGCAGAGAACCCGCTCGTCGGGCACCGTCGACGCACAGGCCATCGCCGAGGTGGTGTCGGGCTGGACCGGCATCCCCGTCGGCCGGCTGCAGGAGGGGGAGGCGCAGCGCCTGCTGGGGCTGGAGGAGGCTCTCTCGCGCCGGGTCGTCGGCCAGCAGGAGGCCGTGGCCGCCGTGGCGCGCGCCGTCAGGCGCGGGCGCGTGGGCCTCAAGGACCCCGACCGCCCCGTCGGCTCCTTTCTCTTTCTGGGCCCGACCGGGGTGGGCAAGACCGAGCTGTCGCGCGCGCTGGCCGAGGCTGTCTACGGCAGCGAAGAGGCCCTCATCCGCCTGGACATGAGCGAATATATGGAAAAGCACACGGTCTCGCGCCTGATCGGCTCCCCGCCCGGCTATGTGGGCTACGAGGAGGGCGGCCAGCTCACCGAGCGCGTGCGCCGACGCCCCTACAGCGTCGTGCTCTTCGACGAGCTCGAAAAGGCGCACTCCGACGTCTGGAGCATCCTGCTGCAGCTTTTGGAAGACGGCCGCCTCACCGACGCGCAGGGCCGCAGGACCGACTTTCGCAACACCATCGTCATCTGCACCTCCAACATCGGCGCACGGCTGCTCACCGAAGGCCCCCGCATCGTGGGCTTTGACGTGACGCAGGACAGCGCCGCCCGGTCGGTGCGCGAGGCCGTTCTCGCCGAGCTCAAATCCACGCTGCGCCCCGAGCTGCTCAACCGCATGGACGAGATCGTCGTCTTCCAACGGCTGGACGAGGAGGCCCTGCTTCGCATCGCCGGCCTGCTGTGCGGCCGGGTGGCCGAGCGCGTAAAGCAGGCCGGCCTGACGCTGCGCGTCGACGACTCGGCCCTGCGCTTTCTCATTGCCGACGGCGCCGACCCCCTCTACGGCGCCCGCCCCCTGCGCCGCGCCGTGGTGCGCCGCCTGGAGGACGGCCTGAGCTCCCTGCTGCTCGACGGCACCCTCAAGCCCGGGCATCGGGTCGTCTGCCGGGAAAGGGACGGCTCCCTCGTATTTGAGCAGGAAAACGCCTCGGATCTCCCGTAAAAAAGCAGGTTTTTCCTTTGTTTTCTTCGGTTTTGTTGCTGTTTTTAAATAGTCAAAACTGCCGTTTTCTCACAAAGTCAGTCAATTACTGGAAAATTTATCCCTTCTCTTCCCAATAAAAAACTTGCATCTTCCGCGCCATTTTGCTATAATGGGAATTGCCTAATACTATTTAGTAACGGGAGAACCATTTGTTGGGGTGAATCCGCCCTTTGCGGTAGGGGACCTTTCTTCCCGAACCCGTCAGCTAATCTCGTCGGCAGAGAAGGGATTTTTGCAGACACGGCCGCCCAAGCGTGCCCGTCCTGCCTATATTTTTTGTACTCTTTTCTGCCGGCCGGGGGAACCCCCGGGCGGCAGTTTTCTTTTAAGGCATCTGCAGCCGGCCTGCGCTGCACCCTGCACTGTTTCGGGAATTCGCCGTCTATACCGGCTCATTCTTAAAATTTTTTGAAAAACAGGAGGAACACACATGAAAAGGCTTTCCAAATTTTTTGCCCTGATTCTGGTGCTGGCTGCCCTTTTGGTGCCGCTTGCCGGCTGCCAGAATTCCGACGCCGACGCGCAGGTGGTCAATATCCTGTCGGCCAACTACGAGGACCAGATCGCCATTCAGCTTGAGTATCTGCGCTCTCTGTATCCCGATGCCGAAATCAACATCACCTACATGTCGTCGGGCAAGCTGGCCGCCAAGCTGCAGGCCGAGGGCCGGGATACCGACACCGACATTGCGCTGTCGCTTTCGAGCGCCCATGCCAACACCCTCAAAAACGAGGGCCTGCTGCGCGCCTACGAGCCCTCGAGCTCTTACAAGAGCGAGTATGCCGACCCCGACAACATGGTGCTGCCCAACGGCGTGTGGTGCGGCGCGATTTTGGTCAACACGCAGGAGCTCGAAAGGCTGGGCCTGCCCGAGCCCACCTCCTATGAGGATCTGCTCGACCCGGTTTACAAGGGCCATATTGTCATGACCAACCCCAACAGCTCCGCGACGGGCTACTTCTTCCTGCTGGGCCTTCTCAACCTGTACGGCGAAGAGGCGGGCTGGGAGTATTTTGACAAGCTCAGCGAAAACATCATGCTGTTTGGCGAGTCGGGCTCCATCCCCTCCACCATGGTGGAAAAGGGAGAAGCCGTCATCGGCCTTGGCATGGACTATGATGGCATGCGTCTGGAGGAGGCCGGCAAGCCCGTGAAGGTCATCTTTGCCGAAGAGGGCGCCCCCTATGACTACGACACCGCCCTGCTCATCAACCGCAGCGAAGAGCCCTCCGAGTTTGTGCTCGAGATCATGGGCGTCATCACCTCGGTGGAGGGCAACGCCATCTTCAACGATTACAACATCGCCGTTTTGGAGGACGGGGAGAACCGCGGAAACTACCCCGACAACTTCAAGCTGCTTGACATGACCGGCATCACCGACGCCGACCTCAAGCAAAGACTTTCCGCAGAATGGAGTGCCAGGTATGAGTGATCTGCTGCGAGTTGAAGCACTGTGCAAGAGCTTTGGCGCGCACCAGGTACTCACTGACATCAACTGCCAGGTAAAAAAAGGAGAATTCATCTCCATTTTAGGACCTTCCGGATGCGGCAAAACCACTCTGCTTCGCACCATCGCCGGACTTGAAGCCCCAACCAGTGGGAAAATCTACCACGAGGGCGTGGACATCACCGAGGTTCGGCCGGATAAGCGCGGGTTCTCTATCGTGTTTCAGGACTACGCGCTGTTCCCCCACATGACCCTTTACGACAACGTGGCCTATGGGCTCAAGCTGCGCAAAAAAAGCGCGCAGGAAATCCGCGATCGCGTGATGAGCACGCTCTCCACGCTCAAGCTGGAAAAGGCCATTAAGAAGCTGCCCTCCCAGCTCTCGGGCGGCATGCAGCAGCGCGCCGCCATCGCCCGTTCGCTGGTGCTTGACTGCGACCTTCTGCTGCTCGACGAACCCTTCTCGGCGCTTGATGCCGTGGTCAAGGTCGACCTGAGCGAGGAGCTCAAGGAGCTGCAAAGCGAGCTGGGAATTACCATGATGATGGTCACGCACGATCAGGAGGAGGCCTTTTCCCTGTCTGACCGCATCATTCTCATGGATCACGGGCACATTGTGGCCGACGCCCCGCCCATCGATCTCTATGAGACGCAGGGAAACCCCTTTATTCAAACCTTTATCATCGACCAGATCAACAAGCGTGCACGCTATATTTGGAATTTGAAAAGAGGAGAGCGCCGGTGAGTTTTACAAACAGAGAATCCAACGTCTGGCGTCGGCGCACCTCCACGCTCTGCCTGATTTTACTGATCCTGATTGTGTGCACCAATCTGATCGTGCCCATGCTCACCCTGCTGGGCAAATCGGTGGACTTCTCCCCCTTCTACGCCGGCTTTGCCGAGGTGCTGGGAAGCTCCATCACCAAGCAGGCGCTGCGCAATTCCTGCGTGGTCACGATGGTGTCCAGCCTGCTTGCCGTCTGCATGGCCTTTTTCTTCGCCTATGTCGTGGAGCTCAAGGTGACGGCAAAGCGGCGTCCCCTGCTGCGCTTTCTCGCCATTTTGCCCATGCTGGTGCCCTCCATCACGCACGGCCTTGTCATTGTCTATCTCTTTGGCAAAATGGGCATCGTCACGCGGCTGACCGGCATCCAGCTCCCCATCTACGGGCCGCTCGGCATCGTCATGGGCAGCTTCTTTTACGCCTTCCCCCTGGCCTTTCTGGTGCTCTCTCAGGCGCTGATCAACCTCGACGGCCGTCTTTTTGAAACGGCCGCCATGCTGGGGGTGCGGCCCCTGCGCCGCTTTTTCGACATCACGCTGCCCATCATGAAGTATGCGCTGTTTTCGGCCTTTGCCGTCTGCTTTACCATGATTTTCACCGACTACGGAATCCCTCTGTCGGTGGGCGGCACCTACTCCATCATTCCCCTGCTCTTTTACAAAAACGTCATCGGCATGCTCGACTTTTCCAAGGGCGCCATCTACAGCACCATGATCCTGGTCCCGGCCGTGATTGTCTATCTGCTTGACATCCTGTATTTCAGCAAAAAGCAGGTCAGCTCCACGCGCAACGTGGTGCAGGTGCGCTCGGGACGCTTTCACCCCGTGCAAAAGCTCTTTTTTGCCATGCTCTTGGTCATGCTGGTGGTGCCCATTGCGCTCATTCTCATCACGCCCTTCATCCAGTCGTGGCCCTATGACATGACGCTGACCTTCTCCCACTTTGCCCGCATCATCACGGTGGGCAAGCTTGGCAGCCTCATTCTCAACTCGGTGCTCATTGCCCTGATGACGGGTGTGCTGGGTACGCTGCTGTCGCTGGCGGCGGGTTATATGTATGTGCGTGTGGCAAGCGCCCCCTCGGGGCTCAAAAAGCTGGCCCACGCCCTTTACATCACCTCGCTTGCCATCCCCGGCCTGGCACTGGGCCTTGCCTTTGCCATGTTCTTCCGGGGCACCCCCATCTACAACACCATCTGGATCCTTGTCATCGTCAACGTCATGCACTTTTTCGGCTCTCCCTACATGATGGCCATCAGCCACTTCAAGCTGCTCAATCCCAATCTGGAGGCCGTGTGCTACACGCTGGGAGGCAGCTCCCTGCGCGTGCTGCTTGACGTCATCATCCCCAACAGCCGGCGCATGCTGCTCGACGTGTTTGTCTACTTCTTCACCAACACCATGGTCACCATTTCGGCCGTCTCGCTGCTCTACAACGCCCGCCTGACCACGCTGGCGCTGCAGATCACGGCTTACAGCGACCAGGGCATGTGGGAGAGCGCCGTCGCCATCTCTCTGGTCATTTTGCTCATCAACACGGCCATGAAGGCCTGGCAGAGCTTCCGGCTTAACAAGCGTTCCTCCGAAGAGCCTCTCGTGCCCTTGGGCGGAGCGTAACGGCACAAACGCCGCAAGGCCGGTATTCCCACAACACAAAAAAACGGGAGCCGCCCCCCTTGACCAGAGGAGGGACGGCCCCCGTTTTTTGTGCTTTCCCGCTTTTGCCCTTTTGCCCCGGCAAAAAAGGAGACGGTTTAAGGGGGCGCTTTTTTCAAAGCACCTGTCAGAGCTCTTTTGGCAGGGAGGCATCTCCTGCCGCCTCTTTTCCGCACAGCTCCAGATTGCGGGCAAGCGGCCGGATGCCGCGAAAGCAAAAGGCCCTGCCGCCATAGGCGCGTCGGAAAGCCCTGTCCGAAAGGCCGCGAAGCTCGCCTTCGCCCAGGCTGCACAGCAGCCCTTGCGAAAATTCGGGCAGCGCCGTGGGCGGCAGCGCCCGGTTGGCGGGGCAGCAGAGCTGGCAGGCGTCGCACCCCCAAATCAGGGCGCTCCTTTGAAGCAGCGCCTGCTGGTGCGGCGTGATGCGCCGGGCCTGCGTGATGTGGGAAAGGCAGAAAGAGAGCTGCAGCCCGCCCTGCCGCAGCGCCCCGGTGGGGCACTCCCGCAGGCAGTGTCCGCAGCCGGTGCAGGCGGGCTCCAGCCCGCCCTGCAGGGGGGCCAGCTCCTGCTTTGTCACCAGCTCCCCGATAAAAAAGAAGCTGCCGAAGGCGCGGTTCATGAGCAGGCCGTTTTGTCCCACGCCGCCAAGGCCCGCCGCCTGCCCAAGCCGCACCTCGTCAAAGGGGGAGACGTCGGCATAGGGCTGCGCCTCAAGCCCCAGAAGCTGCGCTGCGCGCTCCAGGCGCCGGCGCAGCACGGCATGGTAATCCTGCCCGCGCGCATAGAGCGACAGATTTCCCGGGGCGCTGCCCGCATAGTAGGGAAAGAGCGCCACGATGACGCCCCCAAAGACCCCGATGTCGCGGCGCAGCAGGGGGGCTGCCGTCCGGGCGTCCAGCACGCCGGCCGCCTCAAGCCCCGCCTGCCTGAGCGTTTCCAAATTGAGCTCCACCAGTGTCTCCCCCTCCCTCGCCGGGCCATACATTCCCTGCACAGCCCGCATTGTTTTCCGCCTTTTATTTTACCAAAGAAAATTGCAAGGGCAACTGTTATTTCCCAAAAAAATCGTGTATAATAGGGACACAGGTTTTTCCAAAACCCCAAAAGGAGGTTATGAGCATGTCTGAACACATCAAAATTGAGGGCATGGGCTGCGCCCGCTGCGTGGCCTCGGTCAAGGCCGCCCTCGAGGAGCTTGCCGGCGTGAAGGTGCTCGGCGTGGAAATCGGAGACGCCGAGGTCGAGCTGGCGGATGATACCGCCCGCGCCAAGGCAAAGGAAGCCATTGAAGCCTGCGGGTTTGAGGTGATTGTATGAGTGAAAAAATGCTGGAGCTAAACGGCGATACCTTCCAGGCCGAGGTGCTGGACAACCCTGCCCCCATTGCGGTCGATTTCTGGGCCTCGTGGTGCGGCCCCTGCAAGCTGCTGGCCCCCGTGCTCGACAAGGTGGCGCAGGAGCTGGAGGGCCGTGTCCGCTTTGCCAAGGTCAATGTGGACGAAAATCCCGAGCTTGCCGCAAAATACGGCATCGTCAGCATCCCCACCGTCATGCTCTTTCGTGACAAGGAGCAGCCCAAGCGTCTGATTGGGCTGGTCGACGCGCAGACGCTGCGTGAATTTCTGGAATAAATACGGAGCGGCGCAATAGGACGAAGCTCCCCAGAGCAATTTCATGCTTTGGGGAGCTTTCGCAAACGGGCCCTTCCGGGGAAAACGGCCGCGTGCCGTCAACAAAAAGGAGGCATAAAAACGCTATGGACGCTCAATCGGTCAAAGCCCTTGTCGACGCCAAGTTCGACAAGGCGGCGCAGCTTGCAAGGGACATCTGGAACTATGCCGAGCTGCCCTATGAAGAGGAAAAGTCTGCGGCGGCCCTCATTGCCGCGCTGGAGCAGGAGGGCTTTTCGGTGGAAACGGGCGTGGCCGACATGCCCACCGCCTTTGTCGCCACCTTCCAAAACGGGGAGGGCGGCCTCACGGTCGGGCTGCTGGGCGAATATGACGCTCTGTCCAGCCTGAGCCAGAAGGCGGCCTGCACGGTCAAGACCCCCGTCTGCGAGGGTGCCCCCGGTCACGGCTGCGGCCACAATCTGCTGGGCGCCGGCGCGCTGGCTGCCGCCGTTGCGGTCAAGGACGCGCTGGTAAGCGAAAACAAGCCCGGAAAGGTGATCTATTTTGGCTGCCCGGCCGAGGAGGGCGCAGGCTCCAAGCAGTTCATGGCGCGCGCCGGCTGCTTTGACGGAGTGGATTTCTGCGTCACCTGGCACCCCTCCACCTTCAACGAGGTGCTGACCCACGGCTCTCTGGCCATCATGGGCGCCAACTTCATCTTTGACGGTGTCGCCTCCCATGCCGGGGCCTCGCCCCACCTGGGCCGCTCGGCACTCGACGCCGTCGAGCTCATGAATGTGGGCTGCAACTACCTGCGCGAGCACGTCATCGATGCCGCCCGCATCCACTACGCCTACTCCGACGCCGGCGGCACGGCGCCCAACGTGGTGCAGGCCCACGCCGTTGTCAAATACGAGGTGCGCGCCCCCCGGGTGGCGCAGATGAAGGAGCTCTTTGAGCGAGTGGTCAACGTGGCGCGCGGCGCGGCCCTGATGACCGACACCAAGCTGACCGTCGAGATCACCATGGCCTTCTCCGACTTTCTGCCCAACCTCACGCTGGCGGCCGTGGCCTACGAGGCACTGTGCGAGGTGGGCGCCCCCATCTGGGACGAGGCCGACTTCGCCCTGGCCGCCGACATGCTCCATACATACGGCGAGACCACCCGCAAGGACATCCACGACATGCTGCTGCAGCGCTTCCCCCAAGAGGATCCCGACGCGCTCATGGCGCGCCCCCTGCACACCGGCATCCTGCCCTTTGACCCCAATGCCGTCTCCCACTCGCCCGGCTCGACCGACGTGGGTGACGTGAGCTATGTCGTTCCCACCGCCGAGATCCACACCGCCACCGCCTGCCTTGGCAACGTGGGCCACTCCTGGCAGAACACCGCCTTCTCCAACTCGAGTGTCGGGGAAAAGGGCATGCGTGCGGCGGCGCAGGCCATGGCGCTGACCTGCCTGCACATCATGGAGCGCCCCGAGGTTCTGGCCAAGGCCTGGGATGAGCTCAAAAAGAAAAACGGCGGCGGCTATGTCTGCCCCCTGCCCGACGAGGTGGCGCCCCCCGTCGGCCGGTATTAAAAAGCAGGAAGCGGGCCAAACGGGGGGCTGCCCCCCTGCCGCCTGCACAGCAGATCCCCGGCAAAGAGTGTCTTTGCCGGGGATCTTTTTTAAGGGGCAAAGGCCGCTTTGCCCTGCCCCTGCCCCCGTCCCGGACAGACGGCTGTCAAGGCTGTCCCGTCCGGGACGGGGGCCTTTGTGCGAAGCCCCCGGGCGGGCGGCCCCCGCCCCCTTCTGTCCGGGGCGGCGGGAACTGCGTCCTCCCCTTGCTCCTTATGCGCCGGGGCGGTGCAAAACCCTTGCGCCAAAAGAGCCCGAAGAAGTCTCTTCGGGCTCTTTTGGCGCATTGCGCAGCCTGCGCTAACGGACTGTGCAAAGGGGCGCTATTCCTGTGTGACCTTTTCCCCAAAGGAGTTGTCAACCACCTTGTCAAAGGGAACGCGCTCATCAAGCTCCCCGGCCTGCTCCATAATCTCCTGCAGCTTGTCAAAGGAGCTCTGCTTCATGATGGGCGTGTCATTCCAGGCGTCGATGTCCTTGTGGCGCTGGGTCACGGCGGTCAGCAGCTCCAGATCGGAGTCGGGGAAGTGGGGCTCGATGACCTGGGCAATCTCCTGCGCGCTGTGCTCTTTGACCCACTGCTGGCCCTTGTAAACGGCCCGGGTGAAGCGCTCGATGATGTCGGGGTTTTGCTCCATGTAGCTCTTGGAGGCAAAATAGGCGGTATAGGGCACTTCGCCCGCTTCTTCCCCGATCGAGGCCAGCACCACGCCCAGCCCCTCGCGCTCGAGCTGCGAGGCGGTGGGCTCAAAGAGGGCGACATAATCCCCGGTTCCCCCGGTGAAGGCGCCGGCCATCATGTTGAACTGCACCGAGGAGTCGACCGTCAAATCCACGTTTGGCGTGAGGCCCTTTTGACGCAGCAGATACTCAAAGGTCATGAGCGGCACACCGCCGGCACGTCCTCCGATGATGTAGCTGCCAGCCAGGTTCTCCCACTGGAAGTCGGGCTCCTCCTCACGCCCCACAAGGAAGGCGCCGTCCCTCTTGGTGAGCTGGCCGAAGACCACGCAGTAGTCCTCCCTGCCCTCGCCGTAGACGTAGATGGCGGCCTCGGGGCCGGCAAGCCCGATGTCGGAGCCGCCGCTCAGCACGGCGGTCATGACCTTGTCGGCGCCGCCGCCGTTGGTCAGGCTGATTTCAAGCCCCTCCTCCTCGAAGAACCCCAGCTCCATGGCTGCATACTGCGGCGCATAGAACACCGAATGGGTCACTTCGTTGAGCTCGATCGTGACAAGCTCCTGCTCCCCGGTGGTGCTGCAGCCTGCTGCGGCAAACAACATCAGGGCGGCCGCCGCCAGGGCCAGGCACCGTTTGGATAGTTTTCTCATACGCATCCCTCCAGGTTGTTTATGCCGCAATCATGGCTGCCGTAATGCGCTTTTCCAGCCAGAGCACGCAAAGATACATGAGCGCCGCCATCACGCCTAAAATCAGCACCGAGGCCATGACCATGTCCAGACGGAACACCTGTCCGCCGTAGACGATGAGATAGCCAAGCCCCGCCTTGCTCACCAGATACTCCCCGACAATGACGCCCACCCACGAGAGCCCCACGTTGACCTTCAGGGCGTTGACGATGGTGGGCAGGTTTTCGGGCAGCACCACCTTTTGCAGCACCTGTGCGCGGCTTGCGCCAAAGCTTTCGACCAGCTTGATTTTGTCTGCGTCGGTGTAGGCAAAGCCGTGGTGCACCTCGAGCACGGTGGTGATCAGGCTGATGGCCAGGCCCATGACGATAATCGCGCCCACACCCGGCCCCATCCAGACGATGAAAACAGGGCCCAGTGCAATCTTGGGCAGGCTGTTCAAAACGATTAAAATGGGCTCCATAATCCTTGCAAGCCTCGGCATCCACCAGAGCAGCATGGCGATGGCGGTGCCCAGCACCGTGCCGAGCAAAAAGCCCGCCACCGTTTCCATACACGTTATGCCGATGTGCTGAAAAAGGTTCCCCTCGGCCGCAAGACGGGCCGTGGTGGCGGCAATGCGGCTGGGGCTGCTCATGATAAAGGCGTCGATGAGCCCCGTGTCTGCCGCGATCTCCCAAAGGGCAAAAAAAGCAAGCACAATGGCCGCCCGGCTGCCCCGCACCAGCAGGGTTTCCCTGCGGATCTGCCGCAGATAGGCGGCGCGCTCGGCCGAAAGGGCCGGTCGCTCATTCATACCAAATCAAGCTCCTTCCAAATCGTATTAAAATACTCCCGAAATCTTGGGTCGTCGCGCCGCTCCTGCGGGCCCTGCCCCTCCATTTCGATGGTGTGCACCGCCTTGACCACGGCAGGGCGCGCGCTGAGCACCACGACGCGGTCGGACAGCGCCACCGCCTCACTGATGTCGTGCGTGACCAAAATCGCAGTGGCCTGCTCCCCGCGCAGGATGCTGTAGATGTCGTTTGTCACGCTCAGGCGGGTCTGATAGTCGAGCGCCGAAAAGGCCTCGTCGAGCAGCAGCAGCGCCGGCGCAGGGGCCAGCGTGCGGATGAGGGCGGCGCGCTGCCGCATGCCGCCCGAGAGATGGCGCGGCGTGGCCTTGCGAAACTCGCCCAGCCCGTAGGTCTCCAGCAGGCGCACGGCGCGCGCACGCGTCTCGGGCGTGAGCTCGCGGCGCAGCTCAAGCCCCAGCAAGACGTTTTGCTCAATGGTCCTCCACTCAAACAGATGGTCGTGCTGCAGCATGTACCCCACGCTGCCCATCCCCCGGCACACCGGACGTCCTTCAATGAACGCCTGCCCGCCCGAGGGCTGTACCAGCCCCGCCAAAATGGACAGCAGCGTGGACTTCCCGCAGCCCGACGGCCCCACCAGGCTGACAAATTCCCCCCGTCTAACCGAAAAGGAGACGTCGCGGATGGCCTCGACCTCCCCCTCGGGTGTCTGATATTTCTGGGAAATATGAGAAAGCTCCACGAGCGGAGGCCCGCTTTGGGGCGTGTTCTGATTCATAGACAAATCCTTCCCTTCCAAGTGTAAACGCGTCTTTTCGTGCTTTTTAGCGTGTTTTCCTCTTTCCTTACCCAGTATATGGAAGGCGCAGGCCCCAAGTTCCTGCCCTTTTGGGGCCTGGCGCCGCGAAAAAGCCCCCTGTCCGCTCTCTTGCCCTGTCCTTCTCCCACCCGCTCCCTTCCCGGCTCAACGGCGGCCCGCACCGCAGGGCCCCGCGCAGCTGCGGCAGGGGTTCTCCCTTGAAAAGTGACGCCGCCCTCTGTATAATAAAGTGGAGCCGGCCGTCGGGGCCCCAAGCGCCGTCTGACGGGCCGGAATGTTTTTGTATGGCGCCGCCTCCCGTCCTGTCCCGTCCAGGGGCACGGGGAGGGCTTGCCGCCCCCTGCACCGCTCTTTGAGCCCTTTGCCAAGGCCTTGGGGCGGCGCGGCGCCCATTGAAAGGAGACCTTCCATGAAACTGCTCATCGCCTCGGATCTGCACGGCAGCACTCCTTGCTGCGAGGCCCTTCTCTCCCGCTTTGAGGCCGAGGGGGCCGACCGGCTGCTCTTTCTTGGAGATCTGCTCTACCACGGGCCGCGCAATGATTTGCCCGATGGCTACCGTCCCAAAGGGGTGATCCCCCTGCTCAACGGGGTGAAGGACAAGCTGCTGTGCGTGCGCGGCAACTGCGACGCCGAGGTCGACCAGATGGTGCTTGAATTCCCCATCATGGCCGACTATCTGATGCTCGAGCTCGATTCCCACCGCATCTTTGCCACCCACGGCCACGTCTACAACAAGGACAATCCCCCGCCCATCGGCACGGGCGACGTGCTGCTGCACGGGCACACCCACCTGTATGCCATGGAGCGGCTGGAGCACTTTGTTTTGCTCAACCCCGGCTCGGTCACGCTGCCCAAGGGCGGCAACCCCAAGACCTACATGACCTATGAAAAGGGCGTTTTTACGCTCAAGACGCTGGAGGGGGAGACCCTGTCGGAGTTTGTCCTCTAGCAGGCTGTCCGCGTTCCCGCGCTGCGCGGGCGTAGGGCGCATGCCCTGTGGGACAGGCAAAGCGCCTTCCCCCACGGCGGGGCGCGCCCCTTGTGTGCCGGATCTATCTTTTTGAAAGGAGGGGAGAGCTTCCCTTGTCCATTCATTTTCAGCTTTCGCAGGGAGAGGCCTGGTTTCTCGTCCCCTCCGTCGTTGTCAAATATCTAAAGGAGGCCTCGGCCGTCGAGCTGAAGGTGCTGCTGGCGCTGCTCTCGCAGGGCCGAAACGCCTCGGAGCAGGCGGTGTGCGACGCGCTGGGCATCACCCCGTCGGAGCTTGCCGCCTGCGTCGAGAGCTGGCTGTCGCGCGGGGTGCTGTCCATGCAGGGCCGCTTCGTGGTGCTCACGCCCCCCTCCGCCGAGCTGGCAAAGCCGGCCGTCGCCCGCGGGGCCGACACCAGGCGCCCCACCTATCAGATGGACCTCGTATGGCAGGAGCTTGAAAAAAAGCCCGACCTGCGCTCGGCGCTGCGCACGGCGCAGACCATTTTGAACCGTGAATTTTCCCAGACCGAATACGAGGTGCTCTATTCGCTTTACGACTACTACGGCCTGTCGCCCGAGACTATCCTGCTGCTCATGGGCCACTGCGCCGCCCGTGGCCGCACCTCCTGCAAGGCGCTCGAGGAGCTGGCCGCCGAGTGGCACCGGCGCGGCATCTCCACCCCCGAGGAGGCTTCGGCCTATATTGAAGACGAGAGCCGCAAAAGCGAGGCCCAGTCCATGGTGCGGCACCTGTTTTCGCTGGGGCAGCGCAGGCTGTCGCCCAACGAAAAGGCCTTTATCGCCCGTTGGACGGGCGACTTCCGCTACGGGGAGGACATGCTCGAGGCCGCCTACAACCGCTGCGTAGACCTGACGGGAAAGCTCTCGTTTTCCTACATCGACAAAATCCTGACGAGCTGGCACGTCAAGGGCATCGAAAGCGTGGAGCAGGCCATGGCCGAGCAGCCGCCGCCCCGCCGCACGCCCCGCAAAAAGCCGGCCCCCGACACCGCCACTCCCTCGAGCAGCAATCTCAAGGAGTTTTCCGAGTGGGCCTTTCAGGCCATTTACGGGCCGGCACAGCAGGCCGGCACAGAGGCGTCGGACGGCTCGCCTGCCGTCCCGGCGCAGGATGGCGGGGCCGGCGCACGGGATGCTGACGGCCCCGCGCAGAGGGACGGCGTCCAAAACGACACGCACAAGGAGGGAGTTTTCCGGTGATTGTGAGAAAAGAGCTGCAGGAGGCTGTCGACCGCCTGCTTGCGCAGCGCCGCGAAACCGCCCATCAGGAGCTGCACACCCGCATGGAGCACCTTTACCGCCATTGCCCGGCCTTAGCTGGGCTGGAACAGGAGCAGGCCGCCCTTTTGCGGGAGCTGACGGCTGTTGCCTTAAAGAAAAAGAGCGGCGACACCGCCGCCCTGCGCGCCCGCTGCGCCGCCATCGACGCACAGCGCGCCGCGCTGCTGCGGGATTTGGGCTTGGACGAGGACTATCTGCGCCCCCACTACACCTGCAGCAGGTGTCAGGACACCGGCTTTGTGGAGGGGAAGCCCTGCTCCTGCTATCTCGCCGCGCTGCGCCGCCTCTCCTACGAGACCTCTCCCATGGGGCGCTCGCTGCGCCGGCAGACCTTTGACAATTTTGACCTTTCGCTCTATGACGACCGCCCCCTTCCGGGCGGCATCTCTCCCCGGCAGGTCATGACCAAAAACCTGTCCACCGCCAAGGCCTTTGTTCAAAACTTTCCGGACGGCGGCCGCAGCCTGCTCATGACCGGCCCCTCGGGGCTGGGCAAGACCCATCTCTCCTCGGCCATCGGCGGCGAGCTGGCGGCGCGCGGCTACCACGTTGTTTACGAAATGGCCCCCACGCTGCTGCAAAAGCTTGAGGACGTCAAGTTCGGCCGCAGGCCCCCCGAGGAGGAGTATCAAAACTGCGACCTGCTCATTGTGGACGACCTGGGCAGCGAATACATCACCGCCTTTTCCACTGCCGCCCTCTTTGCCCTTTTGGGCGAGCGGCTGGTGCGCGGCAAGCCGGGCATCGTCAGCACCAATTTCTCGCCCGATGAGCTCGAGCAAAACTACACCAAAAAACTGGCCTCCCGCCTGTGCTACGACTATGCGCCCCTCTTTTTCGTGGGGGAGGATGTGCGCGGGGCAAAGCGGCAGGCTCTCATCCGTGCGCAGGGCGAGGCGCCGGCAGCACCCTCTCCCGAAAAATAAGGGGAGGCGCAGCGCCCTCTTTTGCCCGCCCCCTCCCCTTTTCTCACACGCTTTTTGGAGGTGTTTCCCGTGGATTGTCCAAAGCCCTCTCTTTTTGAGCTCTTTTGGAGCACCTTTTGCATCGGCGCCGTCACCTTCGGCGGCGGCTACGCCATGATTCCCGTGCTGGAGCAGACCTTTGTCTCCAAAAAGGGCTGGCTGTCGGAAGAGGAGATGATGGATTTGCTGGCCATTGCGGAAATGACGCCTGGCCCCATCGCCATCAACGCCTCCACCTATGTCGGCACCAAAATGGCCGGCCTGCCGGGGGCGGTGTCTGCCACGCTGGGCATGGTCATGCCCTCCTTCCTCATCATCGCCATCATCAGCGGCTTTTACCTGCAGTTTAAAAGCAATCCCACCGTGGGGGCTGCCCTGCTGGGAATCCGCGCCGGCGTCACGGCGCTGGTGGTTTCGGCCGCGCTCAAGCTGGGCAAAAAGGCGGTGCGCCGTCCGGCAGACTGGGCGCTCTGCCTGCTGGCCTTTGCCGCCGTCGGCTTTTTCGGCCTGTCGGCCATCCTGGTCATCGTCGCCGCAGGCCTTTGCGGCTATGTCCTGTATCGCAAAAGGGAGGGTTGAGCCATGCTGTTTTTGACGCTGTTTCTCATCTTCTTTGAAATCGGCATCGTCACCTTCGGCGGCGGCTATGCCATGATCCCCCTCATCCAGACCAAGCTGGTGGGCGGAGGATTCCTCTCGCTTGAGGAAATCACCGACATGATTGCCATTTCCGAAATGACGCCCGGCCCCTTTGCCGTCAACATGGCCACCTTCACCGGCATGAAGCTGGGCGGCCTGCCGGCCGCCGCCGTCTGCACGCTGGGCGTCGTGCTGCCGTCGCTGCTCATCATCATGCTGGTGGCCACCGTCTCCTCCCGCATGCAGGAAAACAAAACGGTCAAGGCCGTCATGCGCGGCATCCACCCCGCCGTGGTCGGCCTCATTGCCGCCGCCGCCCTCTCCATCGGCAAAACGGCGCTCTTTCCCATGGGCCTTGCGGCCGGCATCAGCCTGTCTTCGCTGGCGCTTGCCCTGCTGTGCCTCTTCTCCATCAAAAAATGCGGCCTCAACCCCGTCGTCGCCATCGTCGCCTCAGGGGTCGCCGGCATTTTCCTCTTTGGCGGGATCTGACGGGGCGGCGCCCTCCGACACGCAGACAAATCGTAATTTTTTACATTAAAATAACTGGAGGTAATCGAATGAGTGAGCAAATCAAGGTCAAAATCGAGATGGAGGACGGCGGCGTGATGCTGGCCGAGCTCTATCCCGACATTGCCCCCAAGACGGTGGAAAACTTTTTAGCCCTCGTGGACGAGGGGTTTTACAACGGGCTGACCTTCCACCGCGTGATCCCGCGCTTCATGATCCAGGGCGGCTGTCCCAACGGCGACGGCACCGGCGGCCCTGCCCACACCATCGTGGGGGAGTTTGACCAAAACGGCTTCAAAAACCCCCTCAAGCACACCCGGGGCGTGCTGTCCATGGCCCGCACCAGCGACCCCAACTCGGCCGGCAGCCAGTTTTTCATCATGCATGCCGACTCACCCCATCTCGACGGCGCCTATGCCGCCTTCGGCAAGGTGATTGAGGGCATCGACGTGGTCGACCGTCTGGCCACGGTGCCTACCGACTGGAGAGACTGCCCCAAGACGCCCCTTGTCATCAAGGAGATCGTGCGCGCCTGAGGCCCTCCCGCCTCCTGCCGGGCAAACAAAGCCTTTCGAAAAAGTCCCCAAAGAAAAAGCGCCCTCCCGAAGAGGTCTTCGGGAGGGCGCTTTTTTTCTTGACTTTTGAAAAAAGGGGGAGAGCCACAGCCTTTTGACCGCGCCCCGGCGGCGTGTTTTGGAAAAAAGGCCTTTCCCAAACAAAGGCTTCCCCCGCCTTGCCGGGGCTTTTCAAAAGGGGCGGCTCAGTCGAGCTTCAGGTCTCCGGGGGCAATCCAGCCGATGCGGCGCAGGGGCTGCGCGATCAGCCAGGTCAGCACCGCCGGCAGAATAAAACTGATCATCAGCAGCGCGGCCCAGTCGGAGAAGGTGATGGCGCTCTTGACGCCTGCCGCGATGTCGGACACCCAGCCGGTGTAGACGCCAATCTGCCCCACCAGGCCGCAGGTTCCCATGCCCGAGGCGATGGGAGGCCCGTTCATCTTCATCTGGAACAGGCAGGTGGAAATGGGCC
Source organism: uncultured Clostridia bacterium (assembly GCA_944376235.1). Lineage (GTDB taxonomy): Bacteria > Bacillota > Clostridia > Oscillospirales > Feifaniaceae > Galloscillospira. The sequence goes on along the minus strand of CALWCA010000012.1, from coordinate 75,721 downwards.
CCGTGATGGCCGAGGCCAGCGTGGGCGGAATCCAGATGCGTGGGTTTTTGACAATGTTGCCCATTTGCAGCATGCTGGTCCCCAGCCCCTGCGACAGCAGGCCGCCCCAGCGGTTCTCGGGAAAGCTCATGACGGCAAAGCCCACCATCTGAGCGCAGCAGCCGGCCACCGCCGCGCCGCCGGCAAGCCCCGTCAGGCCGATGGTCAGGCAGATAGCGGCGCTCGAAATGGGCAGCGTGAGCGCAACGCCCACCACCACCGAAATGATGATGCCCATGAGCAGCGGACGCTGCACCGTGGCCCACTCAATGAGCTCCCCGACCCCGTCGGCCAGGCCGCCCACCGAGGGCGCCAGCAGCATGGACAGCCCCACGCCCACGGCCAGCGTGACAAAGGGCGTGACCAGAATGTCCACCTTGGTCTCCTTGGACACCGCCTTGCCGCACTCGGCGGCCACCACCGTCATGAGCAGCACGGCAAGCGGCCCGCCCGAGCCGCCCAGCACATTGGCGCTGGCACCCACCGTCACCATGGAAAAGAGCACCAAAGGCGGCGCCTGCAGCGCCAGCGCAATGGCCACCGCCATGGCGGCGCCCACCACCTCCGTGGTCTTGGCAAAGGCGCCCACCTGCACAAAAAAGTCGATGCCGAGCTGCTGGCCCAGCGTGTCGAAAATGGTTCCGATCAGCAGCGACGCAAACAGGCCCTGCGCCATGGCGCCAAGCGCGTCGATGCCGTAGCGCTTTGCCGAAAAGACAATGTTCTTGCGGGCCAAAAATCCCTGCTTTTGCTGTGGAGTGTCTCCCATCGCATGTCCCTCCTGTATCCGTGTATATTGCGCATTGTTCTTAGAATACTCCTTTTTGGCGCGCAGTGCAAGGGAGAATTTCCCGGGATTTTGGCCGCTTTTTTCGTCGCCCGCCCCCCAGGGGGCGGCTGTCCTGCCCTTTTGAAGGCGCTGCAAAATGGGCTTTTTCGCTCTTTTCCTCTCTTTCGCGCTGTGATATACTAAAAAAGCGCCTTTTGCAGAGGAAGGCGCCCTGCGGCAGGCTTTTTGGCAAAATCCGCTTTCGGCCTGCCCGGTACCCTGCACTCTAAAGAAAGGAACTTCCCGTATGAAAAAGGGCCTTCTTGCCTACTTTCTTTTTTTTGCCTGCTTTCAGCTTGCGGCCGTCACGGTGCTGCCGGTCGACGCGCTGACGCTGCGCGTCGCGCACGCCGGTCTGCTGCTCACGGCCGTTTTCCTCACCTGTGAAAAGCCCCGCCTGCGCCCTTTGTGCCTGGTGCTGGCGCTGTGCTGCTTTGTGGTCTATGCCGCGATGCTGCTGCGGCAAAGGCCGGTAGCGCTGGCGGGCGGCGTCACAGGACCCCTCGAGCTGGCGCTGGCCGGCGCCGCGCTGTTGCTTCTGCTGGCGGGCGGCTTTGTGTGCTGCCGCGACCTGACGCTGCTGGCCTGCCTGTTTTTGCTCTACAACTTCGCAGGCCCCCTCATCCCCGGCCTCTTTGGCCATTCCGGCTTCTCGCTGCGGCGGGTGCTGCGCTTTTTCTTTTGGGGCAGCCAGGGGGTCTTTGGCGTGGGGGCCAACGTCTCCTCCACCTACCTGTTTGTCTTTGTCGTTTTTGGGGCGCTGCTGCGCGCCGGCGGCTTTACCGCGCTTGTCAGCGACCTGGCCCTGCGCGCCGTGGGCGGCAGCCCCGGGGCGCCGGCCAAGATTGCCGTGCTGTCGTCGGCTCTGCTTGGCACCGTCAACGGTTCGGCCGTGGCCAACGTGGCCACCACCGGCGCTCTGACCATCCCTCTCATGAAGCAGGCCGGCTATCCTGCCGAATACGCCGCCGCCGTGGAGGCCACCGCCTCGACCGGCGGCCAGTTTATGCCGCCCGTCATGGGGGCAGTGGGCTTTGTCATGGCCGAGCTGCTGGGCACCGGCTACGGCACCGTGATGGCGGCCGCGCTGCTGCCCGCCCTGCTTTACTATGGCACGCTGCTGCTGGCCACCCATCTGCGGGCGCGCCGGCTGGGGCTGCAGGGCCAAACGCCCCCTCCCGCAGACTTCAAAAGCCGCCTGCACCTACTTTTGCCGCTTTTGCTGCTGCTGGGCCTTATGTGCCTTGGCTACACGCCCCTGTTTTCCTGCGTGGCGGCCATTGTGGTCACACCCCTGGTGGGCGCGCTCAGAAAAGAAACCCGCCTGTCCCCTTCGGAGTGGCTGGACGCGCTGGCGGGCGGCGCGCGCGACGCCGTGACGGTCGGCGTCTGCTGCCTCATCATCGGCCTTATCATCGGCACCGTGACGCTCACCGGCGTCGGCCTGACGGCCGGCTCCGCACTGCTGAAGCTGGCGCAGGGCGGCAACCTGCTGGTATGCGGCACGGCGGCGGCGGCGCTCTGCCTGCTGCTGGGCACCGGCGTGCCCGGCGTGGCGGCCTACGTCATTGTGGCGGCGGTGGCGGTGCCGGCGCTGGTGCAGGCAGGCGCCCTCCCCATCTGCGCCCATCTGTTCTGCCTGTTTTACGCCTGCTTTGCCAATCTGACGCCCCCCGTCGCCATCAGCGCCACCACGGCCGCAGGCATCGCCGGCTCCAGCAGAACAAAAACGGCACTGCACGCCATGGCCCTGGCCGCCCCAAGCTTTCTGCTGCCCCTCTTTTTCCTGCTGCACCCCGCCCTGCTGCTGGGCCGGGGCGGCCTTTGGGAGACCCTCGGGGCCTTTTCGGCGGCGGCCGGCGGCTGCTTTTGCCTGACCTGCGCCGCCCAGGGCTGGCTGCGTGCCCCCTGCACCCCGACTGTCCGCCTGCTGCTGACGGCCTGTGGGCTGCTCTTCCTGACGGGGCTGTGGCCGCTCTCCCTGTTTGTGATGCTTTTGCTGTGGGCTTTTCGAGCACGCCCCGCCGCCCGCCTTTGACCTTCCTGCCCATAAATCGGGGAGGACTGCTTGCAAACACAAAATGTTTGTGATATAATGCAGGATGTATTTTTATCTGTGGAAGTACACATTACTTTGTTTGGAGGATCGGATATCGTGAGTACACCGCAAATTGTGGCCGGTGTGATCCAGATTATTCTGGCCCTGGCCGTCACCGTAATCGTCATGATGCAGGAGGGCAACGAGCGCGGACTGGGCGCCATCTCGGGCGGCGCCGACACCTTCTTTAGCAAAAACAGCGCCGCAACGCCACAGGCCAGGCTGCGCAAAAACACCATCTGGCTGGGTATCGCCTTCATTCTTGCCACCATCGTCCTCTATGTCCTGGTGTCGGTGGCCTAGTTTTTCTAAAGCGATCTTCAAAGCGCCACACGTCGGTGTGGCGCTTTGCGCAGCCACCTTTTCCCAAAACAAGCAGGAGGTTTTTTATGAGAGTAACCAAAGTGGCGGGCTGCCTGATCCGTGAGGCCACGGCCAAGGATGTCGAGCTGGTTCTCAGCTTCATCAAGCGTCTGGCACAGTATGAGAAAATGGAGGACCAGGTGACAGTCACGCTGGAAACTCTGTATGATTCCCTTTTTGTCAAAAAGGCCGCAAAGGCCATCATCGCCGAGCTGCAGGGCATGCCGGTGGGCTTTGCCGTTTATTTCCACAACTTTTCCACCTTCTTAGGCAAGCCCGGCCTTTACCTTGAAGACCTCTTCGTGGTGCCGGAAATGCGCGGCAGGGGAATCGGCAAGGCGCTGCTGTCTTATCTCGCGCAGGAGGCGGTGGAGCAGGACCTGCCCCGCATGGAGTGGACCTGCCTCAACTGGAACACGCCTTCGCTTGACTTTTATCATGCCTTAGGCGCCGTTCCCATGTCCGACTGGACGGCCCAGCGTCTGACCGGCGAGGCCCTCCAAAAGCTGGCCAAGGGCTAACCCCGTCCGGACACAATGAGGGCCGCATGCGTTTTCCGGCCGCAGGCCGGACATCCCGGGCGGACGCCGGACGGCTTTTCCAAAAACGGACTACCTTCTGGCGCCCCATGCAGGCGCCTTCCTTCGGAAAGGAGCGATTTTCTCGTGAAAATTTCTGTTCTCGGCTGCGGCCGATGGGGTTCCTTCCAGGCGTGGTACGCCGCCCGCTGCGGGCACGACGTCATGGTCTGGGGCCGGGCCGGGGTTGCCGACATAGAAGAGCTGATGCGCACGAGAACCAACGCCTATCTCACCCTGCCCGACTCCGTCAGGCTGACCACCGACCTCGACGAGGCGGTGGAGCACAGCGATCTCATTATCATTTCCATCTCCTCGCAGGCGCTGCGCGAGCTGGCCACACGGCTTGACGAATACGACCTCTCGGGAAAGAGCTTTTTACTGTGTATGAAGGGCCTTGAGCAGGACACCGGCAAGCGCCTGTCCGTCGTGATGCGCGAGTGCATCGAGCAGCCGGTCGGCATCGCCGTTTTGGCCGGCCCGGGACACGTCCAGAGCTACACGGCCGGCATCCCGGGCGCTCAGGTCGTGGATTCGGAGGATCCCGACCTCATCCGCTACATCGTGGAGGCGCTGGGCAGCGACCTCATCCGGCTTTACATCGGCACCGACCTGATCGGAACCGAGATCGGCGCGGCTGCCAAAAACGTCATCGGACTTGCCGCCGGCATGCTCGACGGCTTTGGATACGAAAGTCTCAAAGGGCCGCTCATGGCGCGCGGGGCCCGCGAGGTGGCGCGCCTGATTTCGGCCATGGGGGGCAACGAGCTGTCGGCCTACGGGCTGTGCCACCTGGGCGACTATGAGGCAACCCTCTTTTCCAAATTCTCCAACAACCGCGCCTTCGGCGAGCGCTTTGTCAGAGGCGAGCCCTTTGACAAGCTGGCCGAGGGGGTTTACACGGTCAAGGCCATGGTCACGCTGGGCGAGGCGCTCGATGTGGAGCTCCCCATCTCCCACGCCCTGCTGCACATCGTCCACGAGGGCGCCGACCCCAAGCAGGAGCTCACCACGCTTTTCCTGCGCTCGGTCAAGCCCGAATTCGGCAGCTGACTCTCTGCATTTTAAAAGGCCCTGTGCGCAAAGCCATCTGCGCACAGGGCCTTTTTTGCCTTCAAAGGGCGCCCTTTCCCCCAGAGCGCCCCTTTGCCAAACGCCTCAAGCGCCGCAGGCTCCAAGGAACTTTCTAAAAGGGGGCTTTGCAAGAGCGCCGCGCAAAGAGGGCGGGGTCATCAATGTCTTTTTGCATCGGGCGCAGGGCGGCAGAAGGTGCCGGCCCGCCTTGCCCTTTCCCCTTTCCTGCGCCACGGCAGGGGGTTGCCCCTGCGGCCACTCCTTGAGCTTTTTTGTTCTTCTTGATGTATTTTTTTAATATTCGTAGATGCTGCCGCCGCAGACCTCCCGGACCAGCGAATCAATGGGCGACACGCCGGCCTGCACGGGGGAGATCTCACGCACCAGCTCGGCGAGGTCCTCCGGAAGCTTGTCGACCACGTCTCTGAGCAGCCCGCTATACACGGCAAACTCATAGGGCAAAAAGGTGTTGATGCTCTCGTCGGCATTGAGGGAGAAGGGCGTGATGTGGCGCCGCTCGCCCCGGGAAACGCTCAAATACCGGTCGAGCGTGTTTTCCACGTCGCTGCCCCGGAACAGCCTGTCGCGCACCAGGCGGCGCATGAGGCGCAGCTTGGCCGGCGTGACAATGGCGCCGCTTTTCATGACAATCTCATCCTCCACGCTGACGTAGACGTCGGTAGCATAGTCCAGACAGTCGCCCATGACGTGGGGGTTGAGCGTGTGGATGCCCTCGATGAGCAGCAGCTCGCCGGGCTTGCGCTTGAGCAGGTCCCCCGGCAGCCTGCTCTGGGTGGCAAAGTCAAAGCGGGGCACCTCCACCGGCTCGCACCGGTAGATGGCCTTCAGATGCTTTTGCAGCAGCTCGATGTCCAGCCGATCGGGCGCCTCATAGTCGGGGTCCCCGTTTTCGTCAAGCGGCAGCGTGCCGGCGTTGTGCGGCAGAAAGTAGTTGTCCAGCGAAACGGTGGCCGTTTCGCAGTCCCAGTCGTCGAGCAGCGTCTCGATGCGAAGTGCCGTGGTGGTCTTGCCCGAGCCGGACGGCCCCGAAACCAGAATAAAGGGCCGCTCATGGCGCACGTTTCGAATCTGCATGGCCACCGCCATGACCTGGTCGGTATAATTATCCTCCGAAGCTGCCACAAAGCCCTCCAGGTCCCGCTCGATGGCCTCGTTGATCGCAGCAATTGTCCATTGAACCATAATTCTCCTCCTCCAAACGGGGGAGGCCCCCAGCTTGTACAGAATTTCTTACAGTATAACACAACTGCTGCAAATATGACAACACACGCAAAGCCGGGAGTTTTTCCGGCCTTTGCGTGCCGTTGTCACGAGGAGATGAAGAGCAGGGCGATCAGGATGAAGAGGATGTCGTCGTCCGCACCCTCCAGAGCCAACAGAAAAATCAGGCCGATGAGCAGCAGGTCCTGGCTGTCAATGCCCTCGAGCATCTGCCCGAGCCGGCTCAGAGGCCCGCCCTTGGACTGCTGCTGTGCGGGCGGCGGCGAGGGCTGTCTTTTGCTTCGCTTTTCTCCCTTTGAGGCCGGCGGCCTTTGCCCCGACGCGCCGACAGGCGCGTCTTTTTTCGGCTTTTCCCGCCGGGGCGCCGAGGCCTCCTGCCCCAAAGAGCGCTTTTTGCCCCCGTCGCTGCTGCCGTAGCTTCTGCTGTACATACCCCCGCTCACCTCCCCTCAAAAAGCTCCATTACGCTGCCCGCAATCCGGGTGAGCTTGAGCAGCAGCACCGCATCCTCCAGACGTTCGCGGCGCTCGCCCGTCAGATACGGGCGCAGCGCATAGAGCAGCTGCACCTTGGGGTCGTTGTCCCCTTGCGCAAATTCATTCAAAATGGGCATGGCCTTGAAAAGCAGGGCGGCCGAATCGAGCCCCGGCAGGTCAAGGCCGCAATCGTCGCCGCAGGAGGGTTGGCATGAGCACTGCTCTTCGCAGTGCTCATGCCTGTCGTGCCGGCCGCCCTGCCCGTCCCGGTGCCCCTGCGGGCCGCAGCCATCGTCACAGGAGCAGCTCTCCCCGCCCCCGGCCCCCAGCATCGAAGCAATGCGCCCCAGCTTTTCCGCCGTTTCGGGATCGCCCAGCAGGGAAGACAGCAGCTCACTCATGTCCGCCAAGGCTCAGCCCCCCAATGTATCCTTGAGTTTTTGCAGATTCTCGGGTGTCAGCAGGCTGCGCAGACGCTCGGGATGCTTCATCAGGCTCTCCAGCCGCGCCATGTCCTTGTCGGAAAGCCCCTTGAGCATGGCCTCGAGCTGCTGCGCGTTGCCCAGCTTTTTCACGGCCTGCGCCGCTTCGCCCCCCAGCCCCTGCTCCAGCTGCCGCATCATGCGCTGCAAGTCGGCGCCGCGATTGCCCTGCCCCTGCTGCAGGGGCCTCTCCTGCCCCAGCTTCTCCTGACTGCCTCTCTCCCGCTCGGTTCCCTCTTTGCGATTTCGCATCAAACCCGCTCCTTTCCGAAAATCCGGCCAAAAACATTCGTCTGGCTCATCTTATGCGCCCCGCTCCCTCTTTGTGACGAAAAAGCCCGTCCTTTCCTCCGCTTTTTTGTTCAATCCGTCCACTTGCGCTTTTGAGACAGATTTGTTACACTTGTGTCTATATCAAAAACATTTGTATTTTATTCAAAAACATTCACCAGGAGGCTGCTATGAAAATCGCTCTTCTCGGTTTCGGCGTTGTCGGGCGCGGGGTTTACGACATCTGTCAAACCCTGCCCGGCCTTGAGATCGTGCACATTCTGCGGCGCAAGGGCTCTCCCCGCGAGCTGCCCATCATCACCGACTGCTTTGAGGACATCGTAAGCGACCCGTCGGTCGACTGCGTGGTGGAGGCCATGGGCGGGCTGCACCCGGCGCGCGAGTATCTGCTGGCCTGCATTGCGGCGGGCAAGCAGGTCGTGACCTCCAACAAGGCCGTGCTGGCCGCCTTTTACGACGAGCTCTCCGACGCCGCGCGCAGCGCCGGCGTTGCCCTTGGCTGCGAGGCCTGCGTGGCAGGAGGCGTCCCCTTCCTTGCCGCGCTCAGAAAGGCGGCGCGGGTCTCTCCCATTTTGGGCTTTTCGGGCATTTTGAACGGCACCACCAATTATATTTTAAGCCGGATGGTCGACGAGGGCGCCGACTTTGGCCAGGTGCTCTCTGCCGCGCAGCAGCTCGGCTACGCCGAGGCCGACCCCTCGGCCGACGTCGACGGGCTGGACGTGCAAAACAAGGCCATCGTCACCTGCGGCATGGCCTTTGGCTTTGCCCCCTCCCACGGGCAGGTGCCGACCTTTGGCATCGGCTCGATTCAAGGTCAGGACGTTGCCGACATCCTTTCCATGGGCCGCGTGCCCAAGCTGCTGGCCACGGCGCGGCGCGATGGGGATTCCCTGTGCTGCACGGTGGAGCCCGTGCTGGTGGAGCGGGGCTCGCTGGAAGCCGCCGTGCCTCTCAACAACAACCTGGCCTCTCTCGAGGCGCAGGGCATCGGCACCCTCAAGTTCTACGGGCAGGGCGCCGGCGCGCTGCCCACCGGAAACGCCGTGGTGCAGGATCTGCTCGACATTGCGCAGGGCGGCAGGGAGACGCCGCCGCGCACCGGCGGGGCGCTGCAAAGCGATTTGTCGCTGCTGCGGGCGCGCTGGTGGCTGCGCCTGTCCCCCGAGGCGGCGCAAAGGGCAAAGGAGGAGCTGGACGCGGCCTGCGAAGGCGGGCGCTCCCGTGGGCAGGACGCCGTCTGCTTTGAGACAAAGGAGCTGCCGGCGCAGGACTTCTATGCGCTGCGAAGCCGTCTGCTGGCGCTCGACCCAAAGCTCTTTGCCGCGCGCTTTGCGTAACCGGTCCCCCGCCCGGCTCAAAAAGAGGGCGCTTTTTCCCTGCGCCCTGCCTTCCCTTTAAATGACAATGCTTTTTAACCAAGAAAAGGAGATTTCCAAGACCATGCTCAAGGTTGCCAAGTTCGGCGGCTCCTCCCTGGCGGACGCCGCCCAGTTTCAAAAGGTGCGCGACATCGTTTTGTCCGACGACGCGCGCAGACTCATTGTGGTTTCGGCCTCAGGCAAGCGCCACAAAAACGACAATAAGATCACCGACCTGCTCTACCTCTGCCACGCCCATCTGCAATACTCGGTCTCCTGCGAGCAGGTGTTTTCCATGATTGAATCGCGCTATCTCGACATCAAGCGCGAGCTGGGCCTGACCATCGACATCGAAAGCGACTTTGAGCGCCTGCGCCAAAAGCTCGACAAGAGCCTGTCGGTCGACGAGCTGGTGTCGCGCGGGGAATATCTCACGGCCCGCATGATGGCGGAATTCTTAGGCTACGACTTTGTGGACGCGGCGCAGCTTGTCTGCTTTGATTTCGACGGAAAGCTCAACCTCGACAAAACCTACGAGGCCATGCGCCAGGCAATTGCCGGGCACGAGCGCATCGTCATGCCCGGCTTTTACGGCAGCCTGCCGAGCGGACGCATCAAGGTGCTCTCGCGCGGCGGCAGCGACATCAGCGGCGCGCTGCTGGCCGTGGCGGCAAAGGCCGACGTCTACGAAAACTGGACCGACGTCTCGGGCATTTTCATGGCCGACCCGCGCATCATCGAAAACCCCCGCCGCATCGACATCGTCACCTACCCCGAGCTGCGCGAGCTGGCCTACATGGGGGCCAACGTGCTGCACGAGGGCGCCATTTACCCCGTCAAGGACGCCGGCATCCCCATCAACATCCGCAACACCAATCAGCCCGACGACCCCGGCACCATCATCTGCGACGAGCAGAGCGCCCCGCCCGCCCCCGAAGAACCCCTCATCACGGGCCTGACCGGCAAAAAGAATTTCACGGTCGTCACGGTCTCCAAGAACCAGCAGGAGGACAACCTCGGCATCATCCGCCGCACGCTGGAAATCTTTGAGAAATACCGCGTGGAGATTGAACACATCCCCTCGGGGATCGACAGCTTCTCGGTGGTGGTGTCCACCGAGCAGGTGGAGGGCTGCATCTACGACATCGTGGGGGAAATCCGCGCCGTCTGCCGTCCGGCCGACATCCGCGTGATCGATTCCATGGCGCTGCTGGCCGTCGTGGGACGCGGCATGTCCTATCGGCCCGGCGTGTCGGGCCGTCTGTTCGCGGCGCTGGGCGATGCCAACGTCAACATCCGCATGATTGCCCAGGGCAGCGACGAGCTCAACATCATCGTGGGCGTGGAGAACAAGGACTTCGAGCACGCGCTGCGCACTGTCTATCACAATTTTGTCCAATAGGACGTTTGGGCCCTGCAGGGGCTGCAGGCCCTCTTTTTCCGGCCGCAGCCTGAGCCGCCGCGTTTCATGCGGGGCGCCGGGCGGACGGCCTTAAACAAAGGAGGTTTTATGATGAAAGAATACCGCGTTGCCATTTTGGGCGCAACCGGCGCCGTGGGACGGGAAATGATGCGGGTGCTGGAGGAGCGCCAGTTCCCCCTCTCGGAGCTGCGCCTGCTGGCTTCGGCACGCAGTGCCGGCAGCCGCCTGCCCTTCCGGGGGGAAGAGCTCGTGCTCGAGCAGGCCACGCCGCAGTCCTTTGCCGGCTGCGACATCGTGCTGGGGGCCGCGGAAAACGACGTGGCCACCGAGCTGCTTCCCCACGCCGTTGCGCAGGGCGCCGTGGTCATCGACAACTCCAGCGCCTACCGGCTCGACCCCGAGGTGCCGCTTGTGGTGCCCGAGGTCAACCCTCAGGATATCGCCTGGCACAAGGGCCTCATCTCCAATCCCAACTGCACCACCATCATCACCGCCACGGCGGTCGCCGCCATCCACCGCCTCTCGCCCATCGTGAAAATGACGGCCTCGACCTATCAGGCCGTCTCGGGCGCCGGGGTGGGAGGCATGCGCGAGCTCGAGCAGCAGGTGGAGGCCCTTTCCAAGGGCGAGCCGGTCGTCTGCTCCACCTTCCCCTATCAGATTGCCTACAACCTCATCCCCCAGATCGGCTCCTTTGACGCCCAGGGCTACAGCAGCGAGGAGATGAAGCTGCAAAACGAAGGGCGAAAGATCCTGCATGCAGACAGCCTGCTCGTGACCTGCACCTGCGTGCGCGTGCCGGTCATGCGCTCACACTCGGTCTCGGTCTCGCTGGAGACCGAGGCCCCGCTCTCGCTCGAGCAGGTCAGGCAGGCGATCGCCCACTCTCCCGGCTGCCTGCTGGTCGACGACCCGGCAAACAAGCGCTATCCCATGCCGCTCGACACCTCCGACCAGGACCTTGTCTACGTCGGCCGTATCCGCCGGGATCTGACCAGCCAGACGGGCGGCATCGCCCTGTGGTGCTGCGGCGACCAGATTCGAAAAGGCGCCGCCACCAACGCCGTGCAGATTGCCCAGCTGCTTATCGCCCAGTAACCCCCGCCCGACAAGCGCCCGGCTTTGCGCCGGGCCCGCGCGGCCGCCGCACGCTGTCCCTTCCCAAGGGGCAAGTGTGCGGCGGCCGCTTTTCTTTGGCTTTCCGATATGCTATAATTGCTGCAGCCTCCCGTTTGCGGGGGATGCTTCCGCAAGTCCGGCCGGGGACGCCGGCAATCTGCTGCGTTCCGGCCGAAAAAGCCCGTTTTGCAAAGGAGGGCTCACATGGATTACGCAACCAGGCTGACCGAACTGTGCTCCCGTGAGCCCGGGCTCACGGCGCTGCTCTCGCTGCCGGAGCAAGGGGGTGCGGCGCTTTTCTGGCTGCTGTGCACCGACGGCAGCACAGCCTCCATGCCGCAGGTTCTGCCAAGGCTTGCAGCCCAGGCCGGCGCCCTGGTCACCTGCGCCGATGAGGGGGAGGGGCTGCTGTGCCTGTATGAGGGGGAGCCCCGTATGGTGCTGCTGCGCCCCCTGCCGGCAAGGCAGTACGTCTCGACGCCTGACGCGCGGCTCCTGTGGGAGTGGCGCGGCGAGGTGCGCGAGCTGCGCCATGACCCGCCCGTTCTCTCCTCGCTGCTCCAGCGCGCCGAAAATTCCATCTGGCTGCTGCTGGCCCGCGCCGCGCGCCTGGCCGAACAGGATTGCCTGCTCGAGGCCGCCGCGCTGACGGTGCACATCCGGCGGCACTGCCTGCTGCCTCTGCTCGAGCACATCAACGGCCGCTTTTCGGGCAGCGAATGCCACCGCGCCGGCAACTATGCCGCACAGCTCCTGCTCACCCACCCCGCCGCCGACAGGGAGAGCATCAAAGACGCCCTTGAAGCCGCCCGGCAAATTTACTTTGCGCTGCGCTACGAGCTTGCCGACGAGAATTTTTCCCGTCTGGAAACCATTGAGCTGGAGGCAACGCAGCTGCTCCAGCCCTAAGCAGCCCTGCTTCCCAATAAAAAAGACCCTTTTGGGGCCTTCCTTCTTTTTTCTTTTTTTCTTTTTTTCTTTTTTCCCTGACCGCAACTCCCGTTCCCCGCCCTGTTTTGTGCCGGCAGCGCCTCATCCCCTGCCGAAAGCCCAGACAGGGCGGTTTTTTTGTCTTCTTTTATCCCTGCGGGCCCGCCTGCCCCCCTTGGGTGTCGGCTTCGGTCTCACCCGCGCTCAAATTGATGATGCTCAGCCCCCTGCGGATGGACAGCAGCACCGTATACCAAACCCCGCCCACCTTCCTGGTGAGATAACACAGGCACACGCTGCTGCTGCTCACCAGCCATCGGTTTCTCTGCTGCACACACCCCGCCTCCTTGCGGTACGAGGTGTAAACCACCTCGTCGGCCTGCGCCAGCAGCCTCTCGTGCCTCTCCACATCACAGCGCTTCCAGCCCTTGCTCACATCCTCGTGCGGCAGCATTACGGTCAGCCGAATCCGGGGGTCCTCCGCCCGCTTTTCAAGCACCACCTCCCCCGCCAGCAGCTCAAAGCCGGGCGCTCCGCCCATGACAAAATGCGTCACGTTTTGTGCCGCCAGCCCTTCGATCGTCCGGCGAAGACGCGCCTTGAGCGCCTCTTCGTCTTCCTCCCGGCGCAGATGCTGTCCTGTGATGCAGCAGGTCTGCTCTCGCACAACAAACTCCTCCTTTGACGCATCTTTTATCAAATTTAACACGACGCCCGGAAGGTGTCAACTCAATTGAGGTAATCATTTTGGGCGTCATGGGGTAGCCTATTTTTAGTCCCATTTTTCTGCGAGGTGCCCTATGACCATCAAACAAGCCGTCCGCGAGAGAATCCTCTACTACTGCGCACAAAAACATCTCACCGTCAACGGGCTGAGCACCCGGTGCGGGATCACGCAGTCCACGCTGCAAAATATCGTCAGTGGACGAAACCACAGCGTCACCTTGTCCACCATCAAAAAAATCTGCGACGGCCTGGACATCTCGGTTGTGGAGTTTTTTTCCTGCGAGCTCTTTGAAAACCTGGAACAGGAGCTGCAATAGGCCCGCATAACCCGTGCAAGCCCCCTGACATTTCCTGCGCCCTCCCAGCGCACTTTCCGCCCTCTCGCGGAGAGTGCGTTTTCTTTTTGCACAGCCGGCGCTTTGCCGGCCGCTCCATCTGCCCTATTCCCAGTCAAACCTTTTTCCTCACCCTTGTTGCCGATTCCCTCACGCCGGGCGTTTACTGCTTTCGTCTCCTTTTATACGACATCAGGTGAATGTCACCTTGCTTCACAGCATATCATACAATCGCCTTGCGTGACAACCACAATGTGTCAAAAAGGAGGGCGAACATGTATAAAAACAAAGCCGACGACGGCCGGCTCAACCTGTGCGGAAGGAAGGTTGCGCTGCTGCGCAGGCAGATGCAGCCAAAAGTCTCCCAGCGTGCTTTTGCCGATATGCTTCAGCTTGCCGGCCTTGACCTTGATAAAAATGCGGTTCAGCGCATGGAGAGCGGGCAGCGGTTTGTGACCGATATCGAGCTCAAAATCCTTGCCCAGGTGCTGCGCGTCTCTGCCGACGAGCTGCTCAAATGACCTCTCTTTCCAAGACCCTCTCCCCCAAAGCGCCAAGCCCGCCGCAAAACGCGCCTTGGCGCAGGACGCCCGCAGGTCGGATCCTTTTTCTCCGACCCGGGCGTTTCCCTTTTTGTGCCGGCTGCACCTTGGAAAAAAGGCTGCCTCCCCATGGGGGAAGCAGCCTTTTTGCTCTTTTGGCGGCGCCGACCTTCCGGTGCAGGCGGCGCGGCCCCTGGCCTGCGCCGGCCGCTACAGGCTCTCCTGCTGCCGCTCGCTTGGGACGGGGTGAGGAAATCCCACTCTTTTGGCGATGTAGTCGGGGACCTTCTCAACCGGAATATCGAGCGCCGCAGCCATCTCGCCGAACAGCAGCTCCTCGGTGCGCTTCATAAAGCGGGTGTCAATTTGCCCAAATTTTTTCTTCTGCTGCCGGGCCCTTTGCTTTTTCTCATACAGCGACATGGACAGCGTCAGCAGCTCGCGGCAGTCGTGCGTCGATAAAATGGTCTCATAATGCGCGGCCAGCGTGGTGAGGCTTCGCTCCTCCACCACGGAGGCCTCTATCTGCGGAATGCCGTCGATCAGGCGGTCGACCTCCTGCGCTGAAAGGATGGGCCGCATATAGACCGTTCCCTGCACCGGCGCGTAAATTACCCCATCCTGGTACAGGGGATGGAGCACATAGTAGAGCTCTTTTTCTCCCTTGCCTGCAAAGTCCATCGGCGCAATGTTTTCCACCTCGCACACGCCCGTGCTTCCGTAAACAATTTTCTCCCCAATCTCAAACAATGTCTCCCACCCCCGAATTCCACGGTTTTTGTTTTGCAAAGGCCTTTGCCCGCACTGCAAAAAGTGCGGGCCGGCCCTGAGCTCTTTTTTTGCTCTATCTTGATTTTACCACAAAAAAGCTGCCGGCGTAAGGCTTTTTTCACGCCGCATCCGCCATTCCCCTTCTTTGCATAAGGGCTCTGTTACCGGGCGTGCGCCAAGTCCAAAATGACCTCCCCTGCCAGCAGCATCCCCGCTACCGGCGGAACATGCGGCGCGCTGGCCGGCGCCCCGCACCCGCAATGGCGGGGCAGCTCCCTGGAATAGACCACCCGCAACGAGGTAACCCCCTGCTCCCGAAGGCGGCGGCGCATGACGCGCGCAAGAGGGCAGACGGAGGTCTCATAGATGTCGGCCACCATGAGCGCCCCTGCATCCAGCTTGTTCCCCGTGCCCATGGAGCTGACGATCGGCACGCCCTCTGCCTGCGCATGCAAAATCAGCTGCACCTTGGCCTCGACCGAGTCGATGGCGTCAACCACATAGTCAAAGGCCGAAAAATCAAAGGTGTCTGCCGTCTGCCCGTCAAAAAATACCGGCCGTGGGACCACCTTTGTGTCGGGACAGATATCTTGCACCCTGCGCGCCATGACAAGCGCCTTTTTTTGCCCGACCGTGCTGTGCAGCGCCACAAGCTGACGGTTCAGGTTGCTGAGCTCCACCACGTCGGCGTCGACAAGCGTCAATGTTCCAACACCGGCGCGCGCCAGCGCCTCGGCCGCATAGGAGCCGACGCCGCCCAGCCCGAAAACGGCAACGTGGGCGGCCCGCAGCCTGTCTTCCCCCTCCTGCCCCAGCAGAGGGAGATTCCTTGAAAATTGCCCTTGTCCTTGCTCGCCTGCCATCTGCATGAGGGATCCCTTTCCTCGTTCCGGCCGCGCGCCCTCCCCGCCGGAAGGCAGCCAGAGAGCCGCGCCCGCCTGTCGGAGCGCCGCGCGCCGTTTTTTTCTGTCTTTATTATACCACACCGCAGGGCTGCCGACCACCCCGTGCCGGACAAATTCTCTTTTTTTCGCCAAATTCAAACGGCTTTTTTTGCGAAAAATCCCAAAAATTCCTCTTTCTATGCAGTTTGCCTTGCATGCACCCGCTCGGGCTGGTATACTGGGGGGCAAGGGCACCGGCTGCTTTTTCGTGCCCCGATATCGCTGAAAAAAGGAGGCCCGGGTCCGTGCTTTATCGTCGTCTTCAGAGAAAACGGGTGATGCGATTCTGCCTGCTTGTGCTGACGGCGGCGGCGCTGTGCGCCCTTGCCCAGCTCTCCCTCTCCCAGGGCTCGCTGGCGGCAGGCTCGATGCTCTTTGAGACGAGCAGCAGCCCCGCCCCCTCCCCCGCTCCCCTCTCCTTTCCCCTCCCCTCTTGCAAGCGCCTCCCCTCTCCCGGGGATTTTGTGCGCCTTGCCCTCGAGCGGCAGGCCTGGCCGGAGCAAGAGGAGCCCGGCCCTGCGCAGCCGCAGCCGGAGCAAGAGGAGCCCGCCCCCGAAGAGGTCCCGCAAAAGCCTTTTCGCATTGCGCTGACCTTTGACGACGGGCCGGGGCCCTACACCGCCCGCCTTCTCGACGGTCTGGCGCAGTACGACGCCAGAGCCACTTTCTTTGTCCTAGGCTGCAGAATCCCCGGAAACGAAGAGCTGCTGGTGCGCATGGCGCAAGAGGGGCATGAGATCGGCAACCACAGCTATTCCCACTCCCTTTTTCAAAAAATGAGCCAAAGCGCCGTCTCGGAGGAGATCCGCCAGACTGCAGACATGATTGAAACGGCCTGCGGCGTGCGCCCCTGGCTGGTGCGTCCGCCTTACGGAGACCTCTCCTCCTCCGTGACGAGGGCCCTGTCGGAGCCGCTTGTTCTGTGGTCGGTCGACCCGCAGGACTGGAAGCTGCGCAATGCCGACGCCGTAGTGCAGGCCGTCCTGTCCTCGGTGGGCGACGGGGATATCGTGCTGCTGCACGACATCCACTCCACCAGCGTAGACGCCGCCCTCATTTTGCTGGAACGTCTTTCGGAGCAGGGCTATGATTTTGTCACCGTCACCGAGCTCTTTGAGCAGGCCGGCACGCCCATGGAGCAAAACGGACGCTACCGCCAGGCGGGCGCACGTACCGGGTCAGACCCGTCGGCGCAGTCCTGACGCCTGCCCGACGCCCTGCCATCGGAATTTCGGGAGGGACGGCGCAGGGCATACGCGTCCCGCAGCGCTTGTTTCGGAAAAGCAACAGGAAAAATCCTGGGGCGGCAGCCCTTTCAGCAGAGAAAAGGAGGTCGACGCAATGGATAAAAAACAGGCATTCAGTTTGCAGCAAACGCGGGCACTGGAAGCCCTCCGGGCACTGGCCGACGCCAACCGTCTGCACATCGTCTCCATGCTCAGCCAAAGGGAGATGTGTGCCATTGAGCTGCTGCAGCAGCTTGAAATCTCCCAGCCAACGCTCTCCCACCACATGAAGGTGCTGACCCTGGCCTCCCTTGTCAAAACCCGCAAGGTCGGCGCACAGGTGTATTACACTCTCAACTCCGCACGCCTTGACGAACTGCTCTCCCTGTTTGGCGAGCTGCGCGGGGGGCTGCCGTAACATGAAGCTTCTCGCCCTCTGGCTGCTGGCCGTCAACGTCGCGGCCTTTGTCCTCTTCGGGCTGGACAAGTGGTTTGCCGTGCGGCATATGTGGCGCATCTCTGAGCGCACGCTGTTTGCGGTGGCGCTGCTGGGAGCAAGCCCCGGCGCCATGCTGGGTATGGCGGTATTTCACCACAAGACGCGCCACAGGGCCTTTACGCTGGGAATGCCGGCCATTTTTGCCCTACAGCTTGCCTTGGGCGTTTGGCTTTGGCGCCTTGGCCTGCTCCCTTTTTGAAGCCCCCGTTTCCTTGTTTTTCAGCCCTGCGCGCCGCCCCGCCCCCTGAAGGGGCGGGGCGTTTTTTTGCGGCAGGCCCCCGCCCGGAAGCTCCCGTCAGGCTGCCCCCGGCGCCCTCTTTTTGCCAAAAAGCCTGCCGTGGCCTGCACGCCCCTCTTTTCGGGGCAAGCTTTCTTGACCTTTTGCCCTTTCCGGGGTATAATGCACAAATAAGGATGTGACAGCATGAAAAAGGTTTTTGTGCCGCTCGCTGCGGCGGCGGTGCTTGCCGTCGTCCGTGCCGTGACGGCCCTCTCGCTCGCGGAGCCCCAAACCGGATTTTTTCCCGCCGGCACCGCCGGCTTTTATACGGCCGCCCTGCTGCTTTTCACCGCGTTCTTTGCCCTGCTCGCCGGTAAGGGTGCCTGCCCCGCCGGGGCAAACGCCCTGTATTCAAGCCCCTTTGGCGGCGCGGCGCAGCTTGTGGCGGCGCTGGGCCTTGCCGCAGGCGCCGGCATGGCCTTCACCCTGCGGCACCGCATGTGGCAGCCTCTGGCCGCCGCCGCCGTGATGTCGGCCGTCTGCCTGCTGCTGCTCATCCCCAGCGCCGCAGGAAAGACGCTGCGCGGCGGCCGGCAATCCACCTGTCTGCTGCTGCTGCCCCTCACCTTTTATGCCATGGTCGCCCTGCTGACGGCCCATCTGGCCGGGCGCAACATCCTGCACGTCCCCGAAAACACCTATACGCTGCTGGGCTGCGCCCTGGCGCTGGCCGCCGTCTACAGCGAGTCGCGCCTGCGCGCCGGGCTGGCCTCCCCCCTGCGCACGCGGCAGCTCATGACGGCCGCCGCTCTGCTGCTCACGGCCACAGCCCTGCCCATGGCGCTGCTGCGCCTGACGGGGGACGTCGTCACCGTGACGCAGGCCCCCGAGCTCGACCTTGTCAACACCGCGCTGCTGCCCATGCTGTGGCACCGTGCTGCCGTGCTGGCGGGCGGCGCGTCGCCGGCGGCTCCCGAGGCCGACGGCACTACAATTCAAAAGGAGGAACTGGCATGAGCAGAAACTTTTTGGCCAAGCACCACCAGGTCAGCGAGCAAAACCTCATGGACAAGGCCAACGTGTCGGGCCCTGTGGCGGGCACCATCAACCTGACCATCGGCGACCCCGACATGGTGACCGACCAGCGCATCATCCGCGACGCATTTGACGACGTGCTGGCCGGGCACACCGGCTACACCCACCCGCAGGGAGACCCCGAGCTGCGCGACGCTATCCGCGACTTCTACCGCAAGGCCTACGGCCTGCAGTTAGACGACAGCCAGGTGTTTGTGTGCACGGCGGGCAACGTGGCCATGTACCTTGCCATGCAGGTGCTGCTTGACAAGGGCGACGAGGTGCTTATCCCCACCCCCTGCTTTGGCTCCTATTTCGACCAGGTGGAGCTGTCGGGCGGGGTGGCGGTGGCGGTGCCCACCCGCGAGGAGGAGGGCTTTCGCGTGACCACGGCCGCCCTGGAGGCCGCCGTGACGCCGCGCACCAAGGCGCTTATCTTCAACACCCCCTGCAACCCCACCGGCGTGTGCTACGGCGTGAAAGACCTCGAGGTCATTGCCGACTTTGCAAAGCGCCACGACCTCATCGTGGTGGCCGACGACATCTATACCGACATCTCCTTCGATATCCCCTTCACCCCCATCTGCTCGCTGCCGGGCATGATGGAGCGCAGCATCACCATCAACAGCTTCTCCAAAAACTATACCATGGCCGGCTGGCGCATCGGCAACATGATTTCGACTCCCGAAATCATTTCTGCCCTGACCACCTTCAACAACAGCGTGGTCTTTGCCGCCCCCTCGCCCTCGCAGCGCGCCGCGCTGGCCGCCCTGCGCCACCGCGACGAGGTGGTGCCGGCCGTGGTGGAGGAATACCGCCGCCGCGTGACCTACGCCGCGCAGCGCATCAACGCCCTGCCCGGCATGCGCGTGCTCGAGCCGCAGGGCACCTTCTACCTCTTCCCCTGCGTCAAGCCGGCCGGCCTGACCTCCGCCCAGGCCACCGAGCTGCTGGCCAAAGCCGGTGTGCTGGTGGTGCCCGGCCCCGCTTACGGCGGAGAGGCGGGAGAGGGCTACCTGCGCATCTCCTGCACCGTGCCCATGGAGCAGCTCAAGGAGGCCTTTGACCGCATCGAGGCCATTCCCGAGTTTGGAAAGGCGCGCTGACGGGCGCCTTCCTGCGCCCTGACACCGGCGCGCACCGCCTGCCCCCGGCAAGAGGATGCCTTTTGGCATCCCCTTGCCGGGGGCAGCCTGCTTTCTTTAAGCCCCCTTTGCCGCAGGGGGCGCCTTTTCCTTAAAAAACGTCCCAAACTGTGCAAAAAAGGGGCGGGGCGCACAAAGCGTGCGCCCCGCCCCTTTTTTGTTTGGATTTACGCCCACAGGACTTCCTTCAAAACCAGCACCAGCATGACGCAGGTGGCCACCACCAGCAGCGACATCAGCACAACGCTGATGGTCACGCGCCGATTGGAGGGCTGGGCCAAATCACTCTCGGGCACCAGGCGCGCAGCGCGCAGCGCCGACACCACCGGCTTGTAGAGCATCATGGTGAAGGCGGCGTTGAGCCCGCCCTTGAACAGGTTAAAGGGCAAAAACACGGGCAGCAGCATGTCGGCCACCGCCTCGCGCGGATAGCCCATGTAAATGGGAGTGAGAAAATAATTCCACAGCAGCATCACGGCCACCATGGCGGCGACGCCTGCCACAAGCGACAGGGCGGCGCCCTCTAGCGTGCGCTTCCTGCTGTAAAAATACGCCGCGGTGCAGGCAAAGGCGGCCGACGAGACCAGGTTCATGATGCAGCCGATGATGCCCGTCTCGCTGATGGGCAGCTCCACCAGCGCCACCACCGCCGAAATGACAAAGGCCGACACGGGGCCGTACAAAAAGCCGCCGATGGCGATGACGATGTCCTTGGGGTCGTATTTGAGAAAAAGCACAATGGGGATGCGCCCCACCAGCATGACCAGATAGGCCAGCGCACACAGCATGGCCATGGAGACCAGCTTTTTGGTTCTTTGCCGAGATTCCACCATGGAAAAGACTCCCTTTCTTCAAAAAAATACACCTGCCAGAGGCGGCAGCCTCTGGCAGGTGTGGATGACAACAGCAATCATGCGGGGGCCCCGGGGTCTGCGCATGGCAAAAAAACCCCGCTCCGCGCATGCCTTTTCCCATCCAGACTCTACTGTCGGTCCCGGAATTTCACCGGATCGGCGCCCCTCCTTTTCAAAAAAGGGGGCGTTTGCGGACTTTTACCGCCGGTCGGGAATTTCACCCGGCCCCAAAGGCACTTCTCTGCGACCCTATTTTAACGCGCTGCCTCCCCCTTGTCAAGCAAAATCGGGTCAATATAATTTCGAAACAGGCGCCTTGCCATGACGATGCTGAGCGCCATAGAGACCACGTTGGAGACAGGGAAGGCAAACCAGACGTATTCCAGCCCCAAAAAGGAGAGCGCCCAGGCGCAGGGCAGCACGACCACGATCTGGCGCAGCAGGGAGATGTACAGGCTGTAAACCCCCTTGCCCACCGCCTGGAACACAGTGGACAAAATGATGCCCACCGCACCCAGGCAAAAGCTCAGGCTGATGGTGCGCAGCGCGGGAACGCCCATCTCCATGAGCTCGGGCGTGGGCGCAAAAATGCCAAGCAGCTGCCTTGGGAAAATCCAGAAAATCAGCATGCCCACCGCCATCATGGAGATGCCGATAATCAGCCCGTAGCGCATGGTCTGCAGCATGCGGTCGCGGTTCTTGGCGCCGAAATTGTAGCCCGTGAGCGGCAGCACGCCGTGGGTGAGGCCAAACAGGGGCATGAACAAAAAGTTTTCCAGCTTGCTGTAAGTCCCCATGACCCACACGGCGCTGTCCGACAGGCCCATCAGGATGCGGTTGAAGCCCATGGCCGTCACGCTGCCAATCGACTGCATCAAAATGGAGGGCAGCCCCACCGTGTAGATGTCGCGCACGATGCGGCCGTTCCAGCGAAAGCCGCGCAGCGTCACCGTGACGGCGTTTTTGCCCCGCATAAGCAGCACCAGTCCGATGACCCCCGCCAGAGACTGCCCGATGACGGTGGCAATGGCCGCCCCCCGCACCCCCAGTGCGGGCGCGCCCAGCAGCCCGAAAATTAGGATGGGGTCCAAAATGATGTTGGTGACGGCGCCGATGAGCTGCAGCACCATGGAGGTCATCATGCTGCCGGTGGCCTGAAAGGTCTTTTCCACGCTGATTTCCACAAACATGCCAGCCGAAAACACCGTGACCACCCACAGATATTCCACCCCGTAGTTAAAAATGCTCTCCGACGGGGAAAACAGGCGGAAAAACAGGTTGGTGCCGAGCAGACCAAAGACGGCGCAGGCCGCCCAGGAGAGCAGCGACAACAGCAGCCCGTGGGTGGCGGCGGCGTCGGCGTCGGCCTGGTTTTTCTGCCCCAGACGCCGCGAAATCAGCGAGTTGACCCCCACGCAGGTGCCCACCGAAAGCGAGATCATGAGAATCTGCACCGGCGACGCCAGCGAGACCGCCGTCAGCGCGTCGGGGTGGATGCGCGAGACGTAAATGCCGTCGACAATGTTGTAGAGCGCCTGCACCAGCATGGAGGCCATGCTGGGCAGCGCCATGGAAAGCAGCAGGCCGAAAATGGGCTTTACACCCATCTTGTTCTCCTGCGCCGCTGTGGTCTGACTCAAAAAAACCTCTCCTCTCTCAAAGCGCATGTCCTTTTGCGGGCAGGGGGCCGGGGGCGCTTCGCAAAGCCTCCCCCCGCACGGCATCCGCGCGCGGGGCCTTTGACGCTTGGCCCGGCTTTCCCGCCCTGCGCCCCGCCTGCAGCCGCAGGCAGACAGGCGCATTTTTCGGAACATAAAAAGAACGCTTTGCAGGAAAGCCCCCTTGTTCCGGCCCCGGCCGGCCCAGGTTGGCTGACATCCCCGCAAACGGGCGTCCTTTCGTTTTGGGGAGCCTTCGCTCCCGCAGCAGCCATTGTAACACCCTAAAATATCTTTGTCAACACCCTTTCAAAAAAGGCTTTTCCCGGCAAAAAGGCCCCCTTTCCCCGCCGCAGCCAACCCGGCGGACAAAGCAAAGCAGGGCCGGGGGAGAAGCCTCTCCCCCGGCCCTGCTTTAAGGGGCGGCGGCAGCGCGGGAACCCGCTCCCGCGCTGCCGCCGCCCCTCTCCGGCAAGGCGCGCGGCGTCCGCCGCGCGCCTTGCCGGGCTTTGTCCGCCCCAAAGCCGGGGCCCCTCCCCCGGGAGCCCTCCGGCGCCCTTGGGGAAGGGCAGGGCGTGCGCAGCCTACCGTCCGCCGCCCGGCCACAGCTCCTGCGCCAGGGCCTCCACCTGCTGCCGGCTGGCGTCGTCCAGCGCCGAGCGCAGCGTGACGGTGGTTTCGGCATAGGTCAGCTGCTTGCTGCCCTCCAGCAGCTTTTTCATGGTCTTTGCCGCAAGCGGCGCCCAGCTCCCATTTTCCACAAAGGCCACCCTGCGGTTTTGGAAGTTCCTCTCGGTGAGATTGTGCAAAAAAGTGTGCATAAAGGGGAAAATCTCCCCGTTGTAGGTGGTGGTGGCAAGCACCAGCGTGCCGTAGCGGAAGGCGTCCTCCACCGCCTCGGCCATGTCGCAGCGCGCAAGGTCGGTCACAACCACCTCCGGGCAGCCCCTCTGGCGCAGCCGGTCGGCCAGCAGCTCCACCGCCTCGCGCGTGTGCCCGTAAACCGAGGTGTAGGCGATGACAACCCCCTCGCTCTCGACGCCATAGGACGACCAGATGTTGTAAAGCTCCAGATAGCGGCCAAGCTCCCCGGTCAGCACCGGCCCGTGCAGGGGGCAGACGGCCGAAAGCTGCGCTCCCCCCAGCTTGCCCAGCACAACCTGCACCTGCGCGCCGTATTTCCCCACAATGCCGATGTAGTAGCGCCGCGCCTCGCAGGCCCAATCCTCCTGCACGTCGAGCGCCCCGAATTTTCCAAAGGCGTCGGCCGAAAAAAGCACCTTTGCGCTCTCGTCGTAGGTCATGATCACCTCCGGCCAGTGCACCATGGGCGCCGTGACAAAGCGCAGCGTGTGGCTGCCCAGGCACAGCGTGTCGCCGTCGCCCACCACCTGGCGGCGGTCGGCAAAGTCGGTGCCGAAAAACTGCTTCATCATGGCAAAGGCCTTGGACGAGGCCACCACCACGGCGTCGGGATAGGCCTCCATGAAGCGCGCCACGTTGGCCGAGTGGTCGGGCTCCATGTGCTGCACCACCAGATAGGCCGGCTTGCGCTGCCCCAGCGCCTGCCTTACGTTGTCAAGCCACTGCCCGGCAAAGCGCGCGTCCACCGTGTCCATCACGGCAACCTGGTCGTCCAAAATGACATAGGAGTTGTAGGCCATGCCGTTTGGCACGACGTATTGCCCCTCAAACAGGTCAATGTCGTGGTCGTTGACGCCGACGTAAAGGATATCGTCCGTGATTTTCATGCAGGTTTCCCCCTCTTTTGCTTTTTTGGTCACGGCCCCCGCCAACCGCTTGGCGCAGCAAGCCGTGCGGTGCCGGTTTTTTCCTTTTTTTATTATACCGGGTTTGTCCCGCCGCGTAAAGCCCCGCGCCCCAACGCGCGCCTTTGCCATCCCCCCCTTGACAGGGCCTGTCGGGCATGCTATTATTATGTCACGCGATATATCGAGAGACATAATAGCGGCCTCACCGCCGCTCGGAAAGGGGGGCTCCCTCATGCCGCAGGCACAGCCCATGACCGAGGCCATGTATTACATTTTGCTGAGTCTTTTGCAGCCGGGGCACGGCTACGGGATGATTGCCCGCATCCGGGAGCTCTCGGGCGGGCGTGTGGAAATGGGACCGGGCACGCTGTATGGCGTGCTGACCCGCATGAAGGAGGAGGGGCTCATTGTGCTGGCCTCGCAGCAGGAGCGGCGCAAGACCTATGCCATCACCCAAAAGGGGCTCGACGCCCTGCGGGTCGAATACCGGCGCCTCAAGCACATGGTGCAAGACGGCGCTGCACTGGAGGAACAGACATGAGACGGTATCTCATCCACCCGGGCGACTACGCCATTGGGGAAAACGAAAAATGCTATGGCGATATGGCCGCAAAGGGCTGGAAGCTTCGCCGGCGGGGCGCTTTTCTGAGCTCGTTTGAGCGCTGCGAGCCGCAGCAGCTGCGCTACCGCATCGAGCTGGCCTCCCCCGCCCTCTTTGACGACGACCTCACACTGCCCGAGGAGCAGCGCGCGCTGTATGAGGAGAGCGGCTGGCAGTTTGTCACGCGCTGCGGGCTGGTCAACGTCTTTTGCGCCCCTGCCGGCAGCGACGCCCCGGAGTTTTACAGCGACCCCGTTTCCCAGGCGGCCACCCTGAAGGCGCTGCGGCGCAGCTACCTGCTGAGCTGGCTGCCCGTGACGCTGAGCTGTCTGCTTTGGCTGCTCTTCGCGGCGGGCATGCGCGACGACAGCTTTTCCCAGGCGCTCACGGCACTCAAAGCGCAATGGACGCTGGAGCTGGCCCGAAACACGGCCATGATGCTGCTGCTCTGCCTGCTGGTTGTCTGGGGCATTGTCTCCAACCTCTACGGCGCCATCCACACCATGCGGCTGTGCCGCCGCCTCAAAAAGGGGCATCCGCTCGACCACGCCCCCTCGGGCCGCCACCTGCCCTACCGCCTGTTTGCGGCGCTGTGCTGGCTTGGCATGCTGTGCATGCTGCTGCTGATGCTGTGGCAGTGGAAACAGACGCAGCACACGGCGCTGCCCGCGCAGAGCGACGACCCCTACCTGCTGCTGCAGGAGCTCGGGTTTGAGGGCGAGCCCCACTACTGGAGCGGCGACAAGGGCAACGACGTCTCTCAAATCCCCTCTCTGGCGGCCCGGGTGTGGGACACCCGGCAGTCGCTAACCTGCGGGGACGACTTTGTCTGGCTCTATCAGGAGGTCTTTCTCTTCTCCAGCCCGCAGAGGGCCCGCGACATCGTGCCCGCCCTCATGGTTTCCTCCACCTTCGGGCAAAGCCAGGAGGCCTTTACCCCGCTTTCGGTTGCGGGGCTGGACGGCGCATGGCAAAGCGGCCTTGACTTTGTTGCCCTCAAGGGAAACTGCGTGAGCTACCTGACCTTTTCGGAATACGAAGGGGAGAGCCAGGCCCTTTTGCTGGAGACGCTCTCCCAAAAATGGGCGAAGGTGCTGCCCTGACAAAGCGCCCCTGAAACCACGGCCCCCCGGCCGGCAAATCCCGGTTCCTGACGAAGGGGCGACGACCCCCATTCTCTGACGACCTGCATTCTCTTTGGAAGGGAGGGAATCTGGCAATGCCTCTTTTGATCATTGCAACCATTCTCGCGCTTCCCATTTTAGTCATTTTGGAGTGCGCAAGGCGCAGCTAAGGCAAAGAGGGGCCTCCCCGCGTCCCTGCGCGCCAAGGCAGGCCGTCCGGAAAGGGCATGCTTGAACGCTTGCCCTTTTTCGGCAGGGCTGCTTTGCCCAAAGACGGCGAGGGCCTTGCGGGGTTTTCCCGCAAGGCCCTCGCCGTCTTTTCCTGCCTTATCTCAACGGCCGCGCCGCAAAAGTCTTTTTTCTCTCCCTCCACAGGGGGCGTCTTTCGTCTCAGCGCCGGCGGGAGGGCTTCAGATAGGCCCGGTAGGCGCTGGGGACGGCGTACTGCTCGCGGCGCTGCCGCTCCGTCGTAAAGACCAGGGCGGGATCCAGCCCCTGCGCGCTCTCGAGCTCGACGCGCCAGCCCGTCATATGCCACTCCACATGGGTGAAGACATGCTTTGCCGCCGGCAGGGGGGCAAGCTGCCTCACCGCGCCGCCCAGCTCCTCCACCGCGCGGCGCACCTGCGCCTCGTCAGGCATGCCGGGCAGCGTCACCGGCTCCCACAGGCCGGCCAAGAGCCCCCTGTCGGGACGGCGCCGCAGCGCCGTCAGCTCCCCTGCGCACAGCAGCAGCACCGCCTTTTGCTCCCTGCGCCGCGCCTTTTTCTCCTGCCTGACCGGCAGCTCCTGCTGCCGCCCCTCGCAGGCGGCGCCGCACAGCTCTCTCACCGGGCAGGCTTCGCACAGGGGCCTGCCGTTTGGCAGGCAGATGGTGGCCCCCAGCTCCATGAGCGCCTGCGTGAAGTCGCCTGCCTGCCCCTGCGGCATCAGGCCCTCCACCCGGCGCGCCACCTCCTTTTTGAAGGCGGGCGAAGAGAGGCTCTCCCCGCTGCACAAAAGCCTTGCAAACACGCGCAGCACGTTTCCGTCCACCGCCGCAGCCGGCAGCCCGAAGGCGATGGAGGCCACCGCCCCCGCCGTGTAGTCGCCCACTCCCGGCAGGGCCCGCAGGGCGCGAAGGTCGGCCGGGAGCTGCCCGCCATGGCGCTGCACCACAAGCTGCGCCGCCTTTTGCAGGTTGCGGGCCCTGCTGTAGTAGCCAAGCCCCTGCCACAGCTTCAAAAGCTGAGCCTCGTCCGCCCCGGCAAGCGCCTCAAAATCCGGCAGCTCGGCCATAAACCGCTTAAAATAGGGCAGCGCCGCCTCCACCCGCGTCTGCTGCAGCATGATTTCGCTGACCAAAACGGCGTAGGGCGTGGGGCTGTCCCGCCAGGGCAGGCGGCGCGCATGCGCCCTGTACCACGGCAGCAGAAGGCCGGGCAGCGCCTCAAGCCCCTGCCGCTCAGGCATTGGCCGTCTCCCCGTCCGCCTGCTCCTGCGCCTCGGTCTGCTGCGCAGGGTCGGTATAGCTCACCTTGCAGTTTGGCGCAACCACGCAAATCCACATGCGCCCCCTGTTGACCTCAAGCTCCTGCCCGGCCTCGTCGGTAAAGGTGAAAAAGTCGGTGTCGCTCTGCTTGCTCCAGTTGACGGCACAGCCCGCACCCTTTGAAAAATACAGGCCCTGCCCGCTTCCCGTGGTGACAACCTCGATGTGGCCGGCCTCGTCGCCCACCGCACGGTGCTCGGCAAAGACGATAAACAGGTTGTCCACCTCGATTTGCTGCCCCGTGGTCTCGTCGACGTATGGGGCGCCATACTGGCTGCGCAGGTAACACCCCTTTTGCGCGTCGTATTCAAACACGGGCTCAATGTAGTGCGAGAAGGGCACCGTGATGGTGACGCCGGGCAGGCTGCCCGGCGCCCTGGCCTCTTCCTCCTCCCCGCGAAACCGGAAAAAGGGTTCCGTCTGCTCGGTTTCCGTGCGGCGCTCGAGCTGCTCGACGGCCTCCCTGACCTTCTCCCCGCTCGTGAAGACGCTGTGCTCATAGCCGGCGCTCTTGATGCGCTGCTGGTCCCGCCAGTACATCAGGCTGTCGACCTTGCTCTCCATTCCGTTGAGCGTGTCGAGCTTGTTTTGCTTGATGTAGATGTAGGCGGCGTCGCTGCCGCCGTAGTGCAGCACGATGGGGTCGAGAGGGCGCGCCAGCTTGAAATAGTAGTCGCGCGCCGAGCGCACCGAGCCGATCTCGGGGATGCTTTCGTAGTCGTAAAAGAGGGCGATGATGCGGTTGATCTCCCCTTCGGCCAGCACCTCAAAGGCGCCGTCGTACGCCGACATCCCGCGCGGCGGCGTGGCTTGCTTGAGATTATTGATCATGACGGCAATGGGCCGCGCCAGGGTGTAGGACGTCTCCTCCCGCAGCCCCGTAAGCGGGTTGAGGACACCCTTCTCCTGCGTCTCCTCCTGCCCGGGCAGCTTGTCCGGCTCCACGGGCGCCATGGTCTCGGTATCGTCATCGCCGCAGGCGGCAAGCGTCAGCAGCAGCAACAGCGCAAGCAGCAGCGCCGGTGCGCGCAAATGGGGGTTTTTCATGAAATTCCCGCTCCTTTTTCCTTTGTTGTCTTGATTGTCGTTGGCCGCTTGCGGCCCTTGTCTTTCCCGGCCGGGGAGGTTACTCGTATTTGTTGCCCTCGCCGTCGTAATAAACCACATGCATGGAATACTCTTTTTGCGGATTTTCGATGCTGAGAATCTCCATATCCTCCGTATCGAATCTCAGCGTGTCCTGAACCTGCCCGTCGACGGTGTAGGTGATTTCTGCATATTTCGTCTTGGCGCCCTGAAACCAGACAAGGTCATACCACACGCCGTTTTCCATGGTGCTTGTGACGATGATTTGGTCGGCGTCCCGCGTGGTCGACGTGCGAAGTTTGTATGTCCCGTTTCCCTGCGGCTCAAACACGGCAAGCGCGCACTTCCGGTCGGCGCTGTATGCCGCGCTGACCACGCAGTCCTCAAGCTCCAGCTCCTTCAAAATCGTCCAGTCCCCGCCCTTTGAAATCGCCGCGTTTAACATCTCCTGCCTGCTTTCGACGGTTTCTCCCCCCGGGGCGGAGGAAAAGGCGAATATGCAGGCCACCGCAACGCAGACAGCCACTGCCAAAACAGCCGGCAGCCACTTTTTCCGAAATGCCATGACCGGTATCTCCCTTCCAATTT
This sequence comes from uncultured Clostridia bacterium, assembly GCA_944376235.1. Lineage (GTDB taxonomy): Bacteria > Bacillota > Clostridia > Oscillospirales > Feifaniaceae > Galloscillospira. The sequence continues at coordinate 46,720 of CALWCA010000012.1, read as the reverse complement.
GTCGTCCTTTTGTGCAGCCGCTCCGGGCAAAGGCCCCCGAAGAGGCGCCCTGCCTTTGAGCCTTTCGTGACAGACATAAAGGGCGAAAGCGCACGCGGCTTTCGCCCTCAAAATATGGTTGCTTTTTTATTATACCGCAAAGATAGGCAAAGAGCAAGCCGCCTCCCCTTCCTTTTGCCCCCTGCGCGGGCCTGCCGCAAAAATCCGCCCTGAAGGCACCCCAAAAAGGCCGACCTCTCCCCTTTTTCTCTCCCCCGGCCGCTCCCTGCCGCCCGCCCATGCACCGGGCAATTTCTCTGCACTTTTCAGGAATTTTTCGAAAAGCTGTTGAATTGTTTTTGTTTTTGTGCTATTATTTTGGCAAAATATCTAAAATATTTTTATATTTTGCTATGTTCTGCACGGTGGCAGGGTGCCTGTGCCGTCCGCCCTCTTTTTCAAAAGCGGGCGGCGTGGGCAAGACCACCGCGCGGCCTTTTGTCTGCAGCCCTGCGAAAGGAGGGGATTTTTTGCCCGGCTTTTTGTCTGACGCCCTGTCTTTCTTATTCATGCTCAGCGTGGGCATCGCGCCCTATCTCGCCGTGATTGCGCCCGGCTTTATCCTGGTATGGTTTGCCTCGTCGCTGTTTGACTACCTCAAAACCCCAAAGGAGGACACCGCCCTTCGCGCGGCCAAAAAGGCCGCTTTGAAGGCCCCCTCCATCGCCCTTGCCTGTGTTTGCGTGGTGGTCGCCTTCACGGCCTGGCTTTTTACCCAGCTCATTGCGGGCATGTAAGGGGCGGCTGGGCAACGCCAAAGACGCCCTTTTTCCGTCAACGCCCTTTGCTGCCGCCGCAGGACAGGCCTTTCCCCGCGCGGAAACCCGGCGGCGCCGGCTACCCTTCGCCCTTTTCCCCTGCAAAGCCCTTTGAAAGGAGGCCTTTGATGGATGACAAAACCTACACCCGCAGGCTGCTGGCCGTGACCCTTGCAGGCTGTGCCCTCACCCTCGCCCATATGGTCCTTTTGGGCTGGCTTTATTCCAGCTGCTCCATTCTCTCCTTTCTGGCGCGCGGGAGGTGAGCCGCATGACGCGAAAAACCCGCCAGGCCGCCATGCTGACGGCCGTGGCGCTTGCCTTTTTGCTCTTCAACGCCGCCCTTTTCACGCTGGGCACCTGGCGCTGCCTGCCGAGCGCCGACCGGGGGCTGCGCGCAAAGGCCATTGAGCTCGACCGCTACCTCCCCTTTGACGACGACTCGGAGATTGTGAAGGTCACAGGACAGCTTGCGCTGAGCGGGGAGCTGCCCGTGATCGACTCGGCCTCGGCGCTCTACCCCGTCACCTCCGCCTTTGTGCACGCCCTCTACCCCGAGAGCGCGGTGGAGTTTGACGGCAGCGACTTTACCAAAGACAGCCGCCTCCAGATGCGAAACACGGCGGGCGCCTACCGGGCCGTGGTGGACGGCGACTCCGACATCGTGGTGTGCGCCGCCCCCTCGGAGCAGCAGCTGCAATACGCCGAGCAGCAGGGCGTGGAGCTGAAGCTGGTGCCCATCGGCCGCGAGGCCTTTGTGTTTCTCACCAGCAGCAGCAATCCCGTCACCTCCCTGACCCTGCAGCAGATTCGGGGCATCTATGCCGGCGAATACACCTTCTGGTCGCAGCTCGGCGGCCCGCACACACCCATTTTGCCCCTGCAGAGGGCTGAGGGGAGCGGCAGCCAGAGCGCCTTTTTGTCCTTCATGGAGGGACAGCCCACAAAGAAAAATTATCTGGGCTTCCTGGGCGCCGCCATCGGCTTTTCCTTTCGGTTTTATGTGGAGGACGTGGTGGCAAACGGGAATGTCAGGATGCTGGCGGTCGACGGGGTGTATCCCGACCTGGAGGGCGTGACGTCGGGCGGCTACCCCCTCGTGAGCGAGTTTTACGCCGTTTACGACGCGGCCAACGACAACCCGAACATCCCCCTGCTCATCGACTGGTTTTTGTCGGAGCAGGGGCAGGATATCATTGAGCAGGCGGGCTACCTTCCGCTCGCCTGAGCCTTCAAACCATGCGCTCTGAAAAATGCGCTTTGGAACACCGGGGCGTAAGCGGCGGGGAGATTCCCCGCCGCTTTTTGTTTCACGGGAAACACCGGCCCCCCCTAGGCGGAGGAGGGTGCAAGGCTGCGGCGGGGACGGAGGGCGGTGGAGGGCGGTGCGGCGCAAGGCTGCGGCGCAAGGCTGCGGCAGGGCCGGAGGGCCGGACGCGGTGCGGGGGTGCGGTGCGGGGCTGAGCGGGCACGGAGGGCCGGACGCGGTGCGGCAGGGCCGCCTGCCTCTCCCCTTCCCGCAGGCTCCCGCTCTTTTGCCCCGGCGAGGCGCAGGCCAAAGCCTGCGCAAAGCGCGGCCCCTTTTCCCCCTTCCTTTTCTCCCCCTGTGTGCCCGCCGGCATCCTTTTTTTAGCCCGCCCCTCGGCACAGGGCCGCGCCCCGCAGGGACGCTGCGGCGTCCCTGCCCGGCGGGGCGGCTGCTGCTGCGGCGGGCGGCGGCCAGCCTCACAGGCGCGCCCCGCCCTGCCGGCCGGGCCCCCTCTCCCCCCAAAGAGCCCCTTGCATCCCCCCTTCAAAGGCGCTACAATAAAGGAAAAACCGCCGGTGCGCGCAAAAACCCGCGTTTTTTCGCAAGAGAGGGGTTTTTCTCATGTCTTCCGTCAATTCGGTCTTTTTACTGCTAGGCTCTGTCATCGCGGCGGGATTTGTGCTGCGCAAAAGCGGGGCTGTGGGCGAAAACGACTATAAAATCTACTTTAAGCTCATCACCACCCTCATCATCCCCTGCCTCATCCTGTCCAACTTCCGCACGGTGGAGCTCACGCCCGAGTATCTCTCGATCTTCGCGGTGTCCTGCCTGTTCGGCCTGTTCTTATCGGGGCTTGTCTACCTCCTTCTCCCCGGCAAGACACGCTCCCAAAAAGGCATGGCCGTTTTGAATTTTGCCGGCATCAACGTGGGCTTTATCGGCATCCCTCTCGCCGAGGCGCTGTTTGGCGCGGAGGCCACGCCCATCATGGTGGCCGTGCACGGCGGCAACGCCGTGACACTCTATGCCTTTTGCGTCATCCACGCCCAGCTCTACACCGAGCAGGGCGCCGACTGGCGCGCGGCAGGCCGCCGGCTTGCCACCTCTCCCGTACTGCTGGCCCTGGCGGCCGCCCTTCTCATGGCCGCCACCGGCATCCACCTGCCCGATTTCTGCTACACCTTTACCGACACCATCACCAAAATCAACACCCCGCTTTCCATGCTGGCGCTTGGCATGACGCTCGACTTCAACTTAGGCGCCGACGAGCGGCGGCTGGTCTTCAAAATGCTGCCCCTGCGCTATCTGGCGGGCGGGCTTGCCGCCTTTGCCCTGTGTTCCCTGAATCTGTATCCCCCTCTGACGCGCTACACTCTCGTGCTCTTTTTCCTGCTTCCCGGCGCCATCAACTGCATCGCCTACTGCTCGGAATACGACTTTCACCCTAAGGCGGCAGCTCTCTTCAACAGCCTCTCTAACGTGATCACCTTCGTGCTGGTCTGGATCGTCTTCGGCTTTCTGCTGCCGCCCCTTTGAGGCGTCCCCTTCCCCGCACGTCCAGGAGCGCGGACGCCTTTGTTCTGCGCCCTTCCGTCGGCTCTTGCCCGGCGCTTTTTCCGGGGGCTGTCTTTGCAAAACCCCTGTGCCGGAAGCTGCCGCCGCGCCCTGTGTCATCCGGCAGCTTCTGTGTCAATGTATTCTTGCATTTTCCCCTTGTGCGCCTTGCGCACAGGGGGAATTTTTGATATAATATGCGGTATTCGCAAAGGCTTTAAAAAGGGTCTTGCCCTTCGCCCCTCCCTTCGGGCCGGGCAAAGGGGGCTTTTGTCTTTGCGCGGCGGGGGCGGGGCAAATTTCTCCGCTTTGGCCGAAAATCTATAGAAAAGGAGCGATACAGTGATGGAAAAAAAGCGCAAGGTCAGTCTGAGCGGCATCCAGCCCAGCGGCAAAATCACACTCGGAAATTATTTGGGGTCGATTAAAAACTGGGTTGACATCCAGGACAGCGATGAGTTTGACAACCGTTACTGTGTCGTCGATCTGCACGCCATCACCGTCCGGCAGAACCCCGACGACCTGCGGGAACAGACCTATCAGCTCTTTGCCCAGCTGCTGGCGGCGGGGCTGGATCCCGACAAGTGCGTGCTCTTCATTCAAAGCCATGTGCCCGGCCATCCCGAGCTGAGCTGGGTGCTCAGCTGCTTTACCATGTTCGGCGAGCTCTCGCGCATGACCCAGTTTAAGGACAAGAGCCAGCGCCATGCCGACAACGTCAACGCCGGGCTCTTCACCTACCCCGTGCTCATGGCGGCCGACATTTTGGTCTACGATGCCGACATCGTGCCGGTGGGCGAGGATCAGAGGCAGCATGTGGAGCTGGCCAGAGACATTGCCATCCGTTTCAACAACCGCTTCCCCGGCTCCTTTGTGGTGCCCGAGGCCTTCATCCCCAAGGAGGGAGCCAAAATTATGAGCCTGCAGGACCCCTCCCGCAAGATGAGCAAGTCCGACTCCAACGAAAACGCCTACATCCTGGTCATGGATTCGCCCGACGACATCCTGCGCAAGTTCAAGCGCGCCGTGACCGACAGCGATTCTAGAGTGGCCTTCTCGGAAGACAAGCCGGGCGTTTCCAACCTGATCAATATTTATTCGGTGGCCACCGGGAAAACCGTGGAGCAGGTGGAGGCCGAATTTGAGGGCAAGGGCTACGGCGTCTTCAAGCCCGCCGTGGCCGAGGCCGTCATCGAGCTGCTGCGCCCCCTGCGTGAAAAGAGCCTTGAGCTGCTCAAGGACCGCGCCTACCTGGAGGACGTCATGGCCAAGGGCGCCCAAAAGGCCCGCGACATCACCGATGCCAAGGTGATGGATATCTACGACAGGCTGGGCTTTGTGCGGCGTCGCTGACCGGCAGACAGAGGTTCCCGCATTCTTTTGACATCGACCTGCTGCCAGTATTTGAGTGCCGTTGCCGCTTTCACCAGGGAGGGAAAACGCCGCGCGTTTTCCCTCCCTGGTTTTTTGCTCTTCTTCTTTCGGACAAGCGGGAACCCTTTTGATGCTTGCATCCCGGCAGGCGAATGGCTGACGCGTTTTATCTGGCTGCCTGTGTTTTTGGAGAAGGCTTCCGCTCGAAGATGTCCGACCCCGTTGTCCTTTATTGACAGCCCCCGTCCCGCTCCTTTTTGGCAAATTTCTCTGTTTCATAAAAACTTTCTGCAAAGCCGTTGCATTCACGCAAAAAGAATGCTACACTGGACAAAGCCTGACAAATGATTAAATCAGGAGGGAAACTGTCTCATGCAACAGAGTAAACCTAAATTTTTTTATGGATGGGTCGTTGTGCTCGGCTGCTTGTGTATCCAGGCAGCCGCCGTCGGCATCATCTCCAACACCCTTTCGGTGTTCATCGTCCCCTGCTGCGAAGACCTGGGCGTCGCCCGTGGAACCTTTACGCTCTACAACTCCTTCGCTATGCTGGGCGGCCTCTTCATGAGCCCCCTGTGGGGTGAGTTCTTCAAGAACCACCGCTTCAAGCCCTTTATGATTATCGGCTGCTGCATCATCGGCGCCTGCATGTTCGGCTACTCCAGGGCCACCAGTGTTTACCACTTCTATGCCATTGCCACGGTCAAGGGCATCTTTTCCGGCATGCTGACCGGCGTGCCCATCGCCCGCATCCTCTCCAATTGGTTCATTGAAAAGCGCGGCACCGCCATGGGCATTGCCCTGGCCGGCTCCGGCCTTGCCGGCTCTGTCATGACCCCCATTGTCTCGGCCACGGTGGAAGCCTCGGGCTGGCGCTCCGGCTTTGTTCAGCTGGCCGTCGTTTTCCTCATCATCACGGTGCCCGTCCTCATCTTCCTGATCCGCGAAACCCCCCAGGAAATGGGCCTCAAGCCCCTCGGCTGGGAAAAACAGGCTTCCGAAAAGCATGAAACCAAGCCCGTCGCCTCCATTTCGGGTATGACGCGCGCCCAAGCCCTCAAATCCAAAACCTACTGGTGCTATGTGTTTGGCCTCTTCCTCTCCTCAGCCTGCGGAATGGGCCTGCAAAACAACATCATCGGCCACCTGACCGACAACGGCTTTGACGCCGCCTATGCCGCCAGCGTTTTCTCTGTTACCATGTTTGTGCTGGTGCCCGGAAAGATCTTGGTGGGCCGTATGTATGACACCGTCGGCATGAAGCTGACCACCTCCGTGCTGGCCCTGACCCTGTCGGGCTCCGCCGTCTTCCTGTGCTTTGCCACCAGATCCCCCCTGCCCATGATCTTTGCCGTGGTCTTCGGCTTTGCCAATGCCATCCAGACCATGCAGATGCCCTACATCACCGGCCGCATCTTCGGCGACAGGGAATATACCAGAGTATATGGCGTATGTCAGCCCTTCGTCAGCATGGGCAGCGCCGTCGGTGTGCCGCTCTCGGCTGCCGTGTATGACATGTTTGGCTCCTATGTGCCCGGCTTTTTGGCCATCGCGGTGGGAGGCGTTCTCATCATGATGCTCATGCTGGGCGCCTTCACCTTCTCGCCCAGAGAGCTTGAAAAGTGCGACGCCATCAACGACAAGATCGAAGCGGCAAAAACCGCAACTCCCGCAAACCAGTAACCCCCCTTGAACCTTCAAAAGAGGGCCGGCAATCCTTTTGGATTGCCGGCCCTTTTTCATAAGGCCCTTTCGTCTTTACGAAAATCTTGGAACCCTGAGCACCGCAATGGTCAAAAACAAGGAGCCCACCGAAATAGCGCCGCCCAGCAAAAACTCGGGCAGCGTGTGGCGTTTTAAGCGCAGGCTTGACCAGCAGACGACCGAAAAGGTCAGCAGCCCCCAGGGCAAAACGCCCCCTCCCAGGAAATAGGTCATGCCCGCCACGGGGCCCGCCACGGCGCAGGCATGGCCGCTTGCCGCAACATGAAGAAATTTGCTGCACACGGCAATGCCGATTCCAGACACCACATAGACCACATAGATGGTCAGCAGCATATCGGTCGCGTGCGTAAAGCAGACGAAAATAATGCCAAACAAATAGCCCAGCACCGACATCAAAATTGCCAGGCTTCTTTGCCCTTCCCGCCCTCTGCCCCGGTACCGCGGGATCGCGGGCTGCAAAGGATAGGCCAGCACGGGGAACACCGACAAAAACAGCACCGCAAACAGATAAGCCACACGGGAGCCAAATTCCAGACCCCGCTTGAAATACAGTGACGAAACCAGAGTGAACGCTCCCACGGGAGGGATGGTGAGAACCCGGATGACCTTGGCCAGCCGGTCGGCAAACGTGGGAGATTTCGGCGTCATCGGGGTGGTCGGAGTTGTTGCAGTCATGAATCTCTCCTTTCCAAAACGGGTCAGTTGGTCCAGCCTGCAGGAAACCCTGCCTATTTTCTTGTGATTTTAATATCATAGTGGCAAACAAGCCCCTTTGTCAAGTAACCAAGTTGCGAGCATTTTGCCAAAAACACCCTTGCCCCAAATTTTTGTCTGTCGAAATTTGTCACATCTTCAAAGCCCGGCATATTCTGGGGTGAGCCTTTAGGCTCGGAAAGGAGCTTTTTCCCATGGGTGTAACCAACGCCAACAAAACCGCAAGCCTCACCCAAATTGACTGCAACGGCACCTTTGACGTAACGCTGGCTCTGACCGCCGCCCCCGATATCACCACAAATCCTACCGATATCGTCCTGGTGCTCGACCGTTCGGGCAGCATGGAGGGCAGCGCGCTGGCCAACCTCAAGCTGGGCGCAAAAAAATTCATTGAAATCATCGACCAGGCCACCGACGGCAGTGGGGACGGTCAGATTGGCTCGGGCAGCAGGATCGGCATTGTCAGCTTTGCCAGCACGGCCTCGGAGGACACCTCTCTCATCACCTCCGTGGCAGATCTCAACGCCGCCGTTGACGCCCTGTCCGCAGGCGGGCTGACCAATCATGCCGACGCCTTTTCCGTGGCCACGTCGCTTTTGAGCGCTCCCTCCTCCAATGCCAAGGTCATGGTGATGTTCACCGACGGAAACACCACCGCCGGCGGCAACCCAAGTCCCGTCGCGGCCGCAGCCCGGGCGCGGGGCATCGTTATCTATGCCATCGGTCTGATCGGCTCAAACGGTATCGACGTCTCGGCTCTCAACGACTGGGCCACCGACCCCGATGCCTCCCACGTTGCCGTCACTCCCGATGAGGCCGATCTTGAAACCCTCTTTGAAGACCTCGCCGCAAACATCAGCAAGCCGGGGGCAACCTCCATCCTCATTGACGAGACGGTGGAGCAGGATTTTCAAATCCTGAGCCTTTCGCAGCCCACCAAGGGCTCGGCCATGCTGACCGGGGAGCGCACCCTGAGCTGGAACATCCCGGAGCTTGGCGTGACCTCCTCCGAAGGAGCCTCGCTCACCTTCACGGTGCAGCATGTCGACTCCACAGGAGGCACCAAAAAAATCAACCAGTCGGTCTACTACAGCGATGATCAGGACAACGCCGTCACATTTCCCGAGCCTTCGATTGACGTCAACTGCACGGAAATCGTCGTGCCTGAGCCCTGTCCCCAGCCGGTCGAGCTGACGGTGGAGGGCTGCAGCGACGCCCTTGTCGCCGATGCGGGCGAAATTGAGCTGCAGTCGCTGGGCCGCATTCTTACGCTCGACGTCACCATCCGCGACGTCTGCCCACGCAAACGCGTCGGGCTGGCTGTCTTTCTCAGCGAGGAGGACGAATCCGGCACCGAACACCCGCGCGGAACCAAAATCCTCACGGTTCCCGCACATTTTTCCTCCGGCTGCCGTGACGTGCTGGTCAAAGGCATCAAATTCGTTTTGCCCGAGGATCTCAACGTCTCTGGCTGCGGCTTTTGCAAAAACCGCACCCTCAAGGCTCGTTTTCTTGCCAATATGATCGAAACGGATTTTACCTGCTCCGATTCCCTCTAAGCTGCGGTCAGTTCACCCACTTATTTCCACTCACACACTGCTCACTCACACTCATTCATCCTTTCTGGGGGGCCAAATTCTCGGTTTTGGCCCCCCATTTCTATTGCATTTTTTACGCCGGGGTGCCCCCGCGCGCGTTTGGCCGACCCAAAGGGCCCGGCCGGCGCCAAGCCGGGCAGGGCTTTCCTGCCTGGCTTGGCGTCCATGCGGGACATCGCATGAAACGCGCGCGGGGAGCATCCCGGCGCCTGTGGCCAGGGCCCGGCCTTTGGGGACTTTCGTCCCCAAAGGCCGGGCCCTGGCATCCCGCTTGTTTTCAGCACATCCTGTAAATTTCAGCGTTTTTCCTTAAGACGCTTGATTTTTTACAAAACCGGCGTGTCAGGCGTGCCTGATTCTCCTGTGTCGGCATCGCCGGTTTCAGAGGCTTCGGTCTGGTCGGACAGGCCGTTTTCCCCCTCTTCCTGCTCCTGTTCCTCCGGCACGACGTCGGGCTCCTTATCTGCCCTTGTGATGGTGACAAGACTGACCCCTTCGTCAAGCCTCATGACGCGCACACCCTGCGTGACGCGCGAGTAAATCGGCACCTCGGCCACGTCGATGCGGATGACCACGCCGTCGTCTGTCACCAGCATGAGGTCGTCGGTCTCGTCCACCATCTGCACGCCGGCCACAGGCCCCGTCTTGTCGGTGATATGGTAGTTGAGAATGCCCTTGCCGCCGCGATTTTGCAGCTTGTATTCGTTAATTTGGGTGCGTTTCCCATAGCCCTGCTGCGTCACGGTGAGCAGCGTGGCCCCGTCGCGCACCACCTGCAGGCCGATGACGCTGTCGTCCGGCTCAAGGTCGATGCCACGCACACCGTGCGCCGGACGGCCCATCACGCGCACGTCGCTCTCCCGGATGTGGATGGCCTTGCCGCCCACGGTGGCCAGCATGAGCGTGTCGTTTCCGTTTGTCAGATGCACGTCGGCAAGCTCGTCGTCCTCCTCGAGCAAAATGGCAATCAGACCGCCCTTGCGCGCCGTGTCGTATTCCGACAGCGCCGTGCGCTTGATGGTGCCCTTTCTGGTGATCATGGTCAGATACTTGCCCTCTTCGAAATTGTCAAGATGCAGCACGGCGGTGATCTTCTCGCCCTGCTCCAGGGGCACCAGGTTGACCATGTTGGTGCCCTTGGCGGCGCGTCCGGTTTCGGGGATGTGGTAGCCCTTCATGCGGTAAACGCGGCCCTTATCGGTGAAAAAGAGCAGGTGGCTGTGGGTGCTGGCAATGAAGATGTCCTCCACGAAGTCCTCTTCGCGCGTGGACATGGCGTTGACCCCTCTGCCGCCGCGCCTCTGCGCACGGTAGGCGGACACCGGCTGCCGCTTGATATAGCCCAGGTGGCTGCGCGTAATCACGCAGTCCTCCTGCTCGATGAGGTCTTCCAGGTCAATCTCGTCATAGTCGATTTCAATGGAGGTGCGGCGCTCGTCGCCGTATTTCTCCTTGATGGCCAGCGACTCGCGCTTGACAATGTCCTGCACCAGCGTCTCGTCGGCCAGCACGCGGCGAAACCAAGCGATGCGCTCGGTGAGCTCCTGATATTCGGTTTCGATTTTCTCGCGCTCAAGCCCCTGAAGCCTGCGCAGCTGCATTTCAAGAATGGCCTGCGCCTGCACGGCGGAGAGCGAAAAACGCTCCATCAGGCGGGTGCGCGCGTCGTCGTAGCTCGAGCGGATGATGCGGATGATCTCGTCGATGTTGTCCACGGCGATGCGCAGGCCCTCGAGCAGGTGGGCCCTCTCCTCCGCCTTTTTGAGGTCAAAGCGGGTGCGCCGCACCACAATCTCCTCCTGGAAGAGGATATACTGGTGCAAAATCTCCTTGAGGCCCAGCGTTTTGGGCTGCCCGTCAACCAGCGCCATCATATTGAAGGAGCAGGTGTCGGAAAGCTGGGTGTAGTTGAGCAGCTGGTTGAGCACCACCTGGGGATTGGCGTCGCGCTTGAGGTCGATGCGGATGCGCATGCCGTTTCTGCCCGATTCGTCCTCCAGATAGGAGATGCCCTCGATGCGCTTGTCCTTGACGCATTCGGCAATCTGCTCGAGCAGGCGCGACTTGTTGACCTGATAGGGAATTTCGGTCACGATGATGCGGAATCTCCCGTCCTTGACCTCCTCGATTTCGGTGCGCGCCGTCACGCGGCAGCGCCCGCGCCCGGTGGCGTAGGCGGCGCGGATGCCGGCCACGCCCTTGATGATGCCCCCGGTGGGGAAATCCGGCCCCTTGACAAAGTTCATGAGCTCGTCGAGCGTGCAGTCGGGGTGGTCGATCTGGTAGACCACGGCGTCGATGACCTCGCTGAGGTTGTGGGGCGGGATGTAGGTGGCCATGCCCACGGCGATGCCCGACGAGCCGTTGACCAGCAGGCAGGGGAAGCGCGCCGCCAAAACGGTGGGCTCCTTGAGGCGCTCGTCGAAATTGGGCATGAAGTCGACGGTGTCCTTCTCGATGTCCGAAAGCAGCTCGGCGGCAATGCGGCTCATCCGGGCCTCGGTGTAACGGTAGGCGGCGGGCGGGTCTCCGTCGATGGAGCCGAAGTTGCCGTGCCCGTCAATCAGGGGATAGCGCAGCGAAAAGTCCTGCGCCATGCGCACCAGCGCGTCGTAGACCGAGCCGTCCCCGTGGGGGTGGAAGCGGCCCAGCACGGCGCCCACCGTGGTGGCCGCCTTGCGGAAGGGCTTTTCATAGACCAGCCCGTCCTGGTACATGGTATACAGGATGCGGCGGTGCACCGGCTTGAGGCCGTCCCTCACGTCGGGCAGGGCGCGCGAGGTGATGACCGACATGGCATATTCAATATAGCTTTTCTTCATCTCGGCGTTGATGTCCACCGGGAGAATGGTCTGGTGTTCGTAGTTGGCGGGCTTGCCCTCCTGATGCTGCTGCTTTTTGCTCATACTTGCTTCTCCATTCCGCCGCTTTACGCCTTTTGCCCCCTCTCATGCTTTCGCAGCGGCCTGTGCGAAAACAAGGGCAAAGGGCTGCCGCTCTTGGGGCGGGCGGCGCCTCCCTTGCTAAAAAACTGAAGGAGGGATTTTTTTACCTGCCGCACGCCTCACGGGCTGCGCACAGGCCCCCTCTTGACTATTTTTACTTACTGCACGCATCAAATACAGATGCGCCCCTTTCCCTGTAAGGACGCCTCCGTGCAGCGCACGCATGATACGTCGAGTTACACGTCAAGATTGACGACCGTCTTTGCATACTCCTCGATAAACTGGCGGCGCGGCTCCACCTTGTCGCCCATCAGGGCGGTGAAGGTCTCGTCGGCCAGCGCGGCGTCGGCCATGTCCACACGGATGAGGATTCTCTTTTCGGGGTCCATGGTGGTCTCCCACAGCTCGTGGGCGTCCATCTCGCCAAGGCCCTTGTTGCGCTGAATGTCGATTTTGGCGTCCTTGTTCCCGCCGCGCATCTCCTCGCTGATGGCGTCGCGCTCCCTGTCGGAAAAGGCGTAGCGCACCTGCTGGCCGCGCACCAGCTTGTAGAGCGGCGGCTGGGCGATGAAAACATGCCCGTTTTCAATTAAGGGCCGCATGAAGCGGAAAAAGAAGGTCAGCATCAGCGTGCGGATGTGAAGGCCGTCGACGTCGGCATCGGCCATGATGATGACCTTCCCATAACGCAGGCGCGACAAATCAAAGTCCTTGCCGATGCCTGCGCCCAGCGCCGTGATGACCGGCATGAGCTTGTCGTTGCCGTAGACCCTGTCGATCCTGGCCTTCTCCACGTTGAGCATCTTTCCCCACAGGGGCAAAATGGCCTGATATTTGGGATCCCTGCCGCCCTTGGCGGAGCCCCCTGCGGAATCTCCCTCCACAATGTAGATCTCGGTCATCTCGGGGTTTTTTTCATAGCAGTCGGCCAGCTTGCCGGGCAGCGACATGCCGTCGAGCACCGTCTTGCGGCGGGTGAGCTCCCTTGCCTTGCGCGCCGCCTCGCGTGCCCGCGAGGCCGTGAGCGCCTTGTCGATAATGATGCGGGCCGTGGCGGGGTTTTCCTCCAAAAAAGCGGCAAATTTGTCGCTCATGAGCCCCTCCACCAGGGAGCGGATTTCGGCGTTGCCCAGCTTGGTCTTGGTCTGCCCCTCAAACTGCGGCTCGCGCAGCTTGACGCTGATGACCGCCGTCATGCCCTCGCGCACGTCCTCGCCCGACAGATTCTTGTCCGCCTCCTTGAGCAGGCCCTGGCGCCTGGCATAGTCGTTGAGCACGCGGGTGAGCGCCGTTTTGAAGCCCACCTCGTGCATGCCGCCCTCGGTGGTGTTGATGTTGTTGGCAAAGGAGTAAAGCACCTCGTCGTAGCGGTCGTTGTACTGCAGGGCAATCTCGGCAAAGGAATCCCCCTTGCCGCCCGCAATGTAAATCACGCCGGGATGCAGGGGCTCCTTGTTCTGGTTGATGTGCTCCACAAAGGAACGGATGCCCCCCTCATAGTGCAGTACGCGCTCCACCGGCGGCTGCTCCCTCTCGTCGCGCAGCGTGATCTTGAGCCCCGCATTGAGAAAGGCCTGCTCGCGCAGACGCGCCAGCAAAATGTCAAAGCTGTAGACAACCTCGTCGAAAATCTCGGCGTCGGCCTTGAAGGTGATGGTAGTGCCGCTCTCCCCTTCGTAAGGCGTGACCTCCATAGGGCCGTCGGGCACGCCGCGGTGGAATTTCATGGTGTGCAGCTTCCCGTTTTGACGCACCTGCGCAACCAGCCACTCGGACAGCGCATTGACCACCGAAGAACCCACGCCGTGGAGGCCCCCCGAAAAGGCATAACCCTCGCCGCCGAACTTTCCGCCGGCGTGCAGCACCGTCAGCACCACTTCCAGCGTGGAAATGCCCATTTTGGGGTGGATCCCCGTGGGAATGCCGCGTCCGTTGTCGGCAACCTCAATCACATCCCCCGGCAAAATACGCACCTCAATGTGCGTACAGTAGCCGGCCAGCGCCTCGTCAATGGCATTGTCCACAATCTCATAGACCAGATGGTGCAGCCCGCGCGACGAGGTTGAACCAATATACATGCCCGGACGCTTGCGCACTGCCTCAAGTCCCTCGAGAACCTGAATCTGGCTCTCGTCATAGACAGACTCCACCCTGTGCGAAAGCTCGTCGGCCTGCTCCATCATGTGCTCGGCTTCCTCCTCCGCCACGGCAGCCTCGGCCGCAAGCGCCTCCATGAGCTCCTTGTTCTTGTTCTCCTGCAATCCCGGTTCCTCCTTACCTTGTGGAAAAGGCCCTTTTCAAAAGACATTTCCGTTTTTTGCACCGCAGGCCCTCACCGGCACGCGCCGCAAAAAAGGGTTTTTTCCAAATCGTCAGACTTCACTTGCGAATTTTTAAATAATTAGTAATATTTCAAATATTTATAACTTTAAGTTATAAATATCTTTTCTTTTCATCCATGACATATTCCCCTTCTTCCAGACGCCTTTGCAGCGTAGAGGGGGCGATGGCGGAAATATAGATGCGCTCTACACCGTTTTCCCTCGTGAGAATAAAGCTCTTTGGCAGCTCGGGGGAGACATTGGTGACCTGGCTTTGCCGCTCGGCGTTTTTCAGATAGGCGCGCGTGAGCTCTCCTGTTGTCGTGGTTTCCAAATCAAAAATCCCAATCACGTCCTTGGCGCGAACCAAAACGTCTTTTCCCAGGTGAAGATACACGGACGTATTTCCTCCTTTTTCAGGCTCCGGTGCAAGGGCGGTCTTCCTTGGGGGCTTCCAGCCTTGTCACAGTCCCGCCCGACACCAAGAAGGCTGCTGCCTTTTTGGAAAACCTCGCTCTCCCACAGCTTGTGATGAGCACCTGACGGTTTCCAAAGCTGCTTCTGACATATTGCTGCCTTGCGCGGTCGAGCTCGCTCATGACGTCGTCCAGTAGCAAAATGGGGCTCTCCCCCACCGTCTGCTCCACCAGCTCGCACTCCCCCAGCTTGAGCGAAAGCACCACGCTGCGCTGCTGGCCCTGCGAGCCGAACAGCCTGGCGCTGCGCCCGTCAATCAAAAGCTCCATATCGTCCCTGTGCGGGCCGACCATGCACATGCCCCGCTCGATCTCAAGGGGAAGGGCCTGCTCAAGCTGCTGCAGCAGCAGGCGGCGCAGCTCGGAAAGCGAAGTGAAAAGCCCCTCATCCGGCGCGCCGCAAAAGGCGCGGTACTCCACAAAGAGCGTCTCCCTCCCGTGAGACAGCCTGGCATGGTGGGCGGCTGCCGCCGCCGACAGCTTCCTGACATAGCTGCCGCGCTGCAGCGTGATATAGCTGCCAAGGTCGGCCAGCTTTTCGTTCCAGACCGCCAGCATCTCCGGCAGGCCGGAAGAAAAGCCTGCGTTTTTTTTGAGCAGCATGTTTTTCTGCGCGACAACGCGGGAATAGCTTTCCAGCGCGCTTTGGTATTTGGGGCGAAGCTGGGAAATGGCCGTATCGAGAAAATGACGCCTCTGCTCGGGCCCCTCCTTGACCAAGTCCAGATGTCCCGGCTCAAAGAGCACGGTACAAAACTGCGAGGCGAGCTCCCCGTTTTTGCGGATGGGAACCCCGTTCAAAAGAATGCTCTTGCGGGCGTCGGAAAAAAGCGAGAGCTCTAACGTCTGCTCCCTGCCAGACGCCTGATAGCGCAGCAGGACTTTTGCGGCAGCTTCTCCAAAGGCAATGTAGTCCCTCTCCCTCCCCTGGCGAAACCCCTTGGGGCAGGAGAGCAGAAAGACAGACTCCAGCAGATTTGTCTTTCCCTGGGCGTTTTTCCCGTAAATCAGGTTGACCCCCGGACAAAAGGCCACGCTCTGACAGCCAAGATTTCGAAAATGCCGCAGCGTCACCTCTTTGACGAACATGGCGCTCTCCCCCTTCGTCCCTTTTCAGGGCTCGCTCTTCCCGAAATCCCCGGGCCCTTCCCGAAAGGGCGCCGCCTGAAGCTCAAAAAGCTTTCCTGCGGCAGTCACCCTGTCTCCCGGACGCAGTTTTTTCCCTCTCATGGTGACAACCTCCGAATTGACGCGCACCCCGCCCGAGCAAATGAGCTCCTTTGCCTCTCCCCCCGTCATGCAGGCGCCTGCCAGCTTCAGAAAGGAATCCAGCTTGATGTATTCCGTATGGACGGGGACCTGCGTCACGCGGACGCGTGCGTTGACTTTTCTCATGGCTTTTTGCATACTCCTTTGAAACCAGGGCCGGCGGTCTGAAAAAACGAAAAAAGACGGAAAAAAGGCAGAAGATGCCGGCCCTGTTGCGTCCGGCAATCCCTCTTGGTTTTTAAAAAAGTTTTCCACCTTTAGTATCTTTTAATCCACCCTCAAACGGACCGGCAAAATCAAAAACAAAAATCTCTCGTCCTCCACAGGGCGCAGCACCATGGGCGAGAGGCTGGTGGCAAGCTGCATGCGCACCTCGCTCTCCCCTGTGTTTTTGAAGGCGTCGAGCAAAAACCGGTTGTTAAATCCGATTTCCAGGGGCTGCTCGTTGTAGTCGAGCATGAGCTTGTCGCTCACGCTGCCGATGGGGGTCACGCAGGTAAGCTTCATCTCCCCGTTTTGGAAAAAGAGCCTGACCGGGGAGCGCTGCTTTTCGCTGATCAGCAGGGAAGCGCGGTCAAGACAGTCCAAAAACTCCTTGACGTTGACGCGCACGGTGAACATGGGGATCTTGGGAAGGGCGTTTTTGTAGTTGAGAAACTCCCCTTCGATGGTGCGCGTGACAATGACGATGTTTTCGCTTTCAAACACCACGCTGCGCTTCGAGGGCCAGATGGTGACCTCGGTGTCGCTGTCTGTCAAAATGCGCGAGAGCTCGAGCAGCGTCCTGCCCGGAACCACAAACTGCAGGGGCTGCTCCACCGGGACTTGCAGCTTCTCCCTGCGGATGGCAAGACGATAGCCGTCCACACCCACAACCTCGAGCTCGTCGCCCTCCAGATGAAAGAGGCATCCGGTGTGCACCGGCTTGCTGTCGCTCTGGGAGACCGAAAAGACGGTCTGCAAAATCATGGAGCGCAGGGTCTTCTGATCCATGGAAAAGCAAAAGCTCTCCTTTTGGAAATTGACGGGAGGATAGCTTTCGGCGGCAATACCGATGATGTTGAACACCGAATACCCTGCCGTGATGGTCACTTCGTCTTGCTCGACCTCCACCAAAACCTCCCCTTCGGGCAGCTTTTTCAAAATGTCGCTGAAGGTGGAGCAGGGCAGCACAAATTCCCCCGTGTCCTTCGTGTTTGCGGGAATGGAGCATCGGATGCCGGTCTCCATGTCATACCCCGTCAGCTGTAGGCATCCCGGCGACAGGGAGAGCAGCAGCCCTTCCAAAACGGGGAGAGACGAGCGTCCCAAAACGGCGCGGGAGGCGGTTGCAACTCCCTGCGCCAAAACGGCGCGGTCACAGGTGAATTTCATGATGGAATGCCCTCCTTGACGTGGCGTTGTTTGAAAAAAAATACGGCTTGCCCTTTGTGCCGCAGGATTATGTGTGAAAAGGGGTGTTTTTTTATAATCATCCAGGATAGAAAAACAGTAGCAGTAGCAGGGGGTGTGGAAGCTGTGGAAAAGCTTAAAAAGCCCCTTTTGTCAGGCGAAAATGCCGCAGGGGATGTTTGGGGACGGGCCGTGAACAGGACGGGGAAATATTTTGGGGAGTTTTGCTTTCTTCTCTTTTTTCGTGGAAAAGCCCCTGTGGAAAAGAATAACTCCTGTGGAAAACCCTGGGGCCGAATTCAAGCTGGGAAGAAAAAAACCCGCGCCCCTTTGTGAAAAGAGCCTTTTTTTGGATACGGCTTTTTGGCTGCTAAGGGGCTCAATATTCCCCTGCCGATTTGATGTTTGCCATGATTTCGTCCACGTCGCTCTTGAGATGGGGATTTACCTGTATTTCATCTTCCACCTTGTTGACCGAGTGCAGGACGGTGGTGTGATCCCTGCCGCCGAAGACGTCTCCAATCTGGGTGAGCGAGACGGCAGCCATCTCCCGGATGATGTACATGGCGATCTGCCGGGCCGTGGCGATTTCGGCCGTGCGCTTTTTGCTGCGCAGATCCTCCGGCGTGAGCCCGAAATAGGAGCTGACCTCGCTTAGCACACGGTCGATGAGGACCGGAACCGTCACATTGTCACTGAGCACGTCGCGGATGGCGTTTTGCGCGGCGGCAATGTTGATTTCCACATGGTCTAAAATGAGAAGCGCCTTGAGCTTCTTAACGGCGCCCTCAAGCTGCCGGATGTTCTTTTTGAGGCGTTGAGCAATGTAGTCGGCCACCTCGGGAGAGAGGTCGACGCCAAGGTCCTTTGCCTTGCGGTTCAAAATGGCGATGCGGGTCTCGATGTCGGGCGGCTGGATGTCGGCAATCAGGCCCCACTCAAATCGGGTGCGCAGACGCTCCTCCAGCGTTTTGATTTCCTTTGGGGGACGGTCGGAGGTCAAAACAATCTGCTTTTTTCCCTCGTAGAGCGTGTTGAAGGTGTGGAAAAATTCCTCTTGCGTCGACTCCTTGCCGCCGATAAACTGAATGTCGTCAATGAGCAGCATGTCGAGATAGCGGTATTTCTCGCGGAAGATTTTGCGCGCCGCCACGCCCTGGCTGATGGCCTCCACCATTTCGTTGGTGAATTCATCCCCCTTGAGATACAAAACCTTCATGGAGGGGTTTTTGGCCCTCACGCTGTTGCGGATGGCGCACAGAAGGTGCGTTTTTCCAAGGCCCGAGCCGCCGTAGATAAACAGAGGGTTGAAGGAATCCTCCGTGTGGTTGGCAACGGCGCGGCAGGCCGCCTCGGCCAGCTTGTTGGAGCCGCCCACAATGAAGTTTTCAAAGGTGTAATCGTCCTGGCTGAGAGCGTGGCAGGTGATGTCGGCAACGTCCACAATGCGCTCGGCAATGCGCTTTCGCTCCTCTTGCTCCTCTTCACTGTAAATAATCACTTCCAAAGAAAAACCCACCAGTTCGGTCAGAAACGCGGTGAGCTTATCCCCAAAGCGGTTGATGATGATTTCCTTTTGAAAATCGCTTGGCACCTGTAGCTTAAAGCATTTGGAGTTCATGGCCAGAGGCTGCGCACCGGCAAACCAGGTGTTGGCGGCCGTTGGCGTGTAGGCATCGCTGATTTTCTGATAGACGGCGTCCCATACATCCTGCACTGAATTCATAGTCGTCTCCCTCTATAGCAATAGGTCTGTCTTTCTTTTATAGCCTACTATAAGTCTCTATATATAAGTATAATATAGATTATAACATAGAAGCCTTTTGATTGCAACGAGAAGACCGGCCTTTTGGCCTGTGCGGCGGGGGGTAAAATCAGGTTAAATTAAATACAATAAGTTATGAATCAATAAAAAATAACATTTTGTTTTCTAAATCTATGCTTTTTGGCGCAAAAGGCCCCCGAAATAAAGGGAGACTGACGTAACGCAGGGGGAAAATCCGGCGCCGGCCCAGGGGCCTTCAAGCGCAGGGGGCGCGTTTGGAAAAGGGCTTTGAAAAAAGGGGGAAAAACAAGGGGGAGGGCCGAAAAAAAGCCCCGCCGCTTGGGCGGGGCTTTTAAAAAGGCAGGGAGAAATCAGATCTGGTCTCGAAAGACCGCCACTACGCGGCCCAAAATGACCAGCTCCCGGGTGAAAATGGGTTCATAGGCATCGTTTTCGGGCTGGAGACGAAATCCGTCTGCTTCGCGGAAAAATCGCTTGACAGTGGCTTCCTCCCCCAAAAGCGCCACCACGATATCGCCATTTTGAGCCTGAGGGGTGCGCTCGACAATTACAAGGTCCCCGTTTAAAATGGCCGCGCCCTGCATGCTGTCGCCCTGCACGCGCAGGGCAAAGAGCTCCCTGCTGCGGACAAAGCCGGGGTCGACGGGCAGGGTTTCCTCGCATTGCTCCACCGCCAGAATGGGAAGGCCGGCCGTCACCCGGCCCAGGACCGGGATGCGCACGGAGGGCTTTGCGCGTCCGGGAAGGGAGATGGAGCGCTTTTGCCCGGGGTTGAATTCAATGCGGCCCTCCTCTGCCAGATGGCGCAGATGCCCGAAGGCCGAGGAAGGGGATTTGAGATTGACCCCCAGGCAGATTTCGCGCACCGACGGCGCATAGCCATGGCAGTCCAGATATTCGCAGACAAAATCGTAGACGCGCTGTCTTGTTTGCTCTCCTTTGCCCACTGTGCCACCTCCGAAAGACGATTTCCTCAAGTATAGCACAGGACAGGCAAAAAAGAAAGAACAAATTTTTGAAAATGAGTGCATACGGCCCCAAAAAGCGGCTGTTTTTGAAAATCAGTTTTTGCCGAAGTGGGGACGGACGGCTCTGGGGTTGTAGTTTTTGCGCAGGGCCCAGGTGGAGGCCAGAGACAGGGAGAGCATGGCCAGGCAGATCAGGCCCAGGTAAATGGGCCAGACAATCATATAAGAGCCCGAGACGTCATAGAGGGCTCCCGTGATCGAGGGGCCGAAGCTGGAAAAGATGCCTGAGAGCATGGAGGAAATGCTGTAGATGGCGGAAAACTCCTTTGCGCCGAAGTTTTCAATGACCAAAAAGGAGGCCGGGACGGTGCCGATGGAATAGCCGAAGCCAAAGCATACGGCAAAGACAAAGGGCATGAAGGCGGAGCCCCGGCACAGCATGAGCGAGACGAGGGAGGCCACCATGCAGCAGCCCGACAGGATGGCGGACAGCGCCGCACCGATGCGGTCGAAGACGGCGCCAAGCGCGATTTTGGCAAAGATCATAACCACCATGATAATGCTGGACACGGTAGAGGCCGTGGCGGCGGAATAGCCCGTGTCGGTGAGGTAGGAAATCACATGCGGATTGGTGCCCATGGTAGTGCCGCCAAAGATGGCGATGCCAAAGGCGGTCATGTAAAACTCGGGGGATTTGAGCGCCTGTTTTTTAGAAAGGCCCACAGGCTCGAGAAGCTTGACGTTTTCAAGGCTGTCGGCAGCGTGGTTGTTTAGGGGGGACAGCCCCATGTCGGAGGGCTTTTCGCGCAGCAGCACAAATACCGAGACAAAGAGCACAGCGAAGCCGCTGACAGCCAGCAGGCGATAGCCCCAGCGCCAGCCGACGTTTTGCACCACGCTCGAGAGAATGGGCGTCATAATGGCGGCCGTCACCCCCGAGCCCGAATAGGCAAGCCCCATGGCAAGCCCCTTTTTGTCGACAAACCAGTTGCTGACAAGAGAGGCGATGGTCACGGTCAAAACGGGGGTGGAGGAGAGGCCATAGAGGATGGCCAAAGCGTAAAAGTGCCACAGCTTTGTGGCGAAGGAGTAGCCCAAAACGCAAGAGCACACCACGAAAATGGAGACGCGCGAAAAGGGCAGCATGGGGTATTTCTGATAGAGGTTGCCATAAACCACCTGCATGAACATTCCGACGAAAGAGGCGATGGAGGCGTACAGCGTGAAGGCGCCCCGGGTGAAGCCCAGGTCTTCGCACACCGGCTTGATGAAAATGCCGTTGCAGTTGACAAACAGGCCGATGCTGGTTCCCATCATGAGCGCGCAGCCTACGACGACAATCCAGCCGTAAAACAGCTTGGGCCGCCCTGTTTTTGGGGAAGAGAGCTTTTCTTGCATGGCGAGTCAGCCTTTCTTGATACGAATTTTGGAATACGAGAGAAAGTATATCATGAAAAAGCCCCCGCAAACAAGGGAGTTTGAGAAGTATACGCAAAGATAAAACAGGAATTTCGGAAAAGGGCCGGGATTTTGAAAAAACACGCCGCAGGGTTTTGCCCTGCGGCGTGTGGATACAGACGATATCATTTACCGACCCTGTCGGAAGAAAAAAGATATAGGCTTTTCACGCTGCCCTTCCCTTTGGATAGGGCTTGGTCTTTTTCAAAAAGGGCCGCCGACTCAACGCAGGGGAGCAGCACAAGGGAGAGCCTGCAATTGACTTTTTGAAGCGTCACATCTGGCCGTAGCCCTTTTGCTTGCTGATCTTGGCCGCAAGCGTTAAGGTCACGATGGCGAGCACCGACACGACGATATAGATGTTCCAAACATTGATGTAGCTGCCAAAGAAGTCATACAGCGTGCCGGAAAGCGAGGGGGCGTAGGAGTTTCCAAGGCTTGAGATCATGGTGGCAAGGCTGTAAATGGCGGCAAACTCGCGGGTGCCGAAGTTTTGGCCGATCAGATAGGAATAGGGCACGGTCAGCGTGGAGTAGCCAAAGCCAAAGCACAGGGAGAAGACATAGGGCATAAAGGAGGCCACGCCGGCAAAGCGCAGGGCCACGACCGACACCAGCATGCAGACTCCGGTGAGGACGGCCGAGGGGACGGGGCCGATTTTGTCGAACACGGCGCCCAAAAAGATTTTGGCAAAGATCATGACCGTCATGACAAGGCTCATGGCGGTCGAGGCCGTGAGCTCGGAATAGCCGATGTCGGTCAGATAGGCGATCACATGGCCCGACATGCCCATGCCCGCAGTGCCCAGGCAGAGCATGCCCAGAATCTGAAGGTAAAAGGCGGGGGTCTTGACAGCCTGCGCGCGGGTGATGCCGGTCTGCTGCAGCACGGGAACGTTGTCGGAATGGGAAGCCTCTCCCTCCCCGGGCTTGACGCCGTAGGGCAAAAGGCCCTTGTCTGCAGGGGAAACCCGGATGAGCAGCACGGCGGGCAGCAGCAGGCAAAAAGACACGATGCTCATAGTGCGGTAGCCCCAGCGCCAGCCGAAGTCGGCCACGATGGTGGTGAGCACCGGCGTCATGATGGCGGCCGAAACGCCCGAGCCGGCAAAGGCCAGGCCTGTGGCCAGCCCGCGCTTGTCGACAAACCAGTTGTTGATGAGCGTGGTCAGCGAGATGCCGGCCAGCGTCATGGAGGCGGTACCGTAAATGGCAGCCAGCACATAGAAGTGCCACAGCTTGGTGGAGAGCGAATAGCCGTAAAACGCACCGCAGCAAATGACCATGCCAAGCGCAATGAATTTGCGGATGTGGTGGGGATATTTGCGGTAGAGCTCTCCGTAGATCAGAACGGCAAACATTCCCACAAATCCGCCGATGGAGGAATACAGGGTAAAGGGCCCTCTGTCAAAGCCCAGATCCTCGCACACCGGCTTGACGAAAATGCCAAGACAGTTGACGAAAATGCCGGTGCCGGCCGCCACTAGCAGGGTACAGCAAAACACAATGACCCAGCCGTAAAAGAATTTCTTTTTGGTTTTCGTTTGTTGCATGGTTGTTTCTGCCTTTCCTTTTTAAAATGAGCCGCAAAAAATAGTATATCATAAAGGGCGGGCTTCAAACAAGCTCTTGTTTTTTTGACTTTTTTGTGAAGAAAGAAAAAGAAGGCGGAGCCCGGCGCCGCAAGGCGCACGGACCCCGCCCGAAAGGGAAAAAGAATCAGCGATACTGGTAGCCCCTGTCCTGCGCCGTCTTGGAGGCCAGGAACAAAAAGGTAAGCGCCAGGCAGGCCAGCACGAAATAAATCGTCCAAACCGGGTAGTAGGAGCCAAGCCTGTCATACAGCATACCGGTGAGAGTGGCCGCAATTCCGCCGCCCAGGCTTCCCAGGGTGCAGATCAGCGAATAGATGGAGGAGAATTCGCGGGTGCCGAAGTTTTGGCCGATCAGATAGGAATAGGGCACGGTCAGCGTGGAGTAGCCAAAGCCAAAGCACACGGAGAAGACATAGGGCATAAAGGCGCCTGCGCCGGCAAAGCGGATGGACAGCGTGGAGGCAATCATGCAAAGGCCGGTCAGAATGGCAGAGCGCACACTGCCGATTTTGTCGAACACGGCGCCCAGCAGGATCTTTGCGCCGATCATGATGGTCATGACAAGGCTCATGGCGGTCGAGGCCGTGAGCGGAGAATAGCCGATGTCGGTAAAATAGGAGATGGCGTGGTTGGAGATGCCCATGCCGGCCAGGCTCAGACAGAAGATGCCGATGGACTGGAAATAAAACGAGCTGGTCTTGACGGCCTGCGCGCGGGTGAGGCCGGTCTGCTCAATCACGGGGATCGACTGCTTGTCCTCCTCCGAGGGATGGGGCGTTACGCCATAGGGCAAAAGGCCCTTGTCAGACGGTTCAAGACGGATGAGCAGCATGGCCGGGATCAAAATGATAAAGCTGACCAGGCTCATGGTGCGGTAGCCCATGCGCCAGCCGTAGTCGGTGACAACGGTGGTGAGCACCGGCGTCATGATGGCGGCCGAAACGCCCGAGCCGGCAAAGGCCAGGCCTGTGGCCAGCCCGCGCTTGTCGACAAACCAGTTGTTGACAAGGGTGGTCACCGAGATGCCGGCCAGCGTGGTGGCCACGCAGCCGTAAATGGCTGACAGCGTGTAAAAGTGCCACAGCTTGCTCGACAGGGAATAGCCGAAAAAGACCAGGCAGCCGGTCAGCCCGCCGATCGCGATATACAGTCGGATGCGCCGTGGGTTTTTGCGGTAGAGCTCGCCGAACACCAGCATGGCCAGCATGCTCAGGACGCTGGTGATGGTAGTGTAGAGCGTGAAGGTCCCTCTTTCAAAGCCCAGGTCTTCGCAGACCGGCTTGACAAAGATGCCGACGCAGTTGACAAAGATACCGGTGCCCACGGCCATGAGCAGCGTGCAACACAGCACGATAATCCAGCCGTAGAAAAATTTTTTGGGCGCCTTTTTGGGGGTTGCGGTTTGCTGCATGAGAATCCTCCCTTTTTTAATTGCGAAGGGAGAAAACGCCGAGAGTCTCCCTCCGAAAAGATAAAGAACAATGCCATTTTAGCAGAAAGCGTCTTAAAAATAAATGGAAACTGCCTTAAATTTTTATTTTTAGGGAAATTGCCGAAAAGCGGGGGCCTTCCTCCCCCCGGATTTGACACCGGGCAGACCGTTGCCCTCGAGGCCCTTTTTTGCGCTTTGGAAGCCTGCCAAGCGCGGCTTTATGCAGGGCTGCAAGGGCCTCTGCCGGCGGAGCGTTCCTTTTGGGGCCTGCACGGGGAAAGGGCCTCTGCCGGCGCCCGGACGGCAGGGGCCTTGCCGCGCGGGGGCCGATCGAAGCCGCCGCCGCAAAGGCCGGGGGCCCTAAAAAGCCCCCGGCCTTTGCAAAGGGTGTTGTCAGGCAATGCTGCCAATTTTGTTTTCGTACTTCTCGTATTCACGCGTCTCCATGATGCGGATGATGCGCTCCACCATCTCGTAGATGTCCTCATACGAGGTGTAAAAGGCGATGGGCGCCAGTCGGATGACGTTGGGGAAGCGGAAGTCGGGCACGATGCCGTTGTGCTTGATGGCCTCGTTGATGCGGATGGCGTCGTCATGCTCGAGCGCAACATGGCCGCCGCGCACCGCGTCGTCACGGGGATTTCCCACCGAAAAGCCGTATTTGGTCAGCTTCTCGTCAATCAGATACATCAGATAGGCCGTCAGGTTGAGCGACTTCTCGCGCACGGTCTGGATGTCGGTCTCCTCATAGAGCTTCAGGCTGCCGAAAATGGGCGCCATCGACAGGATGGGCTGCGTTCCGGTCTGCCAGCCCGAGGCCCGCAGCTCGTGCTCAAACTCCAGCCGCAGCTCAAACTTGGTGTCGGCACGGTTGCCGTGCCAGCCCGAGAGGCCGGGCTCGCGGGTGAAGTGCCTGCGGTTGATGTAGAGGCCCGCCACCGTGCCGGGGCCGCCGTTCATGTACTTGTAGTTGCACCACACGGCAAAGTCGGGGTCGATTTTCTTGAAGTCGTGCGGCACCGAGCCGATGGAGTGGCACAGATCAAAGCCGATCACAATGCCGCGCTCACGCGCAGCTTTGGCAATTTTTTCCATATCGACCAGCTGCGCGCTGCGGTAGAGCACGCTTGGCAGCAGGGCCAGGCAGACGTCGTCGGTGAAGGCGGCGATGACATCGTCCTCGTTGATGAGCTTTCCGTCGCGGCTCTTGACAAACTTGAGGCACTGCTCGGGGTCGTAGCCGTGCAGGCGGATCTGGCTTTTGACGGCATAGTGGTCGGTGGGGAAGTTGAGGTCGTCCATGACGATTTTGTTGCGCTCGGGCGTGGGATGATAGAAGGTGGCCACCGCCTGATGGATGTTCATGGTGGTGTTGGTGGAGACCGTGACCTCATCGGGGTCGGCCCCGATGAGCTTTGCCAGGCCGGCGCCCAGCGTGTCCTGATAGTCAAAGTAGGCCGTGCCGTCGGCACAGGGGGCCGACCACAGGCCGATGCCCTCGTTTTTCCAGGTCTCCAGCGCTTCGAGGACGTATTTTTCGGCGTCCTTGCTGCACAGGCCCAGGGAGTTGCCGTCCATGTAAATGAGGCCCTCTTTTACATAGAATCTGTCTTTGAAGTGTCGCATGGGGTCGGCGCTGTCGAGGGAGCGGGCAAAGTCGCGGGTGGGTTCAAAGTGTCTCATGGCAAAATCTCCTTTCGTATGACTTGGAACAGGCGTGATGCCGGAGCGGACAGGACGCGGCCGCTTCCGGCGGGCGGCTCCCCTTTTTGCCGGAGCAGGTGCGTTTGCCGCAAAGGAAATCTATCTGTACTTGTAGCCCTCGCGCGCGCAGCGTGCAGCCGAGAAGGTCAGCGCCAGCGTGCAGACCACAGACAGAGCAAGGTAAATGAGCCATACCACGGTATAGCCGCCGGTCGTGTCGAACACCGTGCCCGAAAAGGGGGAGCCCAGCGCGCCTCCGATGCCGGAGGGCATGGTGCACAGGCTGTAGACGGCCGAGAATTCGCGGGTGCCGAAGTTTTCCCCCACCAGGTAGGCGATGGGAACCGACAGCGTGGCATACCCGAAGCCGTAGACAAAGGCAAACAGCCACGGCATGATGGGCGAGCTGCCGGCAAAGAGCAGCAGCAGGACCGAAAAGAGCAGTGACAGCCCCGTCAAAAGGCTGGTGTAGACCGGCCCCACGCGGTCGAACACGGCGCCCAGCACCACCTCGGCCAGCACCAGGGCCCACATCACCGCAGCCTGCACCGAGGAGGCGGTGGCGGAGGAGTAGCCGATGTCGGTGAGATAGGCGATGATGTGAGGCGTCATGCCCATGCCGATAAAGCTGACCAGCGTCAGCCCCAGCGTAAAGGCCCAGTAGGCCGGGGTCTTGACGGTCTGGGCCCGGGTCAGCCCCGTGGGCTGCCAGGTCTTGAGCCCTTCGGCGGACTGCTCTGCCCCGAGCGGCAGAAGGCCGCGCTGCGCCGGGCTCTCCCGGATAAAAAAGAGGATGGCTGTCAGGTAGAGGAAGAGCCCCGTGCCCGCCATGAGGCGGTAGCCCATGCGCCAGCCGTAGAGCTCGACCACGCGGGTGGCGATGGGGGTCATGATGGCGGCCGAGACGCCGCAGCCTGCCCAGGCCAGCCCCGTGGCAAGGCCCTTGCGCGCCAAAAACCAGTTGTTGATGACAGTGGCAATGCCAAGCCCCGCCGTGGTGGTGGAAAAGCAGCCGTAAAGCGCGCCGATCACATAAAAGTGCCACAGCTTTGTGGCAAAGGAATATCCAAAGATGCAGGCGCTGAGCACCAGCGAGCCCAGCAGCATGAGCCTGCGGGCGGGAAAGCGCCGGAAAAGCTCGCCCCACAGCATGACGGTGCAGATGGAGGCGATGCTGCTCATGGTGTTGTACAGCGTAAAGGCGCCGCGCGTGACGTTGAGGCTTTCGGTGACGGGCTTGATGAAAATTCCGGCGCAGTTGGTAATCAAACCGGTCGAGGCCCCAATGACGATGGAGCAGCCCAGAACCACCACCCAGCCGTAATAGAGCGGCTTTTTTGCCTTTGTTGTTTGCATGAAGCGAGAGCCCCCCTGCCTGAAGATGCGTTTGCCGGCAAAGCCGACGGATAAATTTATTGTAGCACGGGGATGTGCCAAAGGGAAGGGAAAAACCGCAATTTTGTGGCAGAGAAACCAAAAGGGCAGCGCTCAGCCCGAGACTGCGCCCGTCCGAGCAGCCGTCCCCTCTGCCAATCAAAGAAGGCGCCCCGCACAAGGGAACCCCCTTGTGCGAAGCGCCTCCGATAGCCTTTTTTCTGCGGAAGGCGGAGCATGGGCAGCGATCTCACCGCCATTCCGTCAATGTTTCACATGAAACATTGTGTGCCGTGCACTCTCTCCTGCCGGGAGAAGGCGCAGCGCAAAGCCGGGCCGGGCCTAGCGGATGACGTCGCAGCCCATATAGGGGCGCAGTGCCTCGGGCACGGTGACGCTGCCGTCCTCGTTTTGGTAGTTTTCCAAAATGGCGGCCACCGTGCGGCCGACGGCCACGCCCGAGCCGTTGAGCGTGTGCACAAACTGCGCCTTGTCCTTGGGGGTGTTCTTGAAGCGGATGTTGGCGCGGCGCGCCTGGAAGTCGGTCATGTTGGAGCAGGAGGAGATCTCGGCATAGCGGTTGTAGGAGGGCAGCCAGACCTCGATGTCGTAGGTCTTGGCCGAGCCAAAGCCCATGTCCCCCGTGCACAGCACCACCGTGCGGTGGGGCAGGCCGAGCTGCTGCAGCACATATTCGGCGTCTGCCGTCAGGCTCTCGAGCTGCTGGAAGGAGTCGTCGGGATGCGCAAATTTCACCAGCTCCACCTTGTTGAACTGGTGCTGCCGGATGAGGCCGCGCGTGTCGCGCCCGGCCGAACCGGCCTCGGCGCGGAAGCAGGCCGAGTAGGCGCAGTATTTGAAGGGCAGCGCCGAGCCGTCCACAATGGATTCGCGGTGATAGTTGGTCACGGGCACCTCGGCCGTGGGGATCAGATAGTAGTCAAGCCCCTCGAGCTTGAACATGTCCTCGGCAAACTTGGGCAGCTGGCCCGTGCCGAACATGGAGTCCTTGTTGACCATGAAGGGCGGGAAGACCTCGGTGTAGCCGCGCGAGGTGTGGGTGTCGAGATAGAAGTTGATGACGGCGCGCTCCAGACGCGCGCCAAGGCCCCGGTAAAAGTGGAAGCGCGCGCCCGTCACCTTGGCGGCACTCTCGGGGTCGAGAATGCCCAGGTCGCGGCCGATGTCCCAGTGGGGCTTGGGCTCGAAGGAAAAGCTGCGCGGCTGCCCCCAACGGCGCACCTCGACGTTGTCGTCCGAGTTCGCGCCCACCGGCACCGAGGCGTCGGGCAGGTTGGGAATGCGGGCCAGCAGGTCGGTGATTTCGGCGTCCAGCACGGCCAGCTTGGCGTCGTCCTCCTTGATCTTGGCCGAGAGCTCGGCCATCTGCGCCATGAGCGCGTCGACCGGCTGGCCGGCCTTTTTCATAGCCGGAATCTGGCGGCTGGCCTCGTTTTGACGCGCCTTGAGCTGCTCGGTGTCGAAAATGAGGGCGCGGCGCGCATCGTCGCGCTGCAAAACGGCGTCGATGTCGGCGTCGTAGCTGGTGCCCCGGTCGGCAAGACGGGTTTTGACGTAATCGGTTTGATTTCGAATCAGTCTGATATCGAGCATGGGGAGATTTCCTCCTTTTGTAAAATACGGTTGTAAAAACGCAAGGGCATCCCGGAAGGGTCAGAGCTCCACAGGCAGGCCAAGCTGTTCGAGCAGGGAGCAAAGATCCTCGTTGTCATAGTATTCGATTTCGATGCGCCCCTTTTTGGCGCCGGGACGAAGCTGCACCCTGCGGCCCAGACGGCCCGAAAGTGCCTCCCCCAGCTGCCGGGCATAGAGGTCTTTTGCCGGCTCGGGCGCGGGGCTCTCCCCTTCCCTGCCCGCCTTGGCGGCGGCAGAGGCCAGCCGTTCGAGCTGACGCACCGAAAGGCCCTGTTCACAGGCCTGAAGCGCCAGAGGCAGCGAGACGCTTTCGGGAAGGCCTACCAGCGCGCGCCCGTGGCCCTCGCTCAGCGCGCCCTCCTGCACCATGTCCTGGATGGTCTGCGGCAGCGAGAGCAGCCGAAGCGTGTTGGCGACGGCCGAGCGCGAGCGGCCCACCCGGGCGGCCACCTCCTCCTGCGTGAGGGAAAATTCGTCCATCAGCCGGCGGTAGCCCCCCGCCTGCTCCATGGGGTTGAGGTCTTCCCTTTGCAGGTTTTCGATGAGCGCCACCTCGAGCACGCCCTGGTCCTCCAGCTCCTTGAGCTGAACCGGCAGCTCGGTCAGCCCGGCCAGACGGGCCGCGCGCCAGCGCCGCTCTCCGGCCAGAAGCTGGTAGCGCCCGTTGCCCAGGTCGCGCACCAGCAGGGGCTGAAGCACCCCGTAGCGCGAGATGGAGTCGGCAAGCTGCCGCAGCTTTTCCTCGTCGAACTCCCGGCGGGGCTGATCCTTGTTGGGCTCAATGGCTGACAACGGCACCATGCGCAGCCTGCCGCCTTCGACCTCTATGGAGCTTGCGTCAAAAAGAGCGTCGAGGCCCATGCCAAGTCCGCGCCGTGGTTTTGTCATGCCAATCACCTCCTTTATATCTCAAAGCAAATGCGTTGTCAGAAAAGCCCGCAGCCGGCGCGTGGGCTCCCCTCTTCCCGGGGGCCGCCCCCGCAGCCGATGCGGCGGTTATTTTTGTTTGCTCAAAAATTCCTCGGCAAAGGCCCGGTAGGCCTCCGCCCCGCGCGAATACTTGTCGTAAAGCCCGATGGGCAGCCCGTGGCTGGGCGCCTCGCTCAGCCTGACGTTGCGCGGGATCACGGTGGCATACACCTTGTCTGCAAAAAAGCGCTTGATTTCCTGCGCCACCTCCACCGTCAGGTTGAGGCGCCCGTCGTACATGGTGAGCAGCACCCCTTCGATGGAGAGCTCGGGATTGTAGAGCTTTTTAATCTGCCGGATGGAGTTGGTGAGCTGGGACAGCCCCTCCAGCGCAAAAAACTCGCATTGGATGGGCACCAGCACGCTGTCGGCCGCGTTGAGGGCGTTGAGCGTGAGCAGCTCAAGCGAGGGCGGACAGTCGATGAAAAGGAAGTCAAAGCGGTGGCGCAGGGGCAGCAGCTTGTCCTTGAGGCGGGTGACGCGGTCGGGCTGCGCCACCAGCTCGATGGCCGCACCGGCAAGGTTGTTGTCGGTGGGCAGCAGCGCCAGGTGCTCAACCGGGGTGCGCACCAGCGCCGACGCCGCCGTATCCCCGCCGCACAGCACGGTATAGATGGTGCGGGTGAGCTTTTTCTTGTTGATGCCAAGGCCAGACGTGGCGTTGCCCTGCGGGTCAAAGTCGCACAGCAGCACTTCCCTGCCCTGCGCGGCCAGCTCTGCGGCGAGATTGACGGCGGTGGTGGTCTTGCCCACGCCGCCCTTTTGATTGGCGATTGCGATAATGCGGCCCATGCGGCGCGGACGCCCCCTTCCTTGAAGCCTGCAGACGGATATGGCCCCAAACGGGCCCGGTATGCTTCCTATTATAACGCCGCCGCCCCCAAAATACAACAGCGAGGGAGAATGTTTCACATGAAACATTCTCCCTCGCCCTGGGGCAAACCCCTTGCGTCCTGGGAAAGGCGGGCCTTCAAACAGAGAGGAAGCTATGCTGGTGTGCGGCAGCCCCGCCCCGCCGGGCACGGCCGCGCAGCGGCCGTGCGGGTGAGGCCTTTGGCAAAAAAGGTTGAGCCGGGGGCGTTTAGGCAGTTGGCGTGAAAAATAAAAGGAGGCAAAGAGAAAGGAAGAGCCCAAAGGCCTCACATCCCGCATGCCTTTAGCATGCGGGGGGCGGGGCGCAGGGCCGCTGCGCGGCCGTGGGGCCCGCAAAGAAAGGGAAAGCCTGAGAAAGCAGCCCCAAAAGAGGAGGCTGCGAAAAGGGCGGACGCTTGCGGGTGGGGCGGTCGGCCTATTTTGGAATGAGGATGCGGTATTCGTAGCAGCTGTCGCGCTCCTGCATCTCTGCCTTGGCCGGGATGCCGGAGGTTTTCATGATCGAGAGGGCGCGATCCACCGTGTTGAGAAAGAGGCGGACATCCTTGACAATGGCCTTTTTCTTGGGCTGTACGGGGGGCGCCGGCTCCAGCAGACGGCCGACCAGCCTGTCGGTGGCAGCCACCGTCAGCTTTTGGGAGACAATGCGCGAGAGCGCCGCCTCGCGCAGCTCCTCGGGCAGGCGCAGCAGGGCGCGTGCATGGCGCTCGGTCAGGCCCGCCTTGCGGATTTTGGTGCGCAGCCCGGGATCCAGCTTGAGCAGGCGCAGCTTGTTGGCGATGGTCGACTGAGTCTTCCCCAGCGTGGCGGCAGCCTGCTCCTGTGTGAGGTTTTGCTCGGCCAAAAGGCGGGCCAGCCCCTCGGCCTCCTCAAAGAAGTCGAGATCCCGGCGCTGCAAATTCTCCACCAGCGCCATGACGGCGGCCTCCTGGTCGGGCATGTCCACCAGAAGGGCCGGGATTTTGGTCAGCCCGGCCATGACGGCCGCGCGCAGACGCCGCTCCCCGGCCACCAGCTCATACTCTCCCCTGCCCACCGCACGAACCGTGACCGGCTGCAGCAGGCCGTGGCGCCGGATGGATTCCGACAGCTCCATGAGAGCGTCTTCGTCAAAAACACGGCGGGGCTGGTAGCGGTTGGGCGACACCTGCGTGATGCCAAGCGTGACCAGCTTGCCGGACTTTGTCATTTTTTGCAGCATGGCGCTTCCTCCTTCTGCAATCAGGTATTTCCAAGGAAAGAATACCATATATTGGTATATTGTGCAAATGTTTTCCATCGCAATTTCTGTCAAAAAGCGGGCGGGTGCGAAAGAAAGCGGCAGGAGGGCCGGGGGATTTTTGGGAAAAAGGGCCCTTAAAGGGGCGGACGAAGGGGCCAAAGGGAAAGGATGCTTTTGCGTGGGCCTGCCCGTTTGGCTTTTGGGAGAGGGGAAGGCCCCTCTCCCGCAACGAGGGGGGAAAAGAGGGAAAAGCGCACTGGTCGGACACCTTTTGTTGAAAAAACGCCCTTTGCACAAGGCTTCGTGCAAAGGGCGTTTGACGCAAAGAGGCGGTCTTTTGACAGGGTTATTTCACACAGGCCACGGCGCAGGCGACCGTGGCTCCCACCATGGGGTTGTTGCCCATGCCGATGAAGCCCATCATGTCCACATGGGCCGGCACCGAGGAG
Source organism: uncultured Clostridia bacterium (assembly GCA_944376235.1). GTDB lineage: Bacteria > Bacillota > Clostridia > Oscillospirales > Feifaniaceae > Galloscillospira. Next base: position 13,821 of record CALWCA010000012.1, on the reverse strand, counting down.
GAGCCGGCGAACTGGGCGTCGCCATGCATGCGGCCCATGGAGTCGGTCAGGCCGTAGGAAGCGGGGCCTGCGGCCACATTGTCGGGGTGCAGGGTACGGCCGGTGCCGCCGCCCGAAGCCACCGAGAAATAGGGGCGGCCGTTTTCAATGGCCCACTTTTTGTAGGTGCCGGCCACGAGATGCTGGAAGCGGGTGGGGTTGGTGGAGTTTCCGGTGATCGAGACGTCTACGGCCTCCTTTTGCATGATGGCCACGCCCTCGCGCACGTCGTTTGCGCCGTAGCAGCGCACGGCGGCGCGGTCGCCCTTGGAGAAAACCACCTCGCGCACGACGGCAAGCTCCCCGGTGTGATAGTCGAATTTGGTCTCCACATAGGTAAAGCCGTTGATGCGGGCGATGATGTAGGCGGCGTCCTTGCCCAGGCCGTTGAGGATCACGCGCAGGGGCTTGGAGCGCACCTTGTTGGCGGTGCGGGCGATGCCGATGGCGCCCTCGGCGGCGGCAAAGGACTCATGGCCGGCCAAAAAGCAAAAGCACTCGGTCTCGTCGCGCAGCAGCATGGCGGCCAGGTTGCCATGGCCGACGCCCACCCTGCGCTCGTAGGCCACCGAGCCGGGGATACAAAAGGCCTGCAGGCCGAGGCCGATTTTTTCGGCCGCCTGGGCCGCCGTGGAGCAGCCTGCCTTGAGGGCGATGGCGCAGCCCAGCGTGTAGGCCCACACGGCGTTGTCAAAGGCGATGGGCTGCACGCCGCGCACGAGCTGTGCGCAGTCGACCCCGTTTGCAAGGCAAAGCGATTGGCATTCCTCCAGGGAAGAAAACCCGTAGTGCGCCAGAGCCTCTGCCAGAGAGGCTTCGCGGCGGTCGAATCCTTCAAATGTGACCATGGCAATCACTCCTTTCGAGGGTCGATGACCCGAACGGCCTCGTCAAAGCGGCCGTAAGTACCAATATTTTTTTCGTAGGCCTCCCTGGGGTCAACGCCGTCGCGGATGGCGGCCATCATCTTGCCCAGGTGGACAAAGCGGTAGCCGATGACCTCGTCGTTTTGGTCAAGCCCCACCGAGAGGACATAGCCCTCGGCCATCTCCAGGTAGCGCACGCCCTTTTCTCTCGAGCCGAACATGGTGCCCACCTGGGAGCGCAGGCCCTTGCCCAGATCCTCCAGAGAGGCGCCGATGGGCAGGCCTCCCTCGGAGAAGGCGGTTTGCGAGCGTCCATAGACCAGCTGCTTGAAGATTTCGCGCATGGCCACATTGATGGCGTCGCACACCAGGTCGGTATTGAGCGCCTCGAGCAGCGTCTTGCCCTGGAGAATCTCTGCGGCCATGGCGGCGGAGTGCGTCATGCCGGAGCATCCGATGACCTCCACAAGAGCTTCTTCAATGATTCCTTTTTTCACGTTTAGGGTCAGCTTGCAGCCGCCCTGCTGGGGGGCGCACCAGCCGATGCCGTGCGAGAGCCCGGAAATGTCCTCAATCTGTTTGACGGGGACCCACGCCCCCTCCTCCGGGATGGGAGCCGGCCCGTGGTTACAGCCCTGTGCCACACGGCACATGTTTTGCACCTCATGGGTAAACGCCATGGCGGGAAACCTCCTGAAAATTTTTAGTAAACACCCCTGCCCGCCCCTCTTTTTGAAAGCTTGTCCCGGAAAGAAGGCCAAGACTCAGGAAGGCAAGGGCGGCAGGACACGGGGCGGCACGCGGTGCCGCCCCGCTTCTTTTTCTATTATACCCGGAAAATGTGGGAAGTCAATGCAGGCAAAGGGTACTAAGCGCGCGGGGAGGGCCATAGGCTTTCAGAAGAGGCGTTCTCCGCAGGAGGGGCGAATTTGAAAAGAGGGGTCAGGCTCGCGCTCCCCGGCCTCGCGCAAAAGCTGCCGGCAGGGCGGGCGCGGAACAAAGGGGCGGCTGTGGGGCCGGCAAGGGGCCGGGATTTTTGAAGGGCAGCCGGCCTCAAGGCGCTCAAGGGGGGCGCAAAAGCAAAGGCGGGGGAGCGCAGCATAAAAGCAGCATAGAAAATGGAGGGATTGTATGCGGGAGGGATGGTCTTCGCGCGGGGGTCTGGTGTGGGCTGCGGCAGGCTGTGCCGTGGGCTTTGGTAATCTGCTCAAGTTCCCGGCAGCGCTTGAGAGGGGCGGCGGGGCTTTTTTGCTGCTCTATCTGCTCATTGTGGGCCTGGTGGGGTTGCCTCTTTTGTGCCTGGAGCTTTCGGCAGGACGCCGCGCACGGGGCGGCCCGCCGGCCGTGATGGGCAGGCTGGCCGTCTTCCCCCTGCTGGCCTGTATTTTTTCCCTTTCCTATTATCTGCGTCTGGGGGGCTGGACGGTGAGCCTGCTGGCCCGATGCGTCGGCCTGAGGCTTTCCCCCCTGCCGGGCGCCATGCTTTTTTGCCTTTTGACGCTGGCCGCGAGAAGACGGGGAGCGCCGGCCATCGAGCGCTGCAGCCGCATGGCGATGCCGGCTCTCATTTTCCTGCTGGCGGCGCTGGCGCTGTGGGCCGTCCGACTGCCGGGAGCGGCAGAGGCGCTGGGGGCCGCGCTGCGGGTGGAGCGAGGCGCCCTGACGCAGCAGCTTTTGCCGGCGCTGGGGCAGGCCTTTTTCTCGCTGTCGCTGGGGATGGGCGTGATGCTGACCTATGGCTCCTACCTCCCGCCGGGCAAGTCGGTGTCGGGCGAGGCCGCCGCCATCTGCCTGATCGACACCCTGTGCGCCCTGCTGGCAGCCGCCGTGGTTGTGCCGACAGGGGTAGAAGGGGCGGGGGACGCCTCCTTTTTCCTGGGGATGGAGCAGCTGCTCGCCCCCATGCCCATGGGCTGGCTGCTGGCGGCCGCCGGACTGGTCGCCGTGCTGCTGGCGGCCCTGACTTCCTCCATGGGCATGGCCGACTGCATTGCCGACGCCATGCCCCGCGCCTTTTGGCCAATGCTGCCTCTTGTTCTGCTGCTGGCAGCCCCCTACGCCATGCAGGCCTCTCCCCTTGCCGACTGGCTCCCCAAAACCATCGACCGGGTTTTGCTGCCGGCTTCGGAGCTTGCGCTGATCGCCCTGCTTTCGGCAAAAACCCTCCGTATTTTCGAAAGGAAATATCACAAAACGGAGAAAAAAAGGGTCAAAACAGGCGGGATTTTGGCAAAGCGGGGCAAACGGCAGAGGCCACGTTTTGGAATATTTGATTAAAATAATACTCTGTGGAATGTTCTGTGGAAAATTTTTGTGTCCCAAAACCAGGGAAAACCAAGCCGCAGCCCCAGCCATTTGGCTGGGGCTGCGGCTTTTGGCTGGTGCATATCGGCAAGCAGGCCCGAGCGGGCGTTTCCGACAAGCCGGGGCGGGGCCTGCGCATGCTTTTTGCCCACCAGGGGGCGGGGGTTTTGGGGAGGCGGCGTCACTCTGCCGCAGCAGGGGCTGCCGCGTCGTTGAGAGCGTCAAACTTTGCAATTTCGATGGGGGAGGTTCGGATGGCGGCCAGCATGAGGGCCAGCACCGCAAGTGAGCAGACCGAGACCGCCACGAAGGCCGGCACATAGGAGCCGGTGACGTCGCGGATGGCGGCGGTGACGGGCATACCCAGCGAAACGCCCAGCCTGTCGAAGACCTGACAGACGCCGTAGATGCGGGAGTATTCCCGCTCGCCCAGCAGACGTCCGGTCATGTAGGGAGGCTGCATGGTGGGGGCGGCGTTGGCAAAGCCGAAGACGACGGCAAAGATCATGGGGATGGGCGAGCGCGAGGCGATGCACAGCAGGGCTCCCGACAGGGTCATGAGGGTAAACAGCATCACGGTGCCGGTTTTCATGCCAAAGCGGTCATACACGCGGCCCAGCACGACCTTGCCCAGCACCAGCACGGCCATCATGGTGGAGAAGATCCGTGCGGCGTACATGGAGGAGTAGCCGATGTCGGTGAGGTAGGCGATCAGGTTGTTTTGCAGGCCCATGCTGCAGACCTCGGTGAGAAAGAGGGCGCCGCCGTAGTACCAGAAGGTTTTGGATTTGAAGGCCTGGGTGCGCGTCATGCCCGAGAGGGCGCGGCCCTCCCCTGCCGGGGCCTTCGGAAAAGAATCGGCACCCAGGGCTTTTTGGCCCATTTCCTCAGGGGTTTCCCTGATGATAAAGAGAATGATGGGGACGGTGATGATCAGATAGACGACGGCGAGCTGCACAAAGCCGGCGCGCCAGCCGGTGCCCTCGATGGTGGCCGTGACGATGGGGGTCATGACCGAGCCTGCCAGACCGGAGCCGGCCAGCGCCAGGCCCATGGCAAGGCCGCGCTTTTCTACAAACCAGTTGGAGAGGATTTTGGGGATGGGCACGCCGATGAGCATTCCCTGGAAAATACCCTTGATCGAGCCGATCACATAAAACCAATAGACGTTTTTGGCAATAGAATAGCCGAACATGCAGGCGCCGATGATGAGGCAGCCCACCAGCATGACGTTTTTAAAGCGGCGGTCCTTGAAAAATTCTCCCCAAACGGGGGCCATGAGCAGGCCCGCGAAGGTGGAAAAGGAGGAGTAGAGCGTAAAAACGGAGCGGGTGACGCCAAACTCCGTCGAGCAGGGGACGATGAAGGCGGAGAGGGTGTTTTGGATGATGCCGACGGCGGCAGCCTGAATGCACAGGCAGCCAAACACCACGACCCAGCCGTAGAAAAACCGGGGCGCATGCCGTTGCTGCTGCAAGGGGATCACACCTTTCTGAAGTTAAAATTGGGATTTTTCCCCTTTGGCCCTCCGAGGCGGACGAAAGAGGGGAAAAATACCCTGGGAAACAAAAGGAGCGTGCCGACAAAGGGCACACTCCTTAATGTAATATTTATACTTGAGAATAGCAAGGCATAAAAACGCATTTTTGTTAACAACCTGTTTTTGCCACAGGGGAAAGGGCGGAGCGCCGGTTTGGGCCGGGGACAAAAATCCGGCAGGCCGATGCCGCCTCCTGCGGGCCCCTGCGGCGGGGCAAGGGCGGCGGCCCGTGGCGCGTCGCTTCGCGCCACGGCGTTGGCCGGCCCTTTGGGGCAGGACGTCTGGCTCAGACCATAAACTGCTGCTCCAGCTCGTCGTTGATTTTGTCAAAGGCGGCAATTTCCTTTTTGGAGAAGCGGATGGCGAAAAGCTCCAGCGCCATGATCACAAAGGCCAGCGCGGCAATGGCGATAAAGGCGGGGACATAGGAGCCCGTGATGTCGCGCACGGCTGCGGTCAGGGGCACGCCGACGGCGCCGCCCAGGCTGACAAAGGGCTGACAGACGCCGTAAATGCGGGTGTATTCCCTCTCCCCCAGGAGTTTTCCGGTCATATAGGGGAGCTGCATGGTCTGGATGGTGTCGCCGAAACCGAAGACAATGGCGAAGATGACCGGGATGGGCGAGCGCACCGACAGGATCAGCAGCACGGCTGACAGCGAGAGCGTCACCGTAATCACGATGGAGCCAATCCGGATGCCAAAGCGGTCATAGATGCTGCCCAGCGCGATTTTGCCCGGCACCAGAATGAACATCATGAGCGAAAAGATGCTGGCGGCATACATGGAGTCAAAGCCCACGTCGGTGAGGTAGCCGATGATGTTGTTTTGCAGGCCCATGCCGCAGACCTGGGTGAGAAAGAGGGCCGCAATGTAGCACCAGTAAGTCTTGGAGCGAAATGCCTGGGCGCGCGTCATGCCGGAGATGGTGCCTCCCATCTCGGCGGGGACTGCCTGGACGTGATCCCAGCCGAGCGGCTTTTGGCCCACGTCCGAGGGGTGCTCCTTGATCAGGAGCAAAATCACGGGGATGGTGATCAGGAAGAAGACAATGGTGAGCTGCCGGAAGCCGGCGCGCCAGCCCGAGCTTTGGATGGTGGCGGTGACAAGAGGGGTCATGATAGAGCCGGCAAGGCCGGAGCCGGCCAGCGCCACGCCCATGGCAAGGCCTCTCTTTTCAATGAACCAGTTGGAGAGGATGCGGGGGATGGGCACGCCGGTGAGCAGGCCCTGGAAGATTCCGTTGACGGAGGAAATGATGTAAAAATGATAGACGTTGGTGGCCAGCGAGTAGCACCACATGCAGCAGGTCATGAGCAGGCAGCCCAGCAGCATGAAGGGCTTAAAGCGGCGGTTTTTAAAAAACTCGCCCCAGAGCGGCGCCATCAAAAGTCCCGACACCATACCAAAGGAGGTATACATGGTAAAGGTGGCCCGCCCCACCTGCAGATCCTCAGAGCAGGGCACGATAAAGGCAGAAAGCGTGTTGGATAGGATGCCGACGGCGGCGGCCTGGATGAACATGCAGCCGGCAACGACTACCCAACCATAGAAAAAGCGATGGCTTTTTCGTGGGGAGAGTTCCATGGAAGAGCACCAGCCTTTCAGAAGACGCCCGGTGGGCGCGTAGTGCGACGGCGGCAAAAAAGAAGAGCCGCACGGCGATAAAAAATAATAAAATTAGTGTATCACATCACAGGGAAGGAAAACAAGGACTAGGCGGGAAAGAAGCAAAATATTTTTAAAACCATATAAAAAAAGCGAAAAAATAAAAGCGGAAACATTAAAAAAGAAAAATTCGCACAGTGACGCAGAGAGGCCAGGGCGGCCGGCCCCAAAGGAAGGGGCAGGCCGAAAGAGAAGGGCGGCGCTCATTGAATTTTTTTACGCTGTGTGATACAATACTTCAAACAGAACGTGCCCCGTTTGAGGATGGGGCAGCCGGTGAGTGCGCGGAGGACATCGGCTTCCGGCGCGCTTTGGTTCCGTATGGGAGAAAGGAGAATACGCCATGCCGCCCATTGTTTCGACTGTATTGTGGATTGCGTTTGCCGTCTTGGTGCTGTTTGCCACGGTACAGATTGTACCGCAGGCAAAGGCCTATGTTGTGGAGCGTCTGGGGGCCTACAGGGCCACCTGGAGCGTTGGCATCCATTTTAAGATTCCGGTGATCGACCGCGTGGCCAAGAAGGTGTCGCTCAAGGAGCAGGTGGTGGACTTCCCGCCCCAGCCTGTGATCACCAAAGACAACGTCACGATGCAGATCGACACCATCGTCTATTTTCAGATTATCGACCCCAAGCTTTACACCTACGGGGTGGAGGTACCCATGGCGGCCATTGAGAATCTGACCGCCACCACGCTTCGAAACATCATCGGCGACTTAGAGCTCGACGAGACGCTGACCAGCCGCGACCACATCAACGGCCGCATGAGGATTATCCTGGACGAGGCCACCGACGCCTGGGGCATCCGGGTCAACCGCGTGGAACTCAAGAACATCCTGCCGCCGCGCGAGATTCAGGACGCGATGGAGAAGCAGATGAAGGCGGAGCGCGAGCGCCGGCAGGCTATTTTGCAGGCCGAAGGCGAAAAGCAGTCGCAGATTCTGGTGGCCGAGGGCGAAAAGCAGTCTGCCATTTTGCGGGCCGACGCCAGCAAGATCACCAAGATTCGCGAGGCTGAGGGTGAGGCTGAGGCTATTTTGACGGTGCAGAAGGCGCTGGCCGACTCCATCGCCATGCTCAACGCCGCCGCGCCCAGCGAGGCCGTCATCAAGCTCAAGGCGCTGGAGGCCTTTGCGCAAGCGGCCGACGGGCAGGCGACCAAGCTCATCATTCCCAGCGAGATTCAGGCGCTGGCAGGTCTGGTGGCCTCCGCGACCGAGTGTGCCAAGCAATGATAGCGGAGCTGTTGCAGGCGGGCCTGCCCCGGATGCTTGAGCGGGCCGGGCAGGCCGCCGCAGACCTGCCGGGAAAGGCAGCGGCCCTGGTGGACTCGGCGGTGGACGCCGCGGAGCAGCTCATGGAGCAGCCCGAGGTCCAGGTGCTGGCCGTCAATGCGCTGCTGGTGGTGCTGCTGTGTCTTGTGGGCCTGCTCTTTTACGCCAGCCGCAGAGCGCTGGCCCATGCGCCCTACGGCAGCGGGCTGCAGTCCATCACCTTCATGATATTGGGCTGCCTGTTCATCTGCTTTATCGAGGTGGGCTACCGCCCGCCCTATCTGATCAAGTCGATATGCAAGATCACGCTTTTTGTGGCCTGCATCACCATGTTTCAGCTCTGCAACCCCAAGGCGCGCATGCTGGACATGTTTCAAAGGCCAAAGCCAAAGCAGCTGCTGCTGGCGCTGCTGGCCGGCGTGGGGGTCTATGCCCTGATTCTCGGCAGCTTCTTTTGCTTTCGCTCCCACATCGACCTCTCTCAAATCGCCCTCTCGCTGACGCAGGACAGCAGCATCAGCGAGCACAACTTTTTGTTTGTCTCGCTTTACATCAGCTTTTTCAATTCGCTGCTCGAGGAGATTTTCTTTCGCGGCTTTGCCTTTTTGTCGCTGCGCCGGGAGGTGCCGCAGGGCATTGCCGCCTGTGTGAGCGCGCTGGCCTTTTCGCTGTACCACTTTGTTATCATGGCTAGCTGGTTTAAGCTGTGGATTTTTGTGCTGCTGCTGGTCAGCCTGTTTGTGGCGGGGCTGTTTTTCAACTGGGTCGACTCCCGCAGCGACAACATCTACAACTCCTGGCTCATCCACATGTTTGCCAACTTTTCCATCAACACAGTGGGATTTTTGATGTTCGGAATGGTCTAACGCGGCCCTTTCGGGCAGGTTGGGCGGCGTTTTCGGACAGGCCCCGGCCCGGCCCGCGCACCCGGGCAGACGCTGCAAGCTTTGAAACGGGAAACAGGCGGCCCTGCGGCCGCCGGAAAAGGAGAAGGCCATGAACCCTGAGGCACCGCGTCGCGACAATTGGGAAAAAGAGCATCCCCCGGAGCACTCGCCTGCCCCGGGGGAGAAGTCTTCGCGGGCCGGTCGGGTGAAATTTGTGTTTTTGGTGCTGTTTTTTGCAATCATGCTGGTGATCGGGGTGCTTTTTCTGCCTCGCATGGCGCAGCTTGCCACCGAGCAGGGCCGCGCCCAGTTTATCGCCTGGGTGCGGGGCAAGGGGGCGTGGGGCGTGCTCTTTTTCCTGCTGCTCCAGGTGATGCAGGTGGTGAGCTTTCTCATTCCGGGAGAGTTTTTCGAGATAATGGGCGGCGCGCTGTATGGCACCGTCGGCGGCTTTTTCCTGTGCATGGCGGGTGTTTTGGCCGGCAGCGTCATCATCTTTTTGCTGTCGCGCGCGCTGGGCTATGAGGTGGTGGAAAACCTGCTCTCCCGAAAGCGGCTCAGCCGTCTGCAGTTTCTGCAAAAGGAGGGCCGGCTGGAGGCCGTCGTCTTTTTTCTCTTTTTCATTCCCGGCACCCCTAAGGACGCCCTGACCTATTTTGTCCCCTTCACGAGGATGAACATGGGTACCTTTTTGGTGCTGTCAAGTGTGGCGCGCATCCCGTCGGTGCTGTCCTCCACGCTGGTGGGCAGCAATCTGGCACAGGGGAATTTTGTGCTGTCGGTTTTGATCTACGCCGTCATCGGGGCGCTGGGCCTTGCGGGCATGTGGTGGAACAAGCGGCTGCTCGACAGGAAAAACCAGCCGCAAGACGGGGGCAATTGAGCGTGCAGGGCTCCCCTTCGCAAAGAATGCATGGCGAGCAAAATCTGCGCAGGACAGGAAAACCAAGAAAAAACAAGGAGGCTCATGATGAAAAAACGTCTGGCCAAGGGGGCTGTCATCCTTCTTCTTCTGCTTGCCCTCATCCCCGGGATGCCCGGCTGTGATAGCAGGGAGGGAGAAGTGCCCTCTGAAGACACGGAGCTCCTCCAGGATGTGCAGGACGGGCAGCCTGCGCAGGAGGACGGGACGTCCGGGGAGCGCGTCTTGTCAAAGCAGGAGCTCGAGCAGCTTTTTTCCGGCATTCGGGAGCAGGACTGGGAGCTGCTCGACTGTGCCTCCTTCCCCGACAACGCCGAGGGCTATGCGGGGGCGGCCCTGTTCCGGGATCAGGAGAAGTGCGGCGCGGCCTTTCTTGAAGCCGACGGCTCTTTTCAGAGATGCTCCATCGGCGCAAAGCCGGAAGACGAGCTCGGACTGACCTACCTGGGAGAGGGCAGCATATCCTTTTTCCTGGAAGGGGAAGACGGGCAGCCCTGCGAGTGGACCCTTTCCATTCAGGTTGACGGGGAGAACGTGACGTTCAAGGCGCAAAGCGAGGACGGGCAGCAGGACCTTGAAGAGGGCCTTTCCTGAAGACAGGGCGCAGCGCCTTTGTGGGGCAGGGGCCAAAGCGAACGCACCGGGACAAACCGTCCCCCCTGCCCTTTATAAAAAAGAACTCATGCAAGAGAGGGGCGGCAGGGAAATTTCCCTGCCGCCCCTCTCTTGTGCTTTAAGGCTTTCGGCCAAGCGGGCTGCTTCAAGAACGCCCGGTGCTATCCTGCGCGGCATGGCGGGCGCTTTGGCAACGCTCTGCGCTCCCGATGCGCAATTTGACGCCGCCCCCTGTTTTGACAGGTCGTGCTCCCGCTTTGCGCGCCTGTGTGCGGGTGCGGCCCCGACAGGCAAAGAGCCTTTTTTGCCGACCGCCCCGCAGGGCCTTGAGCTTTCGGGGGAGGCGTCCGGCAAGGGCCTTGTGCCCCGGGACGCCCCCGGAGGGTCTGCCCCTGCCGCCTTGCGGAGCTTTGCGTGGCAAAGGCGCGGGGGGAATTTTTTGTCAGTCGGGCCAGGGGTGAAAGGCGTTGTCGGGCGGGGTGTCGCGCAGCAGCACGCGCGGCTTTGGCATGACCACGGTGGCGTTTGCCGGCACGTCGTCCACCACCACGCAGCCGGCGCCAATGCGGGCGTTGTCGCCCACCGTGACGCGGCCGATGATTTTGGCGCCCGCACCGATATAGACGTTTTTGCCAATCACGGGCGCCCCGTAGCGGGCGCTGCCCTGCAGCGTGTTGGAGCCCACCGTCACCTGCTGGAAGAGGGTGCAGCCCTCCCCGATGACGGCGCCCTTCGAGATAAAGATGCCCGAGAGGCCGTGCGGCGTGGTGAAGGGGGTGATGTCCTGTTTGATGGGGATGTCGGCGCACTGCTTTCGCTGCAGGCGGCGCACGCGGGCGCGCAGCAGCGAGCCGCGCAGGCCCTTTGCCTGCAGCGCGCGGCGGTAGCAGCGCCAGTGCAGCGCCGTAAGGTCGGGCAGGATGAGGCGTCCGACAAAGCGTTTGAGGGAGGAAAGCAAGAAAACAGCTCCTTTCGTGGGGCGGGCAGGGGGAGGCCCTGCCGCGCGCCGGGCGTCAGAGGGGTTTTTTGACAATCTGCGCCTGCCGGCGGGGGTATTTGGCATCGGTCTTGCGCACCTTGCGGATGACGGGGACCGACATGATGGCGCCCTCCCCCGGCAGGGTGTAGGAATACACCCGCTCCAGCCGTCCGCCCAGCGTGCCGACGGCGTTTTTGGCCTCGCCGAGCTCGGCCTCTATGTCGCCCGCCTTCATGGGCAGGAAGAGCCCGCCCACCTTGACAAAGGGCAGGCAGTATTCGGCAAGCTGGCGCAGGTTGGCCACGGCGCGCGCCGTGGCAATGTCAAAGCTCTCGCGCAGCGCGGCGTCCTGCGCCAGCTCCTCCGCCCTGCCCCACAGGGTTTTGGCGCCCGGCACCGGCAGCAGCGCCAGCACCTCGTCGAGAAAGTCCAGCCGCTTTTTGGTGCTGTCAAGCAGCGTCACGCGGGCGCCGGGCAGCGCCACGGCAAGCGGCAGGCCGGGCAGGCCGGCCCCGGTGCCGACGTCGACAATGCTTGCGTCCGCCGGGCAGAGCGGCAGCAGCGCCAGACTGTCGAGCAGGTGGCGGCACACCATGCCGGCGTCGTCGGTGACGGCGGTGAGATTGATGTGGCGGTCTGCCTCGCGCAGCAGCACCAGATAGCGGCACAGCGTCTCGCGCTGCGCGTCGCCAAGCGAAAAGGGCTGCCCCGAAAGGCCCTCGTCGAGCAGCCTGCGCAGCGCCGCCTCCTGCTGCGCGGCGTCGGCCGGGAGGGCGAGCGGGGCGCGGACGGCCCCTGCCCCCGCCTGGGGGACCCTTGCAGCGTCACTCATGGCTTTGTCTCCTTCCCTGCTGCTCAAGCCAGATGAGCAGCACCGAAATGTCGGCGGGGCTCACGCCCGAAATGCGGGCCGCTTGCCCCACCGTGCGCGGACGGATGCGCTGCAGCTTCTGCTGCGCCTCGATGCGCAGCCCGCGAATGGAGAGGTAGTCAGCGTCGGCCGGCAGCACCCGGTCCTCGAGCTTTTTGGCCTCCTGCGCCTGACGGCGCTGCCGGGCCAGATATCCCTCGTATTTGATTTGGATTTCCACCTCTTCGCACACGTCGCGCGGCAGAGGGGGACGGGTGACGTCAAAGGGCGCCAAATCCTCGTAGGACAGGTGCGGACGGCGCAGCAGCTCGGCCAGCCGCGTGCCGGTACTCACGGGGGAGGAGCCGATGGCCTCGAGCCTCTCGTTGAGGCCGGGCGAGGCCGGGATGGAGGTCTTGCGCAGACGCCGCAGCTCGTTGGAGATGGCCTCGCGCTTTTGCAAAAAGGCCTGGTAGCGCTGCGGCGAAATCAGCCCCAGCTCATACCCGAGCGGCGTCAGCCGCTCGTCGGCATTGTCCTGACGCAGCAGCAGGCGGTATTCGCTGCGGCTGGTCATCATGCGGTAGGGCTCGTCCGTGCCCTTGACCACCAGATCATCCACCATCACGCCGATGTAGCCCATGTCGCGCGTGAGGATGAGCGGCTCGCGCCCAAGCAGCGCGCACGCGGCGTTGATGCCCGCGAGAATCCCCTGCGCGGCGGCCTCCTCGTAGCCGGAGGTGCCGTTGACCTGCCCGGCGAAGTACAGCCCCGGCACGCGCCGGCTCTCCAGCGTCAGGCGCAGCTCCGTGGGGTCGATGCAGTCATATTCGATGGCGTAGGCCAGGCGCGTGAGCACGCAGCGCTCCAGCCCGCGCACCGTGCGGTACATGGCCCATTGCACGCTTTCGGGCAGGCTGGAGCTCATGCCCTGCACATACCATTCCGGACTGGACAGCCCCTCCGGCTCCAGAAAGAGCTGATGGCGGTCTTTGTCGGCAAAGCGGCGTACCTTGTCTTCGATGCTGGGGCAGTAGCGCGCGCCGGTGCCCTTGATATCGCCGCGCACCATGGGGGAGAGGTGCAGGTTTTCCCGGATGATGCGGTGTGTTTCCTCGTTGGTGTAGGTCAGGTAGCACAGGGCGCGGTTGCGCAGCGGGAAGGACACGCCCGTGTCCGGATCGCCCGCGGCGGTCAGGAAGGAGAAGGGCACGATGGGGTCGTCGCCGGGCTGGGGCTCCATCCGGTCAAAGTCGATGGAGCGCACGTCCACGCGCGCGGGCGTGCCGGTCTTGAAGCGCCGGAGCGCGAAGCCCAGGTTTTCCAGCGAGCCGGACAGCCCCTCGGACCGCAGAAGCCCTTGCGGCCCGCTGTTTTTGGAATACTGGCCGATGATGATGCGGCTTTTGAGGTACACGCCGCCGCATACCACGCACGCCCGGCAGGCGATGACCTCGCCCGTCATGGTGCGAACGCCGCTTACCCGTCCCCCCTTGGTGAGGATGTCCATGACCTCGGCCTGGCGCACGGTCAGACGCGGGGTGGAAAACACAACGCCCAGCATGTCCTCGTGGTAGCGGCGCTTGTCGGCCTGGGCGCGCAGGCTGTGCACGGCCGGACCCTTGGCGCGGTTGAGCATGCGGCTTTGCAGAAAGGTGCGGTCGATGCAAAGCCCCATCTGCCCGCCCAGCGCGTCCACCTCACGCACAAGGTGGCCCTTGCCCGTGCCGCCGATGGCGGGGTTGCAGGGCATCAGGGCCACGCTTCCCAGGTCCAGAGTGAGCAGCAGGGTTTCCACGCCCATGCGCGCGGCGGCCAGCGCCGCCTCGCATCCCGCGTGCCCCGCGCCGATGACGATGAGATCGAACATGATCTACCTT
>CALWCA010000011.1 GCA_944376235.1 uncultured Clostridia bacterium | reverse complement strand
TATCCATTGTCCGAAAACTCTTTCAAGGGCGTTCCGTTCGACTTGCATGTGTTAGGCACGCCGCCAGCGTTCGTCCTGAGCCAGGATCAAACTCTCTAAAAATATCTTAGATCGTTCTTAGCTCATTTCGTCGCCCGGATCAAAAAACTTCCGCTCCCCAATCCGGGACTTCTTCTGACTTCTTGTCCTGGAATCTCCAGTTTCCTGAAAACACCTTCACTCAAAGTATTCCCAAGGGTCCTTTCGCTTCTCAGTGTTGTTCGATTTTCAAGGTCCGGTCTGCATCTCATTCCCTGAGGTGCAAAGATTATGCTACCACAAAAGCTGGCCCTTGTCAACAGTTTTTTGAAATCCGTTGGCAAGCTTTTATTTGTGGACAGGCACCCCCATTTCAGGGGGTGCCTGTTTATTGTATCCTATTTTCCCAAAAATATCAAGTCTTTTCGTGCAGCTCCTGTGGCTTGTTTCGCAGAATTTAAGGCTTTTGTTTTGTTACTTTTGACGGAGAAATCATGTGTCCTGGCCCGAAGGCGGCGTCTCAGAGGCAGTTGACTGAACTTCGCCCCCCGGTTCCTGCACCGCTTCCGGCTGCTGCGTCTGCTCCGGCTCCTGCGTCTGCGCGGGCGCCGTCGAAGATACGACAAGGGAATAATCCGTATAGACCTTTTGTTCGGGGGCGCCGGTCCCGCCAAAATGCTGCTCGCACAAATCGTACAGCTCCTCTTCCTCGTGCAGGAAGTAACTCACCTGGCCGACATATTGCCCCACTCCGGGCATCTCATGAATCTGTACGGCGTCTTCCACCTGGAACAGGCGCAGCGCCGGGGCCTTGTCGAGAATGTCGGCCAGCGTGACGTTGGTTTTGAGTTCACCCTCCAGATGATTGAAAATATCCGGCACCTTGAGCAGGTTTTCGGCCTTGAATTTCTGCTCGATAAACGCCTTGACAAACTGCTGCTGCACACGGGTGCGCTGCACGTCGCCCTCCACATACCGGCGAAAGCGCACCAGCTGCATGGCGTGTTCCCCGTCAAGATGCTGCATGCCAGCCTTCAAATCAATGAGCAGGCCCTGAGAGGAGTCCCGATAATACATGTCCTGCGGCACTTCAAAATCCACACCGCCCAGCTCGTCAACAATAATCTTAAAGGCCTCCAGATCCACTAGGGCATAATAGTGCACCGGTGCGCCGGTCAGCTCCTTGACGCAGGAAATCAGCCCCTCCATCCCATCGCGTCCGTAGACGGCGTTGAGCTTCCCGTAGTGGTTCCCCAGACGGACGCGGGTGTCGCGCATCAGAGAAAGAAGGGCAATGCTGGAATTGTCCAAATCCACCCGCGCAAGCATAAGCGTATCGGTCAAAAAGTCTCCCCCGTCGGTCCCGGCAAGCAAAACATTGTATGCTCCGCCGGAGACGTGCTGATCAATAGAGGGCGGCGGTTCAATCTCCACCACATTCTGATATGCGCTGGAAAGCGCGGCATAATACCACCCTACCGCAAAAAAAATAACAGCCAGCACGGCGATCACCACAGTGGAAATCTTTGGCTTTTTCATCACGGATTCCTCCAATTTTGTCCAGGGGATAAGCTCGCGGCCGCCCGCTCAAACTGCCGCTTCCGACATGCTCCGCCAAAAGGCGGCTTTTCTTTTGTCGATTGCCGTGATGCTATCGTTCCCCTTTTCACCAAAAAAACACAGGCCAAAGGGCAAAATCCCTTCAGCCTGGCCTTCCTTTGATTTGCATTCCGGGGGGTGCTCCCATTCGACTTTGATAAATCGCAGCCCGCAGGCCTTTTCCTCGGCTCACAGCGCAAGCTTGCCCTGTTTTCAGCTTTCGGGAACCTGCGATTCGGCGCTGCCCCATTTGGAGGGGGTTGCTCGGCCAGCCGCGCCTTTTCTTTTGCCTCGCTGCTATGCCGGGCCGGAACGCACCGGCTGCCCGGCTCAGACTCAGTCCGCCACCGATTCCAAATCCAGCCCGTTGAGCAAATCGCGCAGCGCAATGACTTCTTCCAGCGTCATGGTGATGCCCTTGCTCATCTTGGCCTTGTCAGGAGACCAATCCCTGATATCGTATTTCGGGTCGCGGTCATTCCATCGGATCATGTTGAGCTCCTTGGTCCAGCCCGAACGCTCAGACAGCACTCCGATTTGCGCCGTAATCTCATATTTCAGCTCGGCCATGGCGGGCATCCTCCTCTCGCTGACACATATCCCTGTCCTCCGGGGTTCGGCCCCATCTCCAGTGATATGTTCAATATATCAGACTTCCCGAGGGGATGCAAGGGGTTTGCTTATTTTTATTTTATTTTTATATATTGTAGGGAATCACCATACCAGCAGCGTCACCGCGATGCGCCCCTTGCGGGAGAGCCCTCCCACCTGCTCAAGCGTCACGCGGCCCTTTCCCCGCAGCGTCAGCATCTGCCCCGGCGTCATCTGACGGTCGGGCTTTTCACAGGGCAGCCCGTCTACCAGCACCCGTCCAGCATACACGGCCTCGGCCGCCTCACGCCTGGACAGGCGAAACCCGCAGGCTACAACGCAGTCCAGCCGAAGCGAGGAAACAAAATCTCTGCGGCGCTCCATCTGGCGCACCGGCAGCCGGAGCTCATCGGGAGAAATTTCGCTCAGTGTCAGCCTCGCACGGCCCGCTCCCGTAAAGTTCTGCAGCAAAAAGGGAACGATCTCCCGACACGCCAGAATCTGCGCCCCGTAATCCCCCACCAGGATGTCTCCAATGAGCTCGCGCTCGATACGCTGCCCCATCAGAGCCCCCAAATAATCCCGGTGGGAAAGCCCCCGGGTAGCCGTATCGGCCCGCAGTACGGCGATCCCTGCCGACGAGGCATGCCGCTCCGGCGGCTCAGACGAATCGGGCAGCAGCACCACCACCCGGCGCTCGGCCTCCTCATAGCCGCCCCACAGCAGATAGGGCCGCCCTGCCGCATTCAGCAGAGCCGCAGCCAGCCCCTGCTGCCTTGCGTCCAGAAAGCGGGAAGGCTGCGCCCGTCCACGGTGGTCGGCTGCCTCCGACAAATCGAGCAGCCGCCCGAGCAGAGGTCTGTCCTCCGCCCGGGCGGCAAAGCGCTCCAACAGGTCCGTTTTGCTCTGTCCCATACTATTCCACGCCCCGTTGTGCCCTCAGCCAGGCACCCGACTTGTATCTCCAGTAGTAAAGCACCGAGCGAACCGTGTAGTCGCCCACCAGCGCCCAATACAACCCGTAAGCACCCATGTTGAGGAACTTGGTACACACGATGCAGGTCAACACGCGGCCCACCCAGATTCCCGTCACCATGATAACGGGCGGAATGAGCGAATCGCCGATGCCGCGAAATGCGGCGGGTGCCGCCTGGGCAAACCAGACCAGGGCGATGATGTAAACCGGATTCCACAAAATCAGCTTGTCGGCAATCGCCGCGGCCTCAGGCGTGAGATGATAAAGCTGCGCAATCTGCTTTAAGAAGGGAATGGGCAAAAAGCTGAGCACTGCCCCCAGCCAAAAGGACAGATAGTTGAGATCTTTAAAGGCCTTTTGTATACCCTCCTGGTCTCCCTTGCCCTTGGCCATTCCCATAATGGCCGGTGCCAGAGCCGCCACAACGGTTGACCCGGTACACTGCAAATCAAGCATTTGGGTGAACACCACATTTGCGGCATAGTGGTCGTCGCCAAAGGGGAGAATAAAGACGTTCATCACCAGCCTTGCACCGACAAAGAAGAAAGACTGCATTCCGGCCGGAACACCCAGGCTGAGCATCATCTTCTGCATGGGCCACTCCAGCTTGAGCGTAAAGAAATCTGCCAGCCTCTTGGCAGCACCCGTGCGTCCCACCATGAAATAGCCCACCACGGCGCCCACCACACGTCCGAACAGCGTGGCAAGGCCCGCACCGATGATTCCCAGCTCCAGCACATAGATGCACGCGGCATTGATGACAAAAATAGCCGTGTTCATCACAACCGATGTCACCATGGCCTCTCTGGGACGTCCGATCCCGCGAAGGATCTGCGTGGTGTTGGAGTAAAACCCGTAAAAAGGATAGGAAAAGCAGGTGATCAGCAGATATCTGTAGGCAATCGACTTCATTTCCTCATCGGCCCCCGAAAGAGCCATGGAAATGATGGGGCTGGCGAACACCACAACCGCTACCGTCACCGCAATGGTGACAAGGAAGGACGAGCTGTAAGACTGCTTAACAACGCGCGAAACACCGTTTTGATCCCCACGCCCCGTATACTGCGCCGCCATGACGGCGCCGCCCATGCCAATCGCAACCACCGTAAAGCTGATGAGCTGATTGATTTGGTCGACAATGGACACACCCGACATCGAGCTCTGCCCCAGCGCGCTGACCACCACGGTGTTGACAATGGGCAACAGCGTAATAAAAAGCTGGTCAATGAGCACCGGGATGAGCATTCGGAAAATTGTTTTTCGGTCGAGTGTGATGTTCTGATCCAGTGACAAAAACATTCCCTCCTCTGAATTTGCTCCCATTGCTGTCTATATGTAAATGAGTTCGCCTCAAAAATTCCCGTGTTTTGGCCTTTACAATCCCCCGGTCAGAGAGTACGATACAGGTAATCATGTTCCTTTTCCCGTTTTATGCTTGAAAGGAGAAGACCTATGCCCGTTTTTGCCTCTTTTAACGCTGCGCTTGCCCTGCTGTGCGTCAAAATCTTCTTCTGCCGGATTCTCGACGTTTCGCTTTCCACCGTGCGCACCATTTTTTCAGTGCGCGGAAAAACGCTTGAGGCTACCTGCATCGGATTTTTTGAAACGCTGGTGTGGTTTTTGATTGTCCGCGAAGCCCTTGCCTCCGACGCCGGCGGGCTTGCCCTTGCCGTGGCCTACGCCGGCGGCTTTGCTGCCGGAACCTTTGTGGGTGGCCGGCTTGCCGAACTGCTCATCAAGGGCGATGTGACGCTGCAGGTCATCACCAGCAGCAGAGACGATTCCCTGCTCACCGCCATTCGTGAAGCCGGATTTGCCATCTCGGTGCTCGATGTGAACGGCTCGGAATTCGGAAGCGAAAAATACCTGCTCATCGCCGTCATGAAAAGCAACCGTCAAAAAGACTTCCGCCGTCTCCTGCAGAGTCTCGACCCGCACGCCTTTGTGCTGGCAAATGAAACCAAATATGTGCTGGGCGGCTTTGTCGCCGGAAGAAAATAACCCCTGCAAGCCCACGCCGCTCTCACGAAGTCAGCAGGATTTTCGCTTTTTGCGAAAATCCTGCAAATCGCCTTGTTCCGTATCAAACAGCATATCACAACCGAACGGCAAAGGCAATTGGTTTTTTAGATTTTTTTGTCTTTTCCCGCCTGCAATCCTTACTTTTTCAGGAGTTTATGCTATGGTTTTTGACAACGACGCCATTTTGAGTCGCTATGCCCCTATGATTGAATTTGAAACAATCTCAAAAGCTCACGCAGACGCCGAAAACCTCATGCCTTTTCAGGCCCTGTATGCCTATTTGCAGGCAGCTTACCCTCTCGTGCACCGTCACCTGTCCTGCGAGGTGGTGCAAGGCGCCTCGCTGCTCTACCGGTGGAGGGGCGACGGCTCCAGCCCTGCGCATCCTGTTGCCCTGCTGGCCCACCTTGATGTGGTGCCGGCAGGGGAGCTTTCCCTGTGGAAGCATCCGCCCTTCTCCCTCACGCGGGAGGGCGGATATGTCTACGGCCGGGGTGTGTTTGACAACAAGTGCCAGCTGCTCGCCCAGATGGAGGCCGTGGAAGCTCTGCTGAAGGACGGGTGGTCCCCGCACTGCGATGTCTACCTGTGCTACGGGCACAACGAGGAGGTGCTCAGCGCGGCATCGGGCGCGCGGGCCATCGTTGAGCTTCTCAAGTCGCGCGGCGTCCGGCTGGGCCTTGTCATCGACGAGGGCGGCTGCATCACCGACGGAGCCGCTCTGGGTATCCCTTTGCGCATCGCCGTTATCGGACTGGCCGAAAAAGGCTCGGCAGACTTCCTGCTGACCGCACGCGACGAGGGCGGCCATTCCAGCCAGCCGGGGCCCGGCACCGCCGTGGGACGCATTGCTCGCGCCGCCGTGGCCATTGAACAAAATCCCATGCCGGCGCGTCTGCTGCGCACCGTCTCAAAGACGCTTGAGGCTGCCGCACCCTATATGGGGCAGGGGGCGGCCTTCGCGCTCTCGCATCAAAAAGCCCTGCGGGGGCCGCTCAAAAGGCTGCTTGGACAAAAGCGCGCCACCAACGCCATGATCCGCACCACCACCGCCGTGACCATGGCTCAGGGGGCCAAAGCCCCCAACGTGCTGCCTGAGAGCGCCTCCATCACCGTCAACTGCCGCATTCTTCCGGGAGATACCGTCGAATCGGTGCGGCGCCATCTGTGTGCCGTGGCGGGCGACGACATCGAAGTGACGCTTCTGGCCGGCTGCGAGCCCTCTCCCCAGTCCCTTCAGGACGAGACCTTTGACCTGGTGGCCCGGCTGGCGGGCGAGCTTGCCCCCGACGCCGTAGTCATCCCCTACCTCATGCTGGCAGGCAGCGACGCGCGCCACTATCACGACATCTGCGAACATGTCTATCGCTTTGCCCCCTATTATGTGGATCAGGCTTCGCTTGCCAGCGTACACAGCGCCAACGAGCGCCTGCCCGAAACCGGCTTTGACGCCGCCGCCGAATTTTATGCCAAGCTGCTGCTCTCCTATGGAGCCCGGCCGCCGGGAGCTCCGCTTCCCTGAGGGCGGTTTTTGGTTGTCCTGCGGCAAGGTCAGCTTTTGTTTCCTTCAAAATTTTGTGAAATGATACAATTGACATTGTTCTTTTTGCGTGGTATCCTTGTAGCAATTTCATATTCGCTTGTGAAACCGTTGACGCGGGGATAACGGCGACGATGCTCTTACAGAGAGCCCGCGGTGCTGAGAGTCGGGCAGAAAACACGTCGTCAAATGGGCCGCTGAGGGCGCAGTCAAAGGCTTTTGAAAAAGCTGAGTATTCTGCGACGCGTGGGCATGCGTGAGTTGCCGGGGATATGTCGGTATCCCGTCAAAGGGCACGAGCCGGGTCGGCTTCGTGAAGCAAGGTGGCACCGCGGGTGTGTTTTACGCTCGTCCTTGACGTTTTTTCGTCGAGGACGGGCGTTTTCTCGTCTTCGGCAGGAAAATTTCTCCGAGGAGGATTTTGATTTGTCACACATCGAGTTTTTTTACCGTCTTCGCACCGTTTCGCGTGAGCATCCGCGATGGTGAAGCGGGATTCCCTTTTCCATCTCGCGGCACGCGTGCCGCACCACTAAATGCAAAGGAGTTTTTTTATATGTCCGAGCAACTGACTTCAAAGGGAAGATTTGGCGCGCACGGCGGGCAATACGTCCCCGAGGGCCTGATGGGGGCGCTTGCCGAACTGGAGCAGGCCTATGACTTTTATAAAAACGACAGGGACTTTCAGGCAGAGCTTGCCGACCTTTTCCAAAATTACACCGGCCGCCCCTCGCTGCTCTACCACGCAAAGAAAATGAGCGAGGATCTGGGCGGGGCGAAAATCTACCTCAAGCGCGAAGACCTCAACCACACCGGCGCCCACAAGATCAACAACGTGCTGGGCCAGGCGCTGCTGGCAAAGCGCATGGGGAAAACCCGCCTTTTGGCCGAGACCGGCGCGGGGCAGCACGGCGTGGCAACGGCCACGGCGGCGGCACTCTTCGACATGGAGTGCGACGTCTACATGGGCGAGGAAGACATGCGCCGCCAGGCGCTCAACGTCTACCGCATGCGCCTGCTGGGCGCACGGGTGCACGGCGTGAGCTCGGGCACCGCCACGCTCAAGGACGCAGTCTCAGGCGCCATGCGCGAGTGGTCGGCGCGTCTGCGCGACACCCACTATGTGCTGGGCTCGGTCATGGGCCCGCACCCCTTCCCCACCATCGTGCGGGATTTTCAGGCCGTTATTTCCAAGGAAATCAGAGAGCAGATTCTCGAAAAGGAGGGGCGTCTGCCCACCGCCGTGCTGGCCTGCGTGGGCGGCGGCTCCAACGCCATCGGCGCCTTCTTCCACTTCATTCCCGACAAGGATGTTCGCCTGATCGGCTGTGAGGCGGCCGGGCGCGGCGTCAACACCAAGGAGACGGCCGCCACCATCGTCACGGGCTCGGTCGGCATCTTCCACGGCATGAAATCCTACTTCTGCCAGGACGAGCAGGGCCAGATTGCCCCCGTCTACTCCATTTCGGCAGGGCTCGACTACCCGGGCGTGGGCCCTGAGCACGCCGCCCTGTATGACACCGGCCGCGCCGAATATGTGGCCATTACCGACGATCAGGCCGTCGACGCCTTTGAATACCTCTCGCGCACCGAGGGCATCATCCCGGCCATCGAGAGTTCTCACGCCGTGGCCCACGCCATGGCCATCGCTCCCACCATGAGCAAGGACGATATCCTGGTCGTCAATCTTTCGGGGCGCGGGGACAAGGACTGCGCCGCCATTGCCAGATACAGAGGGGAGGACATTTCCTTATGAGCCGTCTTGATAAAATTTTTCAGTCCGGTCCCGCCTGCATCGTCCCCATGGTGCTGGGCGACCCCGACCTGGATTCAACTCTTGCGATGGCAAAGGAGCTCCTGCGCGCAGGGGCCGACGCCATTGAGCTGCATCTGCCTTTTTCCGACCCCACCGCCGAAGGGGAACTGCTGCAAAACGGAGCCCTGCGCGCCCTGAAAAACGGCGTCACGGTGAAAGATTCCATCGCCTTTACCAAAACGGCGTCTGAGGCCGGCATTCCCATCATCCTCAAAAGCTACGCCAATGTGGTGCTGCACTACGGTATCGAAGCCTTTGCCGAGCAGGCCGCGCAGGCCGGCGCCTGCGCCCTCTACCTCTTCGACGTGCCGCTTGAGGAGCGGCAGGAATTCCTGCCCGCCCTGCAAAAGCACTCCCTCCCCCTGCTCTCCAGCATCTCCACCGGGGCCGAGGCCCGCCTCCCCCTGATTTGTCAAAACGCACAGGGCTGCCTGCTGTGCGAGGGGCTGCCCGGAGAGGGGAGCGACGCCCTCTTCCGGCTCGCCAAGCTGGCCAAAGAGCAGTGCAGCCTTCCCCTGGTACTCGAGCTTGGCCTGTGCTCGCCCGACCAGGCGGCGCAGGCCGCCGGCCTTTCCTGCAGCGTAAGCCTTGGAGAGAGCATTGCCGCCATCATCGAGCACTACGGCACCGCCGCAATTCCCCGTGCCGAGACCTACGTTGCCGGCATCAAGGCCGCCATGCGCAGCGTCTGACCGCCCCGCCTGCCCGCACGGCCTGCGGCCGTGCCCCCAAAAGCGCCCTCCTTCCCGCGCACTGCGCCGGCAAACCGCCCGCACGGCGCCGCATCGCCCGCGCAAAGGGACGGATTTCGACAGGAGGGCGCTTTTCCCGCCGCGTTTTGAAAAAACGCGGCCGGCAGGCGGGGCAGGCTCCCCTGTACAGGGGGCAGGGGCCGCAGACACCACGCCGCCAAAACGTGTCTTTTCTCCGCAAGGCGGCAAGGGCCTAGGCAGAGTGCCCTGCAGGGCTCTTTCCAACATAACGGCAGCAAAAAAGGCCTGCTCATGCAGAAACTCTGCATGAGCAGGCCTTAATCTCTCCCGAGGGGCCGCGCGGCAAGGCAGGGCCGCACAGGGCAGCACGGCACACGCCGTCCTTTCAGCCTTTCTTGCTGCGGGACTGCGTTTTTTCCCGTTGCAGGGCCTGCATCCAGGGGGTGCGCAGCAGAGCCGGCCTCATGGCCAGAAATGCCGCACCCGTGGCAAGGCCGGTCAGCACCGAGCCCAGCAGCAAGAAGGGGAGATACCCGAATACGGCGGCGGTGCCCATGACGACGCGCGCCGCCAGCAGCTGCCCCACATTGTGGGCGGCGGCCCCGGCCACCGAGATGCCCGCCGCAGAGAGGCCTTTCCCCTCGAGGGGGAAGAGCGCCCACATGACAACAAAGGCAAGCAGGCCGCCGGACAGCGAAAAAATCAGCGCCGAAGCGCCGCCGCCAAACAGGCTCGCCAGCACACAGCGCAGCACCAGAATCAGCAGCGCCGTTTTTGCCGGCAGCGCCCACAGGGCGAACAGCGTGACAATGTTGGGCAGGCCCAGCCGCAGCCCCGGCACGGGCAGCAGCAAATCCAGCGAAAACAGGCGCTCCACGGCCGAAAGCATGAGCGCCAGCGACACCAGCAGCGCCGGCAGCGTCAGCCGCCGGAAGAGAGGGCCGTCATGCAAGGCCGTCTCCCCCCTTCACTTCAATAATCAAACGGTTTGGCAGGCAGACGATGGGGGTGCCCCCGTCCACCCAGCCCGTCTTGACACAGATGCCGTCGGGACAGTCGATCTCAACCATGCGGATGCGCCCCGGCTGCACCTCCACGGTGTAGGTCACGCCCTCGTCGGTGTAGGTGTGCAGCCCGGCCTGCTCCTGCGTCAGAGGGATTTCGCGGCACAGTCTGTCCCCAATGCTCACGCAGGCCGCCGCAGCCCCCTGAGACGGCCGCAGCACAAAAAACAGCGCCGCAGCGCCCAGCACGGCCAGCACCACCAGCACGTCACCCCTGATCCACCGTCTCAAGCACAATCCCCCTCTCCTGCCCGGAGAAGACAAAGGTCTCCTCCAAGCCCTCCGTGAGCAGCAGACGGCCGTCCGCCGTGACCAGCACAGCCTCAAAGCCTCCCAGGCTGCGCCACAGCTCAAGCGCGCCCTCGCTGCCCAGCACAAAGAGCGCCGTGGACAGCGCATCCGCTTTTGTTGCGTCTTCACAGACAACCGTCACGCCGCGCAGGTCAGTTTGGGCGGGGCTGCCGGTCTGAGGGTCTAAAATGTGGGAATAGCGCACCCCGTCCTGTTCAAAATATCTCTCATAGTCGCCGGAGGACACGGCAAAGGTATCCTGCAGCAGCAGGGTGCCAAGGCTCTCCCCCTGCTCCCCGTCGGGGTCTCGCACGGCCACCTGCCAGGGGCTCCCGTCGGGCTTTGTGCCGAGGCAGCCCACCTGGCCGCCCATGACCACCAGCGCGCTTTGCACGCCCTCGGCCCGCAAAAGCTGCGCCACGGCGTCTCCCGCCGCGCCCTTGGCAATGCCGCCCAAATCCAGGCAGGCGCCCTCCGGCAGCGAAAAGCCGGGCTGTGCGGCGTTTTGCAAAAGGTCGGCATCGGGCACCGGCAGCAGCGCCTCAATTTGTTCCTGCTGCGGCGGCCGGACGGCATTGTGCACATCCCACAGCGCCGTGAGCCGCCCCAGCAGGGGAGAGAAGGCCCCGCCCGTCTGAGCGCAAAGCTCTGCCGAGCGAACCAGCAGCTCGGCGGTTCTCCCCTCGAGCGTCAGGCTCTCCCCGGCGTTGAGGCGCGACACCTCGGAATCCGGCAGCGTTTTCGACCAGAGCCCTTCAAGCTGCGCCACAAGCTGCTGCACCGCCTGCGCCAGCTCTTCCCCCTCCTGCTCACCCTTTTGAGGAAGGCGCAGGGAACAGACCGTGTCCATGGCAAAAAAGGTGTGGGTATATTCGGTTTGGGGCGCGCAGCCCGCCAAAAGCAGCAGCAGGCAGCCCGCCAGCACACACATGCGCCGCACGGCGCTCCCTCCCCCGGCAGTTTGCTGCAAGCCTCTCCTGCGCGCTTCAAGGGCATCGGCACAGGCTGCCAAACGCTCCCCTCTGCGCACACGAGAAAAACAAAAGGGGCCGCCGCCCCTTTTATTTTTTGATTTCCCCCGCATAAATGCGGTCGTCCACCACATTGACAAAGCGCTCGGCGATGAGCGAATCCATCTGGGTTTTCAGATTGTCCATGCAGGCGTGCATGGCGCCCGACGCGGCAGGGCCCAGATAGGCCTTTGCGATTTCCTCCATGGTGGTGCCGCCATCCTCACTCTCGCGGCAAAGGCGGGTGATGGTTCTTCTCAGGGTGTCGTCATAGGTGGGAAACACATGCTCCATAACTCTTTCCTCCAGACAGGCTGCACGCAGCGAATCTTTTTCCGGTTTCAGTATAGCACAGGAGGGCAGGGGAGAACAAGGGGAAAGCTCTGCCTTTTGACCGCACGCATGCACCGCAGACAAAAAGCCGGGAGGGGCTGCTGCCCCTCCCGGCCGGCCGCTTTCGCGGCTTCTCATGCACGAAGCATGCTCCGGCATGAAGTTGTTTTGATGTGCGTGATAAGCAAAAGCTTACTCAGCGGTTCCGCCGCCCTCAACGGGGGTGGTGAAGATGAAGGTCTCCACGACTTCGCCGTCGTCGTTGCAAATCACATCGACAACATAGAGGAGGTCATCCTCGGTCGTGTCAGTGAGATCCTCAACGGAGGACTTGATGAGGGAGGCCTGCGTTGCGGCAGAGACATCCTCGTCGTTGGCAACCGCAGTGACAGCCGCAACAGGCACGGAGTCGATGGTGTAGAAGCCAACCGTGTCGGCATAGAGCACAACGGTCTTGTCGCCGGTCGCGGACACGACAGTCTTGTTATCGTCAGCATTCGTGCCGTAGGTGATGTCGCCCGCCATCTCAAAGCCCTTGCTGTTGGGGATGGAGGTCACAACACCCTGAGTCAGTGTGTAGACGTTGGTCTCATCGGCAACATTTTCCGCAGAGAATTCAATCATCTCGGTGACCTTGCCGGAGGAGTTGACAACCAGCTTGTAGTAGCCGAGCATATTGAGATTCTTGGAGAAGCCCGTCTCATCAGCAGCCAGGTTCTCATTCAGATCGGTAGGATCTTCCACATCCTTGGTGGTCAGCTCGACGATCTCGCCGCCGGTGGCAACGGTCAGGACATAGTAGTACTTGTCGGCCGTGTCAGCAGCATACTTGTCGGCAGAGATGACCAGGGCGTACTTGTCGTTGGAAGCGGTCAGCTTATCCACGCCGGAGTCGATGACCACAACGGCAGCCTCGCCGTCCTTGATGCCAAGCTCGGTGACGTTGTATCCGTCTTCCTTGTCGTACTTGGGCATGTCGGTATCCTTAAGAACCGCAATCTTGTTGCTGGAAGCACCGTAGACGTTGTAAATCACGGTCTTGGAGGTGACAAAGGACTTCAGGTTGTCGCCATCCGGATCAACGGTGAGCTGAGTCTTGTCGGAATTGTACTCGGAAACGCTGTCGCCGCCGAAGACGCTGCTGACGAGCTGGTCGGAAACAAAGGTGTTGCCATCGTTCACAAGAACCTTCAGGCTGTCAACGTAACCGTCGTCATCGGTGGTGTAGGTGAAGACCTTGTTGAAGTAGCCAACATCGCCGTTACCCTCGGTCCAGCCGGTGTCCTCAGAGAAGAAGGCATCAATGCCCCACTTCACAAGAGACTCGTTATCAAACTCATCCAGGTTGATATAAAGGGTCTTCTTGGTGCCGTCGGCCAGGTAGCCAACCAGGGAAGCGCTCGAAACCTTACCGGCAGTGTTGAAGGAGTTGTAAGCATCGGTCACGAGGATCCAGCTGCCCACAGCGCCGCTCTCGATTTCATCGGCATAGCCGACATAGCCGTTGGCGTTCAGGTAGAGGGTGTAGGTGCCGCCCAGCTCGATGTCGCCTTCAACGGCATTCATGACCTTGTAAGCGGTGCCGCCGAAGTATCTGTCGGTGCCGGACTCTCTGTTGTACTTGACCTCAGAGACGGTCTCGGCCTTGACAACATCGTACACTTTTTCGCTCGCGCCGCCCACGACAGCATTCTTGGCATAGACCAGAGCATAGTCGTCCTTGGCAACGCCTTCGGCAACCGTGATGATCACGTTGTCGTCATCGTCCAGCAGGTCCTTGGCACCGGCCAGCAGAGAGTCGCCGCTCAGCGCGGTGACAGAAATCTTGGAGGAAGTCAGAGAGGTAACCTTACCAAACTGAGGATAGGAAACATACAGGTAATCCACAACACCGTCGTTGCCCAGGTCAACAGCCTTGTAGGTCTTGGCCTTCACAGCATTGTTGTTGTCGATGCTGGCAGTGAAGTCGGGGAATCCGGCCTCATCATTGGTGCCAGCATAAGTCAACACAGCCACATCGTCAGCAACGGTCAGCTTGCGGGAAACGCCGTCTTCCTTGAAGTACAGGGTGTAGTTGCCGCCATTCAGAGTGGTTCTGTCGGTGTCGACATCCATGGGATTGACGGTGTAAACCTTATCCTTGTTGGAATTCTCGATCATATAGACCTTGATGTTGCCCAGCTCGTTCTCGTCGGCCTTGTGCCAGACCTTGACGGTCACACCAATGAGATCGTCCACATCGCCGTCGTAGTTGTAAACACCATTCAGGCCGTAGAAGACATCCGTGCCGTTCTCCACGCCTCTCTCATAGTAGTCCAGAGCGACCTGGCCCTCGTCGAAGACGCCGGTGTCATAGGCGTTGGTGGAGGTGCCTTTCAGGATGGAGTACTCATAGGTCACGCCGAAAGCGCCCATGATGAGCAGCTTGGTCTCGGTGGTGGTGGCGTCGCCTTCCTTGGCGGTGTAGGTGCCGAAACGGGGAGCCTCGGCAAAGAGGGCGTTGTAAGCCATCTGAGCCACGGTGCCGCGGTTGGCCTCACCGAAGGTGGAGTAGCCCTTGACATCATCAAACATCTTCAGGGTCTGAGCCTTGTCGATGAAGCCATAGGGATAGGTGTACATGGTGCTGGAATAGCCCATGGCGATCAGGAACATCTTGCAGGCCTCGGCATACTTCACGATGTCGGTGGGCCAGAAGTTGCCGTCGTCACGGCCATTGCAGATGCCCAGATTCACAGCCCAGGTGATGTAGCCGGCAGACCAACGGTCGGCAGCGACATCCGGGAAGGGAGCGGTGCCCTGGTACATGGCGGCATTGTCGTCCTTGCCGTTGACCAGAACATACAGAATCTTGGCGAACTGCTCACGGGTATAGGAGCCCGCGGAGTTGTAGGTGCCATCCTCAAAGCCCTTCAGAACTTCAAGGGAGGCAAGCAGGTTGATCGCGGAGGCATAATCATCATCGTCTTCGACGTCGGTGAAAGCGCCTGCGCTTGCGCTGATGGCAAACGACAGAACCATCGTCAGTGCCAGGACCAGCGCGAGAACTCTTTTCAGATTTCTCATCTTGTGTCTTCCTCCTAAGTTATTTTTGCAAAGCCGGCAGATATCCCCCGCTTTACTATTGCCATTGTATCGGGGGACAGCAAAAAATGCAAGGGGGGCGGGGGATTTGTAACAGAGTTGTAATATATCCCCAGCCGGGCGGGAAAGATTGCCCCTATGCCGCCTGCGCTCAGGCCTGCGGCCTCTTCTCCCGGGGCCTGCTCAGCCGCAGCGCCGCCAGAAGGGAGACGCAGTCGACCGTGGGCTGCACCCACATGCAGCCGGTCATGGGCCAGAGGGAATCATACAGGAAGAGCAGGGGAATGTCGAGCACGCCCTTGCGCAGCACCGAGACCACCAGCGCCTTTTTGGCCTCTCCCATGGCCTGAAAGCGCACGATCAGAGGGTAGCACAGCGACATGAAGGGCATGGCGACGCACATCCTGCGCAAAAAGCCTGCGGCCAGCGCGGCGGTTTCGGCCTCCCGGATGAAGACGGAGGTGATGGCGGGGGCGAAGAGCTCAAAGCAGAGCGTGCAAAACAGGGCAAAGGAGAGCGAGAGCGCGGCCCCGAAGCGGAACATGCTCCAGGCGCGCTCGTCGTTTCCGGCGGCGTGGTTGTAGCCCACCAGGGGCAGCAGCCCGTTGGAGACGCCCACCGAAAAATAAAGCGGCAGGTTGTCGATCTTCTTGGTGATGGAGAGCGCCGCCGTGGCCATGCTGCCGTAGGCCGAGACAAAGTGGGACTGCGCGGCGATGGCCACCACCGTGAGGGCATACTGCACGGCCGAGGGGAAGCCAATCGACAGCACGGCCGGCGCATGCTCTCCGGCAAAGCGCAGCTGCCTCGGCCCGATGCGCAGCACGGTGGTCTCCCGCTCACGGCGCAAAATCAAAAGGAAAAAGAGCAGCGAGGCCAGGTTGGAAATGGCGGTGGCAAGGCCTGCGCCCGCCGCGCCCATGTTCAGAAACTGCGGCAGCACAAAGAGGGGGTCGAGCGCGATGTTGAGCAGCGAGCCGAAAATCATGCCCGCGCTGGCCGCACCCGCGCGCCCCTCGGCCCGCGTGAGGTTGGAGAGGAGGGTGCTGAGTACGGTGGGGAGAGCGCCGGCCACGATGACGTAAAACGCATATTGCCGGGCGGTCTCAAAGGTGTCTTCCGTGGCCCCGCACACCGAAAGGATGGGGACGTGCAGCAGGAAAAAGAGCAGGGAGAAGAGCAGCGACGCCGCAGCGCCGCCCCAAAAGCAAAAGGAGGCCACCTGCGAGGCCTTTTCGCGCTCGTGACGCCCCAGCATGCGCGCAATGACGCTGGCGCCGCCCACCCCGAAGAGGTTGGAGATGGCGGTCAGGAACATGAAGGAGGGGTTTGCAACGTGGACGGCGGCGGTCTGCGCCGGCGCGCCCAGCAGGCCGACAAAAAAGGTGTCTGCCGAGGTGTAGAGCAGCGCCACCATCTGGCTGGCGACCGAGGGGATCACCTGTTTTGCCACCGCCACGCGCACGGGGGCGCTTTCAAAGAGCTGCTCTCTCTCCTGCACTCTGCGCAAGGTGTCCTGATGCCGTTTCAATGCAAAAAGCCCTCTTTCTCGCGGCCGCTCTCCGGCCGGTTTTTTCTGCCCCGGGACGATGCTCCCCGCTTTTTAAACGCTCCCCCAAAAGCGCCTTCCTCCCAAGAGCCCGCATAAAGCTCTATGCCCCCTTGCGCCGCCCCATGCCCCCGCATCCGCACAAAAGGCCCCTGCCCGGCAGCGCGGGAGGCGGCCTTTTTCCATAAGGTTTTCTAAGGGAGCGGCAAAGGCCCCGGCACGACACGCAAAATCCGCCCCGAGGGCAGGGCGCGCGCAACGGCGGCAGCTTGTCCGACAAAGGGAAAAGGCCGGTCACTCGGAAGTGACCGGCCTTTTTGGTGGAGGAGGGTGGATTCGAACCACCGAAGGCGGTGCCAACAGATTTACAGTCTGCCCCCTTTGGCCACTCGGGAACTCCTCCCTATTTATCTGGCTCCTGAACGCAAGCACAAAATCGTCTGGAGCTGGTGAACGGAATCGAACCATCAACCTGCTGATTACAAATCAGCTGCTCTGCCGATTGAGCTACACCAGCAAATCGAGTGGACTTAGTATAACAAGCTTTCGCGGCAATGTCAAGCCCCTATTTGCCAAAAAAAGTCTCCTTTTTTGAAATTTTTATTTTCTTTCACCCCTCCGCCTCCTGCCCCTGCACGCCCTGCGCCGCGCTCGCCCCAACCGTCTGCGCACGCCGGGGCGCGCGCAGACGGTTGGGGCAAAACGCGGCAGGCGCTCCGGCGGCTCGGGGCCGGCAAGAGGGGAGAGAGCGCCGCCGAAAAACAGCCCCCTGCCACACGCCCTGGGGAAAGAGGCTTCCACCCCTTGTCCCAAGGCGGCGCCGGGCCGCCCCGTCACGGCGGGCCCCGCAGGACGGCCCAGCGCGCCGCAGCCTTTTCTCGCCGGCGGCTCGGGCGCACGTCTTGGCGTGCCCCTTTAAGGGCTGCAGCGCGGCGTCAGAGCTCTTTCTCCGCCTGCCCCGGCCCGCCGTGCTCCACAAGGTGCACGTTGAGATGATTGTAGGTCATGGTGACGCCGTGGCTCTCAAAGGCGTCGCGGATGGCCTCGGTGAGCGAGAACTGCACGTCCCAGCAGTTGGCGCTCGACGTCCAAACGCGTACAATATAAGAGATGGCGCTGTCGCCGTAAGAGAGGATGTTGACAAAGGGGGCCGGCTCCTTCAGGATGCGCGGGTCGGCCTCGATGGCCGAGAAAATCGCCTTCTTGACAAGCGAGGTCGGGTCGTCGTAAGAGGCGCTGACCGTCAGCTCCACGCGGCGGGTGGGATTGGCGTTGTAGTTTTGAATCTTGCCGCTCGAAATCTCGCCGTTGGGCGTGTAGATGACCTTGTTGTCGGGCGTGATCAGCTGGGTGTAAAACAGGCCGATCTCGCCCACCGTGCCGCCTA
The DNA here is from genome assembly GCA_944376235.1 of uncultured Clostridia bacterium. Classification (GTDB taxonomy): domain Bacteria; phylum Bacillota; class Clostridia; order Oscillospirales; family Feifaniaceae; genus Galloscillospira. The sequence continues at coordinate 80,839 of CALWCA010000011.1, read as the reverse complement.
CGCCGCCCGCCTCCACATAGTCGCCCACCGCAAAGGGCTTGGTGGTCAGCAGCAGCACGCCGCCAGCCAGATTGGTCAGCGCGCCCTGCACGGCAAGCGACACCGCCAGGCCGATCACACTGAGCATGGCAATGAGCGATGTGACAGGGATGCCCAGCGAATCGGCCACGATCAGCAGCGCGACAAAATACAGCAGCAGCTTGACGCCCGAGCGCACAAAAGCGCGCAGGCTGTAGTCGATATGCAGTTTGTCAAAGCTGCGCTCCACAATGCGCAGCAGCATCTTGATGGCCAGCAGGCAGAGCACCAGCAGCCCCAGCGCACCCAGTACGTCGCTCAGGGAAAGCGAAAACAACTGAAAATCGGCAAGCAGACCGGCCATGCCGCTTTGCACCGTGGCAGACGTATCAGCCGTCGTGGCCGTGGCCGACGCGGAAAGCGTCCGTATCGGCGCCCATGCAAAATCCATGAAAACCAAACCTCCCAAACCCGCCGCAGTCCGGCGCGCCCGTGCGGGCACGCCGGTGCGGGCAGGCTCAAATCAACTTCTCGTAGCAAAGGCGCGGCGCGCCTTTTTCGTCCCCGTCGAGCAAAATGATGGTGCCGCACTGCCGGTAGCCCATCCCGCTCAGCAGGGAGCGCATCACGGCGTTTTGCTCGTGGGTGTCCACCCGCACCGAGGGAAACCCTCGCTGCGCCGCCAGCGCCTCGGCCTCCTGCATGATGCGCTTGGAAAGGCCTTTGCCCCTGTGCGCACCAGAGACCGCGATGCGGTGCACCGTGACATAGGGGCCGTCAAGCGGCGTGAGCCAGGCCCCGTCAAAAATGTGGCGGTAGCCCTCTTCCCCCTGCGTGGTCAGGGCAACCGCCCCCACCACCTCGCCGCCGTCGCACAGCACATAGCCAATGCCCTGCGCAATGTCGCCCTCCACCGTGGCGGCGTCGGGATAGGTGCCCTCCTGCCACTGCGGAATGCCGGCCTGCGCAAAGCTGCGCTTGGCAAAATCGTAAATGGCACAGACGGCCGCAATGTCTTCCTTTTTGGTCTTGCGGAACTCCATGTCACCCCCTCCCTTCCGGTCACACCTCAAAGTCCACGCTGGCGCGCAGCTCGGTGGTCTCCTTCATGAAGGCCCCCACCGCCACATGCGCCGGATGGACACGGTAGGCTTCAAGGTCGTCAAGATTGTCGTAATCGGCAATCAGAGCAAGATCGCAGTTGACGCCGTTAAAGTTGCAGTTGAGCTGCACATGAAAGCTGCGAATCTGCGAAATCACCGGCGGCAACGCCTCAAGCTTTTGTTTTGCTAGGGCAACGTTTTGCTCCCGGCTCCTCCCCTGGGCGCTCTCCTGAAAGCGGAACATGACAATGTGGCGAATCATACAAAAATCCTCCCTTTATTTTTTCTTTTTTAACAGTTTTGACAAAAGTACCGTTTTGGTATAATATACTTATCAGACGCCCCCGGGCATCCTCTTGCCCAACGCCTTCTGCTGCATGCGGCGTTTTTTGTTCTTTCTTGGCTGTATGAATTTGGAGCGAACCCAGGTGTAAACTCAATAGAAGATAAGAAATAAAATGAGGCTTGTTTTTCATGAGAACGATTCTATGGCTGCTCTATTTAATCCTTTTTCTCCTGCTCACCATTCCCGTGCTGATTTATCTGCGTCTGCTGCAGGCCAAAGGAGAAGAGCGGCGCGTGCAGAAAATTGTCGATACACTCGTCCTCTTTTGGGCAAAATCCCTGTGCAGGCTGGCCGGAGCAAAGGTTTCGGTGTCCGGTCTTGAAAACCTGCCCGAAGGCGGCTGCCTTATCGTGAGCAATCACCAGAGCTACTTTGATATCCCCGTGCTGCTGAGTGTCTTGGAGCGCCCTTTTGGCTTTGTCGCCAAGTCCTCGGTGCACTATATCCCCGTCATCGGGAGCTGGATGCGTCACATCCACTGTGTCTCCATCAACCGCGACGACCCCCGTGGCGCCATGGCCACGCTGCTGGATTCCTGCGTCAAGGAGCTTGGTGCGGGACATGCCGTCTGTATCTTTCCCGAGGGCACACGCAGTGGCGGAGGAGAAATCAAGCCCTTCAAAAAGGGAGCCTTTGTGACGGCCGAAACAGCCGGCGTCCCCATCGTCCCGGCAGTGATTGAGGGGTCTTACAATTTATGGGAAAACAGCCCCATGGGCATTCGCCCGGCGCGCGTCATGGTGACGTTTTTGCCCGCCGTCTACCCCCTGCAGATGGAGCAACGGCAAAGGGTCAATCTGCCCATCACACTGCGCAAAACCATGATTTCCCAGCGCATGCGCATGCGTGTGAAAATTTATGAGGAGACCGTTCAGTCAAAGCGTCCGGGAGCGGGCAGCTCTCCCAGCTCCTCTTATGGCAATTTCCAAAAAAGACCGGAGGACTCGCCATGTCCGAAATCCTGACCGAAACCCTTGTCGACTCCCTGAAAATGCTGCCCTTCCTGTTTGGGGCCTACCTTCTGCTGGAATATGTGGAGCACCGTGCCGCCGACCGGCTGGCGCGCGCGCTGGCAGGCGCCAAAAGCGGCGTTCTGGGCGATGCGCTGCTGGGCTGTGTGCCCCAGTGCGGCTTTTCGGTGGCGGCGGCCAACCTGTATTCCGGAGGACTGATTTCGGCCGGCACACTGCTGGCCGTTTTCCTGTCCACCTCCGACGAGGCGCTGCCCATTCTGCTGGCCCAGCCCGATGGTGCACCGCTCGTAGGGCGGCTGCTGCTTGTCAAAATCCTCATCGCCCTTGCGGCCGGCTTTGCCATGGACGCCTTTTCCAAAGGGTCTTGCAGTGGCTTTGGCGACCTGCACCGCAACTGCGGCGACGACGCCTCGGAGCAGGGCGGCGTGCTGCGCGCCGCTCTTCGGCACACGGCGGAGGTCTTTTTCTTCCTGCTGGCCGTCACACTTGCCCTGAACCTTGTCATCTCCTGGCTGGGAGAGCAGCGCCTTGGCGCGCTGCTGCTGACCGGCAGCTTCCTTCAGCCCTTTGTTGCCGGGCTGATTGGCCTCATCCCCAACTGTGCCGCCTCGGTGCTTCTCACCGAGCTGCTTTTGGAGGGCAGCATCAGCTTCGGCTCGGCCGTCGCGGGGCTGTGCACGGGGGCCGGGCTGGGGCTCATGGTGCTCTTCAAGCAAAACAAAAACAAAAAAGACAACCTTCGCCTGCTGACGTGGCTGTATGGCTCGGGCGTGTTCGCCGGCCTGCTGCTGCAATTCCTGATGCCCTGAAACAGCCCCCCTTGCGGGGGCTGTTTTTGTGCCGGAAAAGCTTTTTTGTGGAAAAGCCCCTGCGAAGGCCGGCTGCTCTCCCAGACAGGCGGCCCGACAGGTTTTGGCAAACGCCCTTTCTCAAGGCGCTTTGCCGGATGCGCTCCCGGGCAAAAGAGGCTCCCGCATGCCCGGCCTGTGTTGTCCGGGCGGCAGGGCCCGCGCCGTCCCCCTCCTGCGCGGGACGGCGCGGGCCCTGCCCTTTGTCAGATCGCCGCAAAGGTGACGGCATTTCCCCTCGACGAAAGAAAGATGGAGAGCTGCTGCGGCGTGATCCACAGCGTCGCCGTATTGTCGCAGGGGTGCACCCCCAGCAGAGGACGGGTCATAAGCTCCTCGTCCACCAGCACCTCTACCGGCGCCGCGCCCTCGTGCAGCAGGCCGAGCACCGTGACCGAGCCCGGCGTCAGCCCGAGGTGCTTCATCAGCCGCTCGGGCGAGGCGAAAGAGAGCTTGGAGCTCGAGAGCAGCGTGCGCAGCGCCGCAAGGTCTGCCGCCTTGTCGTGCGGCAGCAGCACCAGGAAGTGGCGGCGTCCCTTGTCGTCACGCAAAAAGAGGTTTTTGACCACCTCCCCGCGCAGCGCAATGCCAAGCCGCTCCATTTCCTCAATGGTGAAAACCGCCGGATGGCGCACCAGCTCCCCGGAAATGCCCAGCTCTTCAAGCGCCTGCAGGGTCTCTTCGATTCGGTTTTGCCCCAGGTCCTGCATGTCAGTCCTCTTCCTCCTGCGGCTCGTGCCGCTCCACCAAAAGGCGGGTCACGCGCAGCTCGTCCATCTCGGTGACGGTGATGGTCAGGTTCTTGTAGTCAAAGCTGTCCCCCACCTTGGGGAACCCTTCGAGCACGTCGATCGCCCAGCCGCCCAGCGTGACAAATTCCTCTTCAAAATCCTTGTCGTCCAAATCCATGAGTTCAAGAAAATCGTAAATGCTCATGGAGCCGCGCACCTCGTAGTGCGTCTCGTCAATCTGGTGACACTCGTCGATAATCTCGTCGGTCTCGTCCCAGATGTCGCCCACCAGCTGCTCGAGCACGTCTTCCATCGTGAGGATGCCCAGCGTGCCGCCGTATTCGTCAACCACCACGGCCAGGTGCAGCTTGCGGCGCTTCATCTCGGCCAGCACAAACGGCAGGTGCAGCGTCTGGGGCACAAAGCAGGCGGGCGTCAGGATGTCGCGCAGCTCAAAATCCCTGCCGTCGAGCATCTTCTTGTAAAAATGGTTGAGCTGCAGCACCCCGATGATGTTGTCGATGCTGCCCTCATAGACCGGAATGCGCGAGAAGGGGGAGTGGTTGACAATGCGCTCCACCTCGTCGAGCGGTTCCTCGATGTCGATGGCCAGCATGTCGACACGGTGGGTTGTAATCTCCTGCGCCTCAATCTCGGAAAATTCAATGGCCGACTGCAGCAGGTCGCTGCGCTCCTCGTCGATGACGCCCTCGTCTTCCACCGTTTCGATGAGCGTTACCAGCTCGTCCTCCGTGACGGCGGCGGGCTTGGGCTTTCCGCCCCACAGCACCGAAATCTTGTCCACCAGCCACAGCACCACCGCCACCAGAGGCGACAGCAGCACCATGAACAGGCGCAAGGGCAGCGCAACGGCGCCTGCAAAACCGTCGCAATGCTGCTTGGCGACGATTTTCGGCGTGATTTCCCCGAAAATCAAAATGAGGACAGTGCTGAAAAAGGTCGCCCAGGCGGGGCCTGTGGCCTCTCCCACCACGGCGATGGCCGCAAGGGTGGCCACAGAGGAGGCCGCCATGTTGACAATGTTGTTGCCAATCAGCACGGTGCACAGCGCATTGTCATAATTTTCGGCAATATAGTCGGTCACACGGGCGCGAAAGCCCCCCTCTTCCGCCGCCTTCTTGAGACGCAGGCGATTGGCCGAGGCAAAGGCAATTTCAGAGCCCGAGAAAAAAGCGGAACACGCAATGAGAAAAATCATGGAGAGCACAATGGTAGGCCAACTGTCCATGGTAAGAGCCATCAACTCCGTTCAAAATCGTTATGCTTGGGGTGTCCTGGTAAACTAACCCGTCAGCGTTTGGAGCCGTCCCTGCCGGAGGGCTCCCCGCCGGGCGGCGTCTGCTGCCCGGCAGCCGGGGGATTCCCGGCGTCAGGCCCTTTTGCAGAGGCTTTCCCGTTTGATACGGGGGCGTCCTCGGCCGGCGCGGGGCCTTTCCCGACCGGTACGGGGGCGTTCCCGGCGTCAGGCCCTTGCGCAGAGCCCCCCTCGGCCGGCACAGTACCCGTTTGAGCCAGCGCCGCACCCTCCTGAACCAGAGGCCGCTTTTCGGCCAGCTCCTGGGCGGGGTCGTCGTCCTCGTCCCAGATTTCACCCACCAGCTCTTCGAGGATGTCCTCCACCGTGACGATGCCCAGTACCCCGCCGAAATCGTCACGCACCACGGCGATATGCTGCTTGCGCCCGCTCATTTCGCTGAGCGCATCGTCGATGCGGCGCTTGCGGGGCAGGAAGTAGGGCGGATCCATGAGCTCTGCCAGCGATACGCTCTCGCCCTGTGCCAGATAGGCCTTCAGGTAGCGCCGGATGCCCAGAATGCCCACGATGTTGTCGGGCGTCTTGTCATACACCGGCAGGCGCGAGTGGCGGCTCTCCCGGATGACCGACAAAATTTCCTCACAGCTGTCGTCCAGCGCCACCGTGACCATGCGGTTGCGCGGCGTGAGCACCTGCTGCACCGTGATGTCGTCAAACTCCAAAGCGGAATGGATGAGGCGCGAGGCCTCCTCCTCGATGCCGCCCTCCTCGCCGATGGACTCGATGATGTCATAGAGCTCGTCCTCGGTCACGGTGGGGGCGTCGGGCACGCCGAACAGGCGCGTGATGAATTTGGAAATGCCGGAAAACAGCACCGTGATAGGGGAGAGCAGCGTCATGAGCATACGCAGCGAGGGCGCCAGCGCCAGCGCCGCCTCCTCGGGATAGGCTCTGGCAAAGCTCTTTGGCAGCATTTCGGCTGCAAAAAAAACCACAATCGCCAGCACGACCGTGGACACGGCAACTGCCCCCGCACCCCACAGACGCTTGACAAAGAGCGTGGTCAGGGATGCGCAGGCAATCTGAACGATATTGATGCCCACCAGCAGCGTGGTCAGGGCGCGGTCAAAATCGTCAAGAAGAGCCACCGTCTTCTGCGCCCGGCGGTTGCCGTCGTCGGCAAGGCTCTTGATGCGAATGCGGTTGGCGCTGGCCAGCGCCGTCTCGGCCGTTGCAAAATAACAGGCCACCAGCATCAACGATAAAATGGAAACAATCGGCAACCAACTGTCGCTGTCCATAGGGGAAAATCAAACTCCTTTTCTGCATAAAATTGCCCTGCGGCCGGTAACGGCAGCTCCCGGCCCCCCTTTGGCTGTCCTGCGGCAGAAGCCGGGGACGGCAGGGAAGGCATGCTCTCAAACGGCAGGCTTCGCCTTTTGCGGCCAACGCTTTATCCCGGCTGCCCGTTCCTGAGCAGCCGGGAAGCTCCAAAGCCTCGGGGCCGGCTCTGTTCGCAGGCCCGTATCCTCCTTGTGTCCCGGTCCTCGGGGAGGCCGTTTGACGCAAAAGGCTTTAATACGCCTTGCCCCAAATCACCATGGTCTTGGCCGGCTTGCCGCAGACGGGGCAGACATCGGAGAGCGTTTCCTGCTCAAAAGGCATGCACCGGCTGGTCAGCCCGGCCTGCTCCTTCATGGCCTCCTCACAGGCCAGCTCGCCGCACCACATGGTCTTGATAAAGCCGTTGCCGGCGGCCGACTGGGCCTTGACCTCTTCCATGGTGCGCGCCGCCGTGGTGCGGGCCTCACGGTTTTGCAGCGCCTTTTCGTAAAGCCGCCTGCGGTAGGCCTCCAGCAGCTCGGGAACGCGCTGCGCCAGCTCGGCGATGGGCACCTCGGTCTTCTCGCGGTTGTCTCTCGAAACCGCCACGCAGACGCCGGCTTCGATGTCTCTGGGGCCGATCTCCACGCGCAGTGGCACGCCCTTCATCTCGTATTCGGCAAACTTCCAGCCGGGAGTGGCGTCGCTGTCGTCGAGCTTGACGCGAAATCCCGCCTGCTGCAACGTCTGGCACAGCTGCTGCGCCGTCTCCAGCACGCCGCCCTTGTGGAAGGCGATGGGCACAATCACAATCTGAATGGGCGCGACGGCAGGGGGCAGCACCAGGCCGTTGTCGTCCCCATGGGTCATGATGATGCCGCCGATGATACGCGTCGACATGCCCCAGGAGGTCTGGTGCGGATGCTTGAGCTGATTGTCCCTGTCGGTAAACGTGATGTCAAAGGCTTTGGCAAAGCCGTCTCCAAAGTAGTGAGAGGTGCCGGACTGCAGCGCCTTTCCGTCGTGCATCATGGCCTCGATGGTGTAAGTGGCCTCAGCTCCCGCGAACTTTTCCTTGTCGGTCTTGCGTCCGCACACCACCGGCATGGCAAGCTGCTCTTGCGCAAAGTCGGCATAGACGCCCAGCATGCGCTCGGTCTCCTCGATGGCCTCTTCGGCCGTGGCGTGCATGGTGTGTCCCTCCTGCCACAGGAACTCCGCCGTGCGCAGGAAGGGGCGGGTCGACTTCTCCCAGCGCACGACCGAGCACCACTGGTTATAGAGCTTGGGCAGGTCGCGGTAGGAGTGAATGATGTTGGCATAGTGCTCGCAAAACAGCGTCTCCGACGTGGGACGCACACACAGGCGCTCGGCCAGCTGCTCGCTGCCTCCCATCGTCACCCAGGCCACCTCGGGGGCAAAGCCCTCCACATGGTCCTTCTCCTTTTGCAGCAGGCTCTCTGGGATAAACAGGGGCATCATGACATTTTCATGTCCGAGCTCCTTGAATTTTGCATCCAGAATCTTTTGAATGTTCTCCCAGATGGCATAGCCATAGGGACGCAGCACACAGCAGCCGCGCACGCTGGAGTAGTCAATGAGCTCCGCCTTCCTGACGATATCGGTATACCACTTGGCGAAGTCCACCTCGCGCGAGGTGATTTCCTGCACCAGCTTGTCGTCCTTTTTCATGTCGTTCCAACACTCCTGTAGGAAAAGGGGCGGGACCTGCCTGCACCTCTTCCCGGTATTCATACAGCTCATTATACTAGATATTTTCGTCCCCGACAAGAGAAACCCCTCAAAAACTTCGGCTTCTTTTGCCCTTTGTTTGCCCTCCCCGCCCCTTTTGGGCTGCCCGCACAGGCCCCGGCCTGTTTTTTTTGTTTTGCCCGGCCAAGGGCACGGGCGGCCCGGGTGCTTTTTCCTCCCGGCCGCCTTCCGTTTCCGCCCTTATGGCGTTTCTCTTGTTTTTATGCTTCAAAACCGATATAATAATTTCAGCATTTTTTGTCGTGCAAATTCCATTCGCAAGGGAGGTGACAAGCCATGCCCCACCTGCGACGCCTGCCTCTGGCAAGCGTCTACAACATGCGCGACCTGGGCGGCTACGCCGCAGCCGGCGGTACGACGGCCTTCGGCCGGCTGTGGCGCGCCGACCTGCTGGGGGCGCTGCCCGACATGGACATCGCCGCCGTCCTTGCGGCCGGCGTGCGCACCGTCATCGACCTGCGCGGGCCCGACGAATGCCTGCGCGTGCCGAGCTCCTTTTTAGACGTGCCCGGCGTACGGTATGTCAACATCTCGCTGCTGGGGGATGCCGACCAGCTCTCCTCGCGCATGGGCATACCTCTGCACGATTCCTTCCTGCACAGCCTGAGCATCCTCTACAGCACCATGCTCGACTGCAGCGGGCACCGCTTTGTCCAGGTGTTTGAGGCCATCCTCGAAGGGCTTGCACGCGGCGGCGTGGTCTTCCACTGCACGGCGGGGAAAGACCGCACCGGCGTGATTGCCGCCATGGCGCTTGAGCTGTGCGGCGTGGCGCGGGCCGACATCGTGGCCGACTACGCCGTCACCGAAATCCACCTTCGGCCCAAAATTGCCGCCCTGCCCGAAGACTCGCCCCTGCGGCCCAAATCGGTGCTGCGCAGCACGCCGGAGACCATCGAGCACTTTCTTGACCACCTGCAGGAGTCTTACGGCGGCGCGGCGGCCTGCCTTTGCCGCTTCGGGTTCGAGGCGGAAAAGAGCCGTCGGCTTGTCTCGCTGCTGCTTGAATAGGGTGCAGGAGGCGGCATTTCCCAACGCGTTTTTCCTTCAAATGCGATACTTCACCTTATAAAAGGATATAAAAGGAGGCATTTTGCCATGAGCGAAACCATTTCCCGCGAGGCGGCGCTTGCGCTGCTGAGGCAATACAACAAGGAGCCCTTCCTGCTGCGCCACGCTTTGACGGTGGAGGCCGTCATGGGCTGGTTTGCCAGGCAAAGCGGCGAGGACGAGACCTTCTGGAAAACGGTGGGCCTGCTGCACGACGTGGACTACGGCAGCTTTCCCGAGCAGCACTGCCAAAAGGCCCCCGAGCTGCTGCGCGAGGCGGGCTGCGGCGAAGACCTGATCCACGCCGTCGTCAGCCACGGCTACGGCCTGTGCAGCGACGTGGAGCCCGAGCTCCAGATGGAAAAAGTGCTCTTCGCCGTCGACGAGCTGACCGGCCTGATTTGGTCGGCGGCCCTCATGCGGCCCTCCAAGTCCGCCAAGGACATGGAGCTGTCGAGCCTCAAAAAGAAATTCAAGGACAAGAAGTTTGCCGCCGGCGTCTCCAGAGACGTCATCCGTCAGGGCGCCGAGATGCTGGGCTGGGAGCTCGACGAGCTGCTGGCCCAAACGCTTGAGGCCATGAAGGCCTGCGAGGACGACGTCGAAGCGGCCTGCGCCGGCATCTGACCGTCCCCTGCGGCGCTGCCGCACCTTCGGCCGCCGCCCTTCCCGCACGGCGCCCCGGCGGGCCGCCGCGCGGGCTCTTCCCTGCCCAAGACAGGAGGAAAAAAACATTCCCCGGCCCCCGCATGCGCCGGAGGCCTTTCAGAAAAAGGAGCCTGACTGTTTTGAAACACAACGACATCGTCATCGTCGGCGCCGGCCCGGCGGGAATTTTCACGGCCATCGAGCTGCTGCGCCACGGCAGCCGACGGCACATCACCATTGTGGAAAAGGGGCAGGCAGTGGAAAACCGCCACTGCCCCAAGGCGGTCACGGGGCGCTGCGTCAACTGCAAGCCCTATTGTCACATCACTACCGGCTTTTCCGGGGCCGGCGCCTTTTCCGACGGCAAGCTCTCGCTCTCCTGCGAAGTGGGGGGAGACCTGCCCTCCCTGATCGGCGAGACACTGGCACAGGAGACCATTGATTATACCGACTCCATTTACCTCGAGTTTGGCGCCGACCAAAAGGTGGAAGGCGTTGCCGAGGGGGAGGAGCTCAAAAAAATCCGCAAACGCGCCATTCGCGCCGGCCTCAAGCTGGTCGACTGCCCCATCCGGCATCTGGGCACCGAGCGCGCCCAGAAGATCTATGAAGACATCGAGCACTACCTGCTCGACGCCGGCGTGGAAATCCTCTTTGGACACGAGTGCCGCGATCTGCTCATCGAGGGCTCGCGCTGCGTGGGCATCCTGCTGTCGGGCCCGTCGGGCGAGCGGGAGCTGCGCGCGCAGCACACCATCGTCGCCACGGGACGGCGCGGCGCAGACTGGCTGGAAAAAATTTGCGCCGAGCACGGCATCGCCCATCAGCCCGGCACCGTGGACATCGGCGTGCGCGTCGAGGTGCGCAGCGAGGTCATGGAGCTGGTCAACGAAGTGCTCTATGAATCCAAGCTCATCGGCTACCCCCGCCCCTTCAAAAATAAGGTGCGCACCTTCTGCCAGAATCCCGGCGGCTTTGTGAGCCAGGAAAATTACGACAACGACCTGGCGGTGGTCAACGGGCACTCCTACAAGGAGAAAAAATCCCCCAACACCAACGTGGCCATCCTGTGCTCCCACAACTTCAACCAGCCCTTCAACCAGCCCATCGCCTACGCACAGAAGGTGGGCGAGCTGACCAACATGCTGGGCGCCGGCCACATCCTCGTGCAGCGCTACGGCGACATTCTCGACGGCAAGCGCACCTGGCCCAAGGAGCTGGCGCAGAGCAACGTGCGCCCCACGCTGCCCGACGCCGTCGCCGGCGACATCACGGCCGCCATGCCCTACCGCGCCATGCTCAACATCATCAATTTCATCCAGGCCGTCGACGAGGTGGTGCCGGGCTTTGCCTCCAACGAGACGCTGCTCTACTCTCCCGAGCTCAAGTTCTACAGCAACCGCGTCAAGATGGACACCGACTTCAACACCTCCATCGAGGGGCTGCACTGCCTGGGCGACTCGAGCGGCTGGACCCGTGGGCTCATGATGGCCTCGGCCATGGGGGTCCTCATGGGACGCCGCCTGGCCGCAGAGGAGGGCCTGCTGCCATAGCGCAGCTGCTCGCCGCACTGTGGAAAACCGCATCAAGGGGCCCCGCCCGGGAGCGTGTGCCCTGCTTTCGCTGCACCCTCCCCTTCAAAACGGGGCCCTTTCCTAAAAGCCGCCCGGCCAAAGCTTTTGCTTTGGCCGGGCGGCCTTTGCCCTGCGGCAAAGGGCAGCGAAAAAGCCCTTTTGCGCCCTGCGGCGGGGCCGCCGGTGCAGTCTTGCGCTATTTTCCCCAAAGGGCCCTGTGCCGCAGGAGGCCTCCCGAAAGACGCAAAAAGGGGTCCGAAGAGAGATTCTCTTCGGACCCCTTTTGGACGGTCAGGCATTTCCCGGCCCTCAAGGGAGGCCGGTAAAACCTGCCCTGTTACTGCTGGGGCTTTGCCACGGTTTCGCAAAAGCGCATGAGAATGGCTGCCGTCTGGGCGCGGGTGGCCGTCCCTCTGGGGTTGACCGTTCCGTCGCCCATGCCGTTGATGAGCCCCTTATCCACGGCCCAGACCAAGGGCTCGCGCGCCCAGTCGCTCACGCTGTCTGCGTCGGTGAAGGCAGACAGGTCGCCCTGCGCCGTCACGTCGTAGCCCTTATATCCGGCATACCGGTGGAAAATGGCCGCCATCTGCTCACGGGTGACAGGGTCGTTCGGCATGAAATTCCCCTCGCCGTCGCCGTTGACAATGCCCTTTTCGGCCGCCCAGTATACCCCTTTGGCATACCATGCGTCATCCTCCACGTCGGAGAAGCGGATGGTACCCGTGCCTTCAAGCTCAGGCTCACCCTCTAGCCGGTAAAGGATTGTAACCAACATGGCGCGCGTGGTGGTCTGGTCAACGCCGAAGCTGCCGCCGCCGACGCCCGACATAAGGCCCTTCTGCCTGACGTACTCCACCGCCTCATAGGCCCAGTGACCGGGCAAAACGTCGTCAAAGGAGGCCTTTTCGTCGTCGGCCTCTTCGTCGTCCTTCCCGTCGGTCTTCTCCCAGCCGGCATAGACTGTCTTATCGCCCCGCAGCGTCACCGAGCCAATCTTTTCGGTTGTCTCGCGGTCATCGTACCAGCCGGTAAACTCGTAGCCCTCGCGGGTGGAAACGTAGTCGTCAAGATCCACGGTGGTTCCGGAAACCTTGGTCACGCTGTCGACCTTGCTGCCTTCGCCGGTCTCAAACGAAAGCGTATACGAGACCGGGCCGCCGCCACCGCCACTGCCGTTTGATCTGTTTCTCACGGTGAAGGAGAGCTCAATTTCCACCTTAGTATTCCACAGATAGCCCTCTTCTTCCGCCGACCTTTCCGTCAAGGCGCTCATCGCCCTGGGCTGTAGCATGAGATTGGCATACACCGTAAAGGTCTCGCTGTAACGTCCCACGTCAAGCCCCGCCTTGGGAACGACCTGGAAGGAAAGGGTCTCGCCCGGATCAAGGCCAAGCATTTCGGGCCACTCGGGCTCCTCGGGCCAGGTGATTTCAAAATTATCGGGCATGGAAAGGTACCCCAGGGATACCCACTCATTCCCGTTGTTGGTGATGGACACTTTCTTTGCCTCCGGCTGCGTGTAGTCCGGGGTCACGCTGCCAAAGCTGACGCTGGCGGGGTCGGCTTCCAGCTCATAGTACACCTCTTCAAACACCAGGGTCAGGGTGCAGTCGTCCTCCGGCGTGAAGGTATATCTTATGTCCTCAGACACCAATTCTCCGTCCTTCTCCCACCGAACAAAACGGTAGTCCCAGTCCGGTTCGGCAAGGAACGAGACCTTCTCGCCCACCACGACGTAGTAGGTTTCGTCCACGGACGTCGCCCCTATGCTGTCGTCTTCCACAAGCCAGCAGCTTCCGCCTTCCTCAGGGGTGACCTCAATCGTGAGAGTATAGACCTCGGGGATCACAAGAGCGAGCTCCACGCTGCTGTTGTCATCAAACATCAGGGTCAGGGTGTGCTCTCCGGCTTCCAGCCCGTCAACAAAATCCCTTTTCAGCGTGAGCGAGCCGATGGAGGAAAGGACTTCATACTGCTCCTCACAAACCAGATCCTCCCCTCCCAGGGAAAGGCTGCTGACTTCCCTTCCGCCAATGTACAGGCCAAGGAAGAGGTCGTTGAGGCTGTTCTTGTCATAGACAAGGCGTTCAGGGAGCACAAAGGGATATCCCTTCATTTCAAATCTGACATAGCGGCCCGAAACCGTGGTCTCTTTTTGCGAAGCAAAGGGGGAGTAATAGAGCTCTTCGGCGGTGCCGGCATCCTCCCCCTGCCAGACGGCCATGGCCCCGTCGCCGGCAGGCCGCACGGTCAGGGGGCTGCTCTGCCCTGCGGAGGTGTCTTCCGTGCTGACAGCCTGGCTCCCTTCACCGCCGGTGATCTCAAGACCGGTGTCCGAAACAGAGCCGACGCTGCCCGAAACCGTCAGACTGCCGCCGGCCCGAACGGTTCCCTCCACACGGCTGTCACTCTCTTGCAGAAAAATCACCAGATCTCCCTTAAAAGCAACGGCCTCGGAGGCTCCGTCCGGCGCGGCGATCACGGCGCCGTCCAGCGTCAGAACGCCGTCCTCCCCGTTCCACCTGATGTTCCAGGGCTTATCCCCCTCGTTTTCCCCAAGAGAAGTCACCTTGCCATCCTCATCGGTGGAGGCATAGACCGGCGCATCGACATAGGACAGCGTCACGCCGCCCACCGTGATGTCGGTGCTTTCCGCCGTGCCGCCGCTCAGCGCCGACTGCACGACCTCCCCAACGGTCTGCGCCATCAGCGTATGCCCATAGGCGTTGGGGTGAAAATCAAGATTTGAGGACAAAAACGAAGCGTTGCAGGGGTTTTGCTGCGCCTCGTCAAAGGCCGAGAACACATCCGCCGTAAAAAAGCCTTCCCGCGCTTTCAGCGCTTTAATCTTTTCGTTCATCCGGGCAAGCATAGTGTCAAAAGCTTTTGCAATGGCCTGCGCGGTGGTTGCCGGCTCGCCTGATACCTCGTCTGCTGCAAAGCGGTAGGGGTTATACTGGGTCGCCACCACGACGGGGGCCTTGGTATACCCCCTGATGCCCGAAGCAATCGCGTTCAGCGCAGTTTCAAACTGCGTCAGCAGCGTGCCGCCGACCCCAAATGCAAACCCGGAGATGTTCTGTGTGACAAAGGCGAGCGCCGTGGCCTGCTCCGGCTCCTCATTTTTGCCCTCGAGCGCCTGCTTGAACTGCTCTGCCGTAAAGCTTGTGCCGTTTGCCGCGTTATAGGCTTCAGCCATATACTCGTAGAGCGCGTTCATGAAATCGTTGCCGCCGATGGTGAGGGTGACGACGTCTGCCGTCTCGAGGGCCTTTGCGACCTCTCCGTCGGCATCCGCCAGCTTTGCCAGCAGGCTGGCCGTGGTCTCGCCGTCTGCCGCCAGCATGGTCACCGACAGCTCCTGCTGCTCCGCAATCTGCTCGACAAAGGACTTCTCTGCCTCTTCCGTATCCAGGCCGTAGCCCGTGGAGATGCTGTCGCCCAGCGCCACATAGACCGGCTGTGCGGCCAGCACCGACAAGGGCGCCATGCCAAGCAGCATGCACAAACTGAGCAGCGCCGCAATAAGACGTTTTTTCATGGGGTGTTCTCCTCCTTCTTTGACTGGGCTTTCCCAAAAAGGGGAAGCGGGCGGGATTTCCCGGCGCGCCGCCCTCTTTGCGGTCGGCACACTGGTACACAGGCTGCAGACAGGTTTTTCGGGTATGGGAGCTTCCCATACCCGAAGCAGGGCCCCGGGCCCTGCTTTTCCCTTCCGCGTCTGCTGCGGCCTGCGCTTTGCATATTGATTCATTTTATTTATTATAACACGGCCCCCCGCCCGTGACATCACCCGTCCGGGGCAAAAAAACGGGTCATGCAGGGGGCGGCGCGTCTTCCCCCGGCGCCGTCACCGCAGCAGGAACTGCCTGAGCTCCTGCCGGCGCCGGATGCCCAGCTTTTGCAGGGCCAGCGAGATGTGGCGCTTGACGGTGTTGGGGGAGATGTTCATTTGCGCCCCGATTTCCTGGTTGGTCCAGCCGCGCGCCGCCAGCATGGCGGCGGCAAATTCGGTGGTGGTGAGGTTGTCGGCCACGTCGTGCCCCGTGTCGGGGTTGTGAATCTTGCGCCAGCCGGCCGAAAAGCGATAGGTGATGGCAATCATGCGCTTAAAGTCCTGCGGCCAATCTTTTTTGATGACGGCCTCCAGCATGCCGCCCAGCAGGCCGTGGTGCTCCCCGAAGCCCTCGATCAAATCGTCGGGCCGGGCGATCTCCCAGGCCGCAAGCAGATGGCGCTTTGCCTGTTCCGTCTGACGCAGGCTCATGTAGTCCATCACCGCCGCCAGATGCAGGTAGATGGCCGGGATGGGATACCTTCCCCCCTGCATGGCCAGCGTGGCCTCGGCCATGCCGAGGCTTTTGCCGTAGTCCCCCTGCAGATAGGCATTGTGCGCCTGCACATAGATCGCAAAGGCGCGAAGGCCCGGCGGCAGCAGGGGGAGATACTCCCCGGCGTCCGGCGTCTCTTTGGGCAGGGGAAGATGCAGCAGCACCGCGCCGGCCGAGGCCGCAAACGCCCCCGCAGCGCGAAGCGGCGCCGGCGTATCCGGCCCCATGCCCTCCAAAAGGGCGCGCACCTGCGCCAGTGCATACCGGGCATGGGCGATTTGCCCGACCGAGAGATTGGCATAGGCATAAATCAGGCAGGCCGAGAGCCGTGCAGACAGGTCGGGGCTTGTCAGATAGGGCTGCAGCATCTGCACGGCCTGCTGCGCCTCCCCCCTGAAATAGTGATACTCCGCAAGGGCGAGCTCCCGCTGCGGGCCCTCCTGCATGGCTTCAATGCTGCGCAGGCAGCTCCCCGGCACAAAGGCCGTGTTGAGCAGAGGCATCAGCAGCGCGGACGTGCCGCAGGCCTGTCTGCCGGAGGGCGGGGGACAGGCCTGCGCCGCGCTGCCGCCTTTCCTTCGCGGGTCCTCCGGCTTGGAGGCCTTGGCCGGGATGGCCCATGTTCCGCCGAACTTTCGAGCGCCCTCCACGCGCCACTCCGCACAGTGCCGTTGAACAAGCCGCACGGAAATGCCCCATTTTTGCGCCGCCTGCTCCGATGTAAGATATTCCAAGCTCTCTCCTCCTTCGCACAATGCCCCTCGGCTTTTTCTCAATTGTATTCGTTTTAACGCATGGTTTTCAAGAGCATGCCCTTGGAAAATTCCTCCTGTCCGCTTTTTCCCGGCCTGCACCGGGGGGCACACTCCCGCTCCAGACGCCCAAAAGCAAAAAAATCCCCCGGCCGGGCCGGCCGGGGGATTTTTTTGGTTGCGGAGGCAGGATTTGAACCTACGACCTTCGGGCCTCTTGCGGTGCCCGGCTCAGCCGGCGGCGGTCGGCGCCGCCTTGGCTTTGCCGACCGCTGCGCCAAAAAATCCTCCCTGCACCCGCCGCCGGCGGCGGTCGGATTTTTTGCCCAACGAGCCCGCTCGTCGGCCTCATAACCCGGCCCCGGAGCCTCAGCCCCCGCCCTTCCCAGCAAACAAAGAAACAGCCGTCCCTTTGGACGGCTGTTTCTCGTTGGTTGCGGAGGCAGGATTTGAACCTACGACCTTCGGGTTATGAGCCCGACGAGCTACCGGACTGCTCCACTCCGCGATATCGCGATATTTTTATTGCATGGATTACTATACCATAGCTCTTGCCTTCTGTCAACCCCCCTTTCCGCCGAGGCACGGGCCCTCTGCCCGCCGGACAAGGACGGTATGGTCACAGGATACGCTTCTGCAAGGCAGATTATTCCGCTTTTCCAAATATTTTTCGTCTTTCTTGCTGGGCTGCCTCCTTCTTTTTCCTCATTTCCGCCTGTTCTATTCTTTTCGACGGCTGCGACCTTTCTTTTTGTGTGCTCCGGTCAAAAACGCCCTTTCCGCTCCACTCCGTCCAATCCGAGCTTCACGGCGTTTCCAGAACTTTTCTTTGTCCAAAATGCCAAAAAACGTTGAGTTTTTCTTTTGTCAATGGTACTCTGTAAGTACATTGCACGAATGGAAGATGCTCTCTTTTCCGTGGCGCATCTTCTCCGCACGGGGCTCTGTCCGGCAGCAGCCCCTTGCCGCAGCGAAAGGAGGGATGGAAGCTGCACCGTCTGTCCTCTCACCTTGCAGACACTATTATTTCATTAAGGAGGATTCCTGCCATGAAGAAACGTCTTTTGTCAGCCCTGCTCGTCCTGGGCATGGTGCTGACCCTTCTTCCCACCTGGGCCCTGGCCGCAAAGCCGAATACGCCGCTGCCCGCCCCTCTGAATGACGCGAGAGCCGGCATGGCGGCAAAGTACCTCTATGACGAGGGCTCTTATTTGGTCACGACCCAAACCGGGGAAGACGACGTTGTGACCGTCACCATTAAGGCGACGGGGCTCAAGCCCCATTACGGCGCATCTCCCTCCGAGGGGCTGGGCTACTGGGTCGGCTTTGCGCTGGCGGCTCCCGAAGGCGCACAGCAGGTTCAGTATGCCTTCTCGGCCGAGCAGAGCAAGGTCGGGGAAGACAATCTGAGCTCTCCCTCGGCGCTGGAGCCGGCCGTCACCTCCGACGGGGACGACGGCATCGCCTTTTATTCCGACCCCGGCGATTCCGACCCCAAGACCTGGGCGCGTGTGCGCTGGCTCGACGGGGAAGGGGCCGCGATCGGGGAGGACACCGTCTACTACATGGATATGTCGGCTGTCGAGCCCCGCAGCATCTGGCCGGTTGAGCCCGCCATTCTGCACGACGCCGCCCAGCAAGACCCCATTCCCGACGATGAATTGTATGAAAGCTATTCGGTTTCGCCAGCCGGCTTTACAAAGGGCCGTGTGCCCGTGACCATTTCGGCCGAGGGCCTTGTCAGCCACACCAACGCCAATGGCCAAGAGGGCTGCTGGGTCGGCTTTGCCATCGTGGCCCCGGAGGGGTCTGTGGGCGGCCCCAAGGTGGCGGTCGGCCCCGACAAGCAGACTGCCTATGACGACGCCAACCTGTCGAGTACTCCCCTGGAGAGCAACGTCACGGAAGAGGGGGGCAGCGGCATCGCCTTCTACTTTGACGCCTCCGCGCAGCAGCCCAATACCTGGGTGCGCGTCCAGTGGATGGATGAGGAAGGCCTTGTCATGGACGATGTGGTCTACGAGGCCATTTTGCCCGACGTAGCGCTGCCGCAAAGCCCCGTGACCGTCACCCCCTCTCTGGAGGATGGCACCGTGACCGCCGCCATTGAGGGCAGCGACCTGAGCCAGCCCGGCGAGGGCGTCACGGTGGAGCAGGACGGCATCACGTTTGACCTGTCGGTGGCTGGCGATGTGTCCACGGCCGAAATTGTCCTTTCGGCCGAGGCCCTGGCCAGCCTGGAAGACAGTGGAAAGCGCATCGTTTTCCAGAGCAACCCTGACTCCCTGGGCTCTCTTGGCTTTGACGCGCAGGCCGTCGCCTCCCTGCAGGAATGCGCGCTGGCGCAAGATCCCGAGTTCTCTGAGCTGCTGCTGATTTGGAGCCTGGACGGCGACACCCTGGAGCTGTTGGCAGTGGCCTCGGACGAGGCTGTTTTCACCGCCGAGCAGCAGCCGCAGGGGGTTGTCACCGTGACGCTTCCGTGGCCTGAGCCGGAGGGCAGGCTGACCCCTGTCGTCTACTACCTCAACCCTGAAAAACGTCTGGATGAGAGTAGTTTTTACGGTTACGATAAGCTGGACTCGTCCTGGGCCGATGGGACGCTCTCCTTTGACGTGGGCCACTTTTCCACCTATCGCATTCTCAACGGCGGACTGCCCACTCTCGCCTTCGCGGGCTTTGAGGACAAAGGGGAGACCGCCAACCAAGTGATTTCCGAGCTCTGGGAGGAGCTGGCCCGTCCCTTTGCCGGCGACGCCAGCCTCTCCATTACCGACTGCGACAACCAGACCATGTATGTCGGGATCCGGGGAACCGGCGCTCCCTTTGCCTACACCCTGTGGATCCTTCCCCCGGAGGACGCCTCCCTTAACTGGTTTGAAGTTGAGCCTCCGGAAAATACCGTCACCAACGCCTCGCTGGTCTACTTCACCTTTAACCGGGAAGACCACGTCGGAACCCCCGGCAGCCCGGACGGTTACCTGCCCCTCGCCGCAGGCGACTATGTGATCGCCCTTTGCGACAGCTCCGGGGACTCCAACGATTTGCGCACGCTGACCCTCTTCTCCAAGCAGGAGGCCCTGGACGATTTCGATGCCTTTGCGGCACCCTTTGCACAAGACCCCCTTGACCAGCTGAACTATGGCGAAAAAGTGGCCGAGGCAAGGGCTGCCATCGAAGCCGCCGGGGAGGGGCTCGACTGGTCGACCGACGATCTGTGGAGCGAGACGCTGGCCGCTCAGAAAGAGGCTCTCCTGCGCTCGCTGAAAGAGGACGTCAAGGCCATGCTCGACCAGCCGGACGAGGGCAAAGTGCTGCCCCAGTCGGCCTATGAGAAGGCTGTGAGCGCCCTTGAGGCGGCGCAGACCCCCGAAGCCGTTGCAGCCATCCTGACGGAGGCCTTAAACGCCATGTATGAGGCCGACGCCGTCGCGCTGTCGACCGTCGGCTTCAAGATGAATGCCGACGATGCAAACGCCGCCATCGAGGCGCTGCTGACGGGCGGGCTGGCCCTGCCCGAGGGCGTCGCCTTCGAGGGCGACTGCTCCGACATGACCATGTATGCCGCTCTGACCAAGCGCACGGGCGACAACGCCTTCAAGCTGCGCGTCACGGATGCAGGGGGCACTGTGGTCTATCAGGAAGACATCGCAGCCGGCGACAATTCCGGCGTTATCTATTTTGACTTTGACCCCGGCGCCGGAGCCTCGAACGCCACTGAGGAGCTTGCTCCCGGGACCTATACGTTCTCCCTGTACCCCGTGGTGGGCGAGGTTCTCTCGGAGACCCCCGTCAATTCCCTTTCTCTCACCGTGACGCACCTGACCTTTGACGCAAACGGCGGAACGCCTGACCCCGAGGATATCTTTGCGGCACAGGGCGATACGGCCGAGCTGCCTTCGGTCACCCTGACCGGGAAGCGCCTGAGCGGATGGGAGACCGCCGAAGGGGAGCTCTTCTCCAAGACCATCGACATCGCCAACGGGGCGCCCCTCGAGCTGGCCCTGACCGCCCGGTGGAGGAATGCGTCCTCCGGCGGCGGCCCCGCCCCCTCCTCGCCCTCCGACACCACCTATGCCATCACGGTGAAGCAGGCTGAAAACGGCAGCGTCTCTTCCAGCCGCGAGCGCGCCTCCGAAGACGACACCGTGACGCTCACGGTGAGCGCCGCGCAGGGCTACCGCCTCGACGAGCTGACCGTCACCAACAACTCCACCGGCAAGCAGCTCAGCCTGGGTGCCCAGGGCGGCGGAAAATATACCTTCAAAATGCCCGCTTCGTCCGTGACGGTGGAGGCCTCCTTTGCCGAGGGCGTGGAGCTGCCCTTCACCGATGTGGACGAGGGCGCCTGGTACTATGACGCCGTGGTCTTTGCCGTGACCGAGGGGCTCATGAACGGCACCTCGTCCGACACCTTCAGCCCCGACCTCACCACCACGCGCGGCATGATCGTCACCATGCTGCACCGTCTGGCGGGCGAGCCTGCCGCGTCCGGCACCCCCTTTGACGACGTCTCTTCCGGCGCCTACTACGCCAACGCCGTTGCCTGGGCCGCCCAGCACGGCATCGTCGAGGGCTACGGCGACGGCACCTTCGGCCCCGAAGACCCCATCACGCGCGAGCAGTTTGCCGCCATCCTCTACCGCTACGCCGCCTACAAGGGTTACGACGTCTCGGTGAGCGACGACGCCGGCATCTCGCAGTATGACGACGCCTCCGAGGTCAGCGACTATGCTCTCAAGGCGATGGAGTGGGCCTGCGACGCCGGGGTCATCACCGGCAGAACCCATGCCCTGCTCAGCCCCGACGCTCTGGCAACCCGTGCCGAGTCGGCGCAGATGTTTATGAACTTCTGCCAGGGCTTTGTCAAATAGGCAAGTCCCCCGCCGCATTTGCAAAAAGGCGGATGCCCAAGAGGGCATCCGCCTTTTTCTCTTGTCCGGCCCCTGCCGGCGCCCCTTGCATGGTGTTTGCGGGGGATTTCTTTTCTGTCGCTTGTTTTTCAGGGGCTGTTATGGTATAATACCACAAATTATTTGTCGTTTTCTTTTGCCTTTATCGCGATGACCTGCTCAACCTATGACCTTCCTGCGTCGCATTTTTGAGCCATTTCCCCGCTTTTATCCCAAGCGCTACGGCGTTGCAGGCTTTTGGGGCCGGCAAGGGCGCGGGGGGGGGCGTCTGCCTGATCAATCCCGCCGGCCGGCCAAACAGGGCAAGGTTTTTCAAAACCCCTGCGCGAGCCTTTTGACACGGCCCTTGGAACAGGCCGTGTTTTTTTCTTGCCGCAGGCTTGCGTCGCCGCCCAAAGGGCGCGAAGGGCCGCACACCGCCGCTTGCGCCAAAATTTCCAAAAGATGTGGTTCCCGCATTGGCGCTTGCCGTCAAGCCAGAAGCTCGGGAACAGGGCTGCCGCAGCTCCTCGGGAAGCAGAGGCTCCCCGGGAGCGCCCGCATGGCAGCAAATTCTTTCCCATGAATGAAAAGATGGACTGGCATTTCGCGCATGTTGAATGCCCATACAGGGCCAGGGGGGGGGATAACTCTTTGGCAAAAAGCGGCCGCCTGAGGCGGCTTTGGCGCGTTTTCCCCTGAGAGGCAGACCGCCTCTCGGCTTACATAAAATATCGGAGCGCCTGCCCCGAAGGGCGGGACTTTACAAAGAAAGGATGACCCTCATGACATCGGCAAAGCGACTTCTTGCCATGCTCCTGTGCCTGTGCCTGGCCGCAGGGCCCCTCTCGCTCGGCACGCTGGCCGAACCCGTCTACGAAGCCGAAATTGTGGGCGACAGCCAGTATGAGACGCTGGAAGAGGCAGTTGCGGCCGTGGAGGCCCTGCCCGACGGGCCGGTCACCATCAAGCTGCTGTCCAACGTGACGGTTGAAAAATCGGTCTCGATAACCCGCGACCTCACCTTTGACCTTGGCGGCTGCACGCTCTCGGGCGCCTTCCAGGGCACCCAAACAGGCGTGTTCCAGGCGGTGGGCTGCCATGTGGACATTGTCGACAGCGTGGGCGGCGGCAGCATGGTCAACACGCTGGAGGACAAGGCCTGCAGCGTGCTCTACATCAAGCCCTCTGCCGTCGCTGCCGGCTCCGTCACCCTCAAAAACGGCGTGACGCTCGAGAACCTATCCACCTATTCCACCTCGGTCGTTGCCTATCTGCACAACGCCGTAAGCGATACCTACCCTGCCAAGCTGGAGGTGCAGGACGCCCGCCTGATTTCCCAGGACGGCGACGTCATTCGCTACAAGTCCTCCTCTAGCCGGCCTGTGGAGGCCGTAATTTCAGGCGGGGAATTTTTGGTCGTGGAAAAGGCGGCCTCCAAGTCCATCCTCGACGACGTCGATAGCGGCACCCTTGTCATTTCGGGCGGCGTCTTCCACAACTGGGACCCGCAGGCCGACACCGCCCTGCTGGACGATGACGCCCTGCTGTGCCACACGCTGCGTGAGGGCGCGCTTGTCATGCAGGTGGTGAGCGGCACTCCCGACGCCGCCATCCAGTCGGACTTCGACGGCCAGACCTTCTACCTGCTGGAGGGAACCGACCCTGACGGGCAGGCTGTCGCTGCCGACCTGTATACTCTCCAGCAGGCCGGCCTCATGCCGGATGGCGCGCAGCTGACCGTTCTCAAGGACGTCGCCTGCACCTTCCCGGAAGGGGCCTCCTTCGGCAGCAGCAACCACCCCGCCGCTTCGCTGGGCATCACAGTGGCGCAGGGCGCGTCGCTGTCGGGAACCCTGCCGCTCAAGCTGGCTGACGTCACGGTGACGGGCGAGGGCGACGTCTCGGGCTTTTCGGTTGCGCCCTTTGACAGCACCTTCCGCCTGTCTGAGGAAAACGGCCTCTATCAGTGCCGTCTGGACCAGTCGGGCGTCAAGGCAACCGTCACGCTGTCAACCGGCGAGGTTCTGGAGTACTCGAGCATCGCCACGGCCATTTCCGACGCCCGGACCCAAGAGGGCAGCACCGTCACCTTCTATGACGACTATGAGACCCAAAAATCCATCAGCTACGGCCTGCACACCGGCGACGCCGACACCCTGACGCTGGATCTGAACGGCCACACCTATCGCTATGACGCCCTGACCACCAGCCCGGCCTTCCTGCTCCTGTCAAACAAAACCCTGACCCTGCGCAACGGCAGGCTGGAGGCCGACTCCAGATCCCTTGCCGCCATTGCGACGGATGCTTCCAGCACCGGCTCCCGCATTGTCATTGAAAGCGATTTCACGGTTGCGGGAAATTCCGTGCTCCTGGTCGGCACCTTTCCCAGCCTTGAGCTCTTTGGCACCATCGACACCACCGGCACCTCCAACACCTCCATTCAGGGCAACGGCTCCACCACCCAAAACAGCATCATCGTCATCAAGGAGGGCGCCAGGGTCCTCTCCGACAAGGCCGGCATCTACCACCCCCAGTCCGGCACGCTGACGGTGGAAGGCGGGCTCATCACGGGCTCGACCGGCATTGTCATGAAGTCGGGCCATCTGGTGGTGAAAGGCGGCGAGATTTCCGCCACCGGCGCCAGGACGCCCTACACTCATGAGTCAAGCGGCTACGTTAGCACCGGCGACGCCGTTGTCCTCGAAGCCTGCGACTACCCCGGCGGGGCGCCGTCCGCCGAAATTTCGGGAGGCCTCCTGTCCAGCCAGAAGGCGCAGGCCGTGGTCTGCTACCTCAAGGAGCAGGCACCGGATATCGAGAACAAGCAGTTTGTGACGGGCGGCGAATTCTCCTCCGACCCCACCGCCTATCTCGACGAGTCGCTCATGGCTGTGCCTGCCGAGCAGGAGGGCTTCTTCGGGGTTCGGCAGAGCGTTGAAAACGTCGTCGTGAGCGACGGTGCGCCGGTTGTGGCGGTTGAGCCCGCACGCGAGCTGACCCAGCAGGAAAGCGATGCCCTTGACGAAGCCGCCGCCCTGCTGCTGCCTGACGGCGGCACCGCTCCGGCACTCTCCGCAAGCGGCCTGGTCGGCGCGGCCGGCAGCGTGGCCGATACCGTCGATCTGCAGGAAGCCCTGGGCAAGCTGGAGGCGGCCGGCGTGGAGGTTTCGGAGCAAACCCCCGCCACGCTCTTCGTGCTGCCCTATCTCAACGTGAAGCTCACCGACCTGGAGCTGTCGGAAGGGGCGCTGTCGTCGCTCACCCTTGCGCTTGACTTCAAGGTCAAAACCGTTGTCTCCACCGCGCAGACGGCGGACGGCATCCGCACCGAAGGCGACCCCGAGAGCGGCCTCAACGCCGTGCCGCTCGGGGACGAGCCCCTGGCGGTGTCGGCCTCGCTCACCCTGTCGCTGCCCCTGCCGGATGCCCTTGCGCAAGAAGGCCTTTCGGTCTTCCATCTGCGCAGCGCCGACGGCAGCGAGGCCTGCTACGACGCCCTGGTGCAGCAGCAGCAGGGCGTGGACGTCGCCTCGGTCGTCGTGGCCAAGGGCGCCGGCACCCTGACGCTGACCCCCGCAGACACGCGCAGCCTGACCGTGACCTTTGACAACGACGTGCCCCAGCAGACCTACGGCGTCGCCGACATCGGCAGCGCACTGCCCGAGGCCTCCAAAACCGGCTATCTCTTCCGGGGCTGGCTCTTTGACAAGACCGGCGACGAGTGCTTTGAGACGCTGAGCGAGGCGCTGTGGTCCGCGCTGTTTGCCGGCGAAGCGGGAGACCTCACCGTTGAGGCCACAGCCTCCCTCACCCGCCGTTCGAGCGGCGGCGCTCCCTCCGGCACGGTCACCCCCTCGTATACCGTTTCGGCCTCGGCCGGAGAGGGCGGCAGCGTCTCGCCCTCCGGCAAGACCTCGGTCGACAAGGGCGACGACCTGACCTTTGCCATCACGCCCGACGAGGGCTATGTGGTGGACGACGTGCTGGTGGACGGCGTGTCTGTGGGCAGCGTGACCTCCTACACCCTGCGCGACGTCTCGAAGGCCCACACCATTTCGGTCAGCTTCGTCCCGGACGACGGCGGCGCAAGCGCCTGGGACAACCCCTTTGACGATGTGGACGAGGCCGCCTGGTATTTTGACGCCGTGCGCTACGTCTTTGAAAACGGCCTGCTGCAGGGCACCTCCGACACCCTCTTCTCGCCCGATCTCACCACCACCCGCGCCATGATCGTGACCGTGCTGTGGCGCATGGCCGAAGAGCCCGTTGTCAACTACGCCATGACCTTTGACGACGTGGACGAGGGGCTGTGGTATTCCGAGGCCGTGCGCTGGGCCGCCAGCGAGGGCGTTGTCACGGGCTATGACGACAGCAGCTTCGGCCCCAACGACCTTGTCACGCGCGAGCAGCTTGCCGCCATGCTCTACCGCTACGCCGTCAGCCAGGGCTATGACGTGTCGGTGGGCGAGGACACCAATATCCTCTCCTATGCAGACGCCTTCTCGGTTTCGGAGTATGCCGTCTCCGCCCTTCAGTGGGCCTGTGGAGAGGGCATTGTCACCGGCCGGGACAACGGCCTTCTTGCCCCGCAGGACGGCGCGCTGCGCAGCGAATTTGCCGCCATGCTCATGCGCTTTTGCAGCGTGGAGCAGGGCTGACCCCTGTTTCCCCTTTCAAACGGAAAAAGCCCGCCCTTTCCCGTGAGGAAAGCGGTTCGGGATGCGCCAGAGGGGCGCGCCCGCTCTTTGAAAAAGAAGAGCGGGCGCGCCCCGTTGTTTTTTCGTCTTCTTTCTTTCCCTGCTCCTTTTTTGGCGCGCTTCCCACAAATCCACCATGGAACCCCCTGCGCCGGGGCGGGAAATTAGGCACTTCGCAGAATTTGTGCGGGCGGCCGGCGCCGAGCCTTGACGGGCGGCTTTTAAACAGATATACTGAAAGCGATGTGACAAATAACGGTTTTTTGTGACTGACGGATGGAAGTGGGCTTGAACCACATGGGAGCAAGAAACTATTGTAGGCCGACCGTCTGGGCAGTTCTGTTGTGATGATACAAGGCAGGACTGCCTTTTTCTTTTTCCTTTTGGCGGACATGCCGGGCCGTCAGCCAGACTGACACGAGGAGGAAACGGATATGAAGAAAGTCGGAGTCATCATGGGAAGCGACAGCGATCTGCCGGTGGTGCAGAAGGCCCTCGACACGCTTTCGGAGCTCGAGGTGCCCTTTGAGGCCCATGTCTATTCAGCCCACCGCACCCCCGAGCAGGCGAGAAGCTTTGCTCTTTCAGCCAAAGAAAACGGCTTTGGCGTTTTGATTGCGGCCGCCGGCAAGGCGGCTCATCTGGCCGGATCACTGGCCGCCTGTACCACGCTGCCGGTTGTCGGCATTCCAATCAAATCTTCAACGCTAGACGGCATGGACGCCCTCCTTTCCACCGTGCAGATGCCTGCGGGAATCCCCGTGGCAACGGTGGCCATCGACGGGGCAGTCAATGCCGCTTTGTTGTCTGCGCAGATTTTGGCGCTCGAGGACGAGGCGCTGGCGCAGCGTCTCGAGGCCCGCAGGAAGGCCGAAAGCCAAACGGTGCTCGAAAAGGACGCGGCGCTGTCGCAGCGCCTTTCGGGCCGGTAAAAAAACTCGGCCGCCGCAAAAGGCCCCCGGCCACCCCCTTGATTGTGCGAACCCCCATTCCCCGAATGTAACCGATATATTTTAACCGCAGGAGGAAACGGCATATGAAGCTCATTTACACCGGAAAAACCAAAGATGTTTTCGCGCTGGACAACGGCAACTACCTGCTCAAGTTCAAAGACGACGTGACGGGAGAAAACGGCGTGTTCGACCCCGGGGCAAACACCGTCGGGCTGAGCATCGCGGGGGTTGGAGACGTCAACTTGCGCATGTCGGTGTGCTTCTTCGAAAAGCTCAAGGCAGCCGGAATCAAGACCCACTATGTCAAGGCAAATCTCGCCGACACCACCATGGAGGTGCTGCCGGCCAAGGTGTTTGGCAAGGGGCTTGAGGTCATCTGCCGCCACCGCGCCGTGGGCAGCTTCTTCCGCCGTTACGGGGACTATATCGAGGAGGGCGCGCCCCTGCCCGCCTATGTGGAGATGACCTTCAAGGACGACGCCAAGGGCGATCCGCTCGTGACCCGGGACGGGCTTGAGGTGCTGGGCGTTATGACGCCGGCGCAGTATGACGCCATCAAGGACATGACCCAGAAAATCACCGGCGTCGTGGCCGACGATTTGGCGCAAAAGGGCCTCACCCTTTACGACATCAAGTTTGAGTTCGGCTATAGCGGCGACGAGGTCATCCTGATTGACGAGATTGCCTCCGGCAACATGCGCGTCTACAAGGATGGGCAGTATATCGAGCCCATGGAGCTTTCCCGGCTCTTCTTTGCATAAAAAGAGCTTCTTTTTGAACAACAGACCGGCACGGGGGCCCCTTTGGGGGCGTCCGTGCCGGCGTGACTTGCGGAGGATTTGTTTTGGGTGGATTTTTTGGAGCGATTTCAAAGCGCGACTGTATTTTAGACGTCTTTTTCGGGACCGACTACCATTCGCACCTGGGCATCCGCCGGGGCGGCATGGCCTGTATTTCGCCCGACCTTGGCTTTCAGAGGTATATTCACAACATTGAAAACAGCCCCTTTCGGACAAAATTCGAGAGCGACATTGCCGAGATGAAGGGCAATGCCTGCATCGGCTGCATCAGCGACACCGACCCGCAGCCCATGCTCATCCACTCGCACCTGGGCGTTTACGCCATCAGCACCATCGGCATCATCAACAACCTCGAGCAGCTTGCAAAAACGCTGCTGCAGCGCGGCGCCCATTTTGACGCCATGACCGGCGGGCGCATCAACTCCACCGAGCTGGTCGCCGCTCTCATCGACTGCGAGGACACCTTTGAAGACGGCATCCGCTATGCCCAGAGCGTGATTGAGGGAACGGCCTCCATCCTCATTCTCACTGAAAGCGGCATCATTGCGGCGCGCGACCGCGTGGGCCGCCTGCCGGTTCTGCTGGGACAAAACGAGGACGGCCACTGCGTCTCCTTTGAATCCTTTGCCTACCAGAAGCTCGGCTACCGGGACCTGCGCGAGCTGGGCCCCGGCGAAATCGTGCGCGTGACGGCCGAGGGAGTGGAGCAGCTCAGCCCGCCGGGAGACACGCTGCGGGTGTGCTCTTTCCTGTGGAATTACTATGGCTATCCCAACTCCTGCTACGAGGGCGTCAACGTGGAGGTCATGCGCAACCAAAACGGCAAGCTGCTGGCGGCGGCGGAAATTGCCGGCCGCGGCCTGCCCCCCATCGACTATGTGTGCGGCGTGCCCGACTCGGGCGTGCCCCACGCCATCGGCTTTGCCAACGAGAGCGGCGTGCCCTATGCGCGCCCCTTTGTCAAATACACGCCCACCTGGCCGCGCAGCTTCATGTCGGCCTCCCAGATCGTGCGCAACCAGGTGGCCAAGATGAAGCTCATCCCCGTGCACCAGCTCATTGAGGACAAGCGGCTGCTCTTTGTCGACGACAGCATCGTGCGCGGCACCCAGCTGCGTGAAACGGTCAACTTCCTCTATGAAAACGGGGCAAAGGAGCTGCACATGCGCTCGGCCTGCCCGCCCGTGATGTACGGCTGCAAGTTCCTCAACTTCTCACGCAGCACCTCCGACATGGACCTCATCACCCGGCGCACCATGGAGGAGTTTGAGGGCAAGGAGGGCCACCGCCACGCCGAGGAGTACGGCGACGGCGAGAGCGAGCGCGGCAGGGCCATGCGCAAGGCCATCTGTGCCAAGCTGCGCTTTGCCACCCTGGAATTTCAGACCCTGCCCAACCTCATCAAGGCCATCGGCCTGCCCGAGCACTGCCTTTGCACCTATTGCTGGAGCGGAAAGGAGTAACCTTCGCCATGAACCAATCGAAATCCGACAGCTATGCCGCCGCCGGTGTGGACATTACGGCGGGCTATCGCGCGGTGGAGCTCATGAAGCGCCACATCGGGCGCACCGTCACCCCCGGCGTCGTGGGCGATGTCGGCGGGTTCGGCGGCCTCTTTTGCCCCGATTTGACGGGCATCAAGTCCCCCGTCCTGGTGAGCGGCACCGACGGCGTGGGCACCAAGCTCAAGCTGGCCTTTTTGCTCGACCGCCACGACACCGTGGGCATCGACTGCGTGGCCATGTGCGTCAACGACATCGTGTGCTGCGGGGCGCGGCCGCTCTTTTTCCTCGACTATATCGCCTGCGGCAAAAACCTGCCCGAGCGCATCGAGCGCATCGTGGCCGGCGTGGCCGAGGGCTGCGTGCAGGCCGGCGCCGCCTTAATCGGCGGTGAGACGGCCGAAATGCCCGGCTTTTATCCCGAAGACGAATACGACCTGGCCGGCTTTGCCGTCGGCCTTGCAGACAGGGAGCGCCTGCCCGACAAGCAGCGCGCCTGCGAGGGGGACGTGCTGATTGCGCTGCCCTCGAGCGGCCTGCACTCCAACGGCTTTTCGCTGGTGCGCCGCGTGTTCGACGTGGAGCACCGCGACCTGACAAAGCCGCTCGACGAGCTGGAGGGCCGCTCGCTGGGGGAGACGCTGCTCACCCCCACCGCCATCTATGTCAAGCCCGTGCTGGCCCTCTTTGAGGCCGTGGAGGTCAAGAGCGTCTGCCACATCACGGGCGGAGGCTTTTTCGAAAACATCCCGCGCGGCCTGCCCTCCACCCTTGCCGCAAAAATCGACAAGGCCGGCCTTGTCACACCGCCCATCTTCCCCCTGCTGCAAAAAGAGGGAAACATCCCCGAGCGCGACATGTTCAACACCTTCAACATGGGCGTGGGCATGACGGTTGTGGTCGCCAGGCAGCAGGCCGACCGCGCCCTTGAGATTCTGCGCGCGCAGGGCGTTGCAGCCTATGTCGCAGGAGAGCTTGTGAAGGGAGACGGGGGCGTGATTTTGTGTTAAGACCCAAGATTGCCGTGCTGGTGTCGGGCGGGGGCACCAATTTGCAGGCCCTGCTCGACGCGGCGCGCGCCGGCGCCCTCAGCAGCGGCGACATTGCGCTGGTGGTCTCGAGCAGGCCCGGGGTCTACGCCCTGGAGCGGGCGAGGGCTGCCGGCGTGCCGGCCGTGGTGGTGCCGCGCAAGGGCCGCAGCGCCGGCGACTTTGAGCGCGAGCTGCTGGACACCCTTGCCGCCCACGGCATCGACCTCGTGGTGCTGGCCGGCTTTTTGTGCATCCTGAGCCCCGACTTTATCGCGCGCTATGAGGGGCGCATCGTCAACGTCCACCCCTCGCTGCTGCCCGCCTTCGGCGGGCGCGGGTTCTACGGCCTTGCCGTGCACGAGGCCGCCCTTGCCAGAGGCGTGAAAGTGACGGGCGCCACCGTACACCTGGTCAACGAAATCCCCGACGGCGGGAAGATCCTGCTGCAGCGCGCCGTGGAGGTGCGCGAGGACGACACGCCCGAGACCCTTCAGCGCCGCGTGATGGAGCAGGCGGAGTGGATCTTGCTGCCCCAGGCCGTGCAGGCCCTGTGTGAGGAGCTGGCCGGCAGGGCGGACGGCGGCCGCCCCTAAAGCCGCCTGCAAAAGGCCGCCGCGCCTTTGCGCCGGGCAGGGCACCTGCCGCATGCGGCGCTGCTTGTGACCGCCTTTTCTTAAAAAATGCCGCAAGGGAGCCCCAGCGGCAAATACAACACTTGGACGATGGGAGATGGTGCTGCCATGAAGGGCTATGAAACTTTGTCTTTGGCCGGGCTGCTGGAGGAAAATTCCTATCCGGGGCGCGGCATCGTGCTGGGCATGACGCCCGACGGCGTGTGCTCGGTGGCCGTGTACTTTATCATGGGCCGCAGCGTCAACAGCCGCAACCGCATTTTTGTCGAGGAGCCCGACGGCATCCGCACCGAGGCCTTCGACCCCGCAAAGCTCTCCGACCCCAGCCTTATCATCTATCACCCCGTCCGCGAGGCGGGCAGGGGGCTGGTGGTGACAAACGGGGACCAGACCGACACCATCTGCGAGTTTCTTCTGCGCGGGCAGAGCTTTGCCGCCGCGCTTCGCACGCGGGAGTTTGAGCCCGACGCCCCCAACTTCACCCCCCGCATCTCGGGGCTGCTCTCTCCCGACGGCAGCTACAAGCTCTCGATTCTCAAGGCAAACGACCCCGAGGGCTCAAACTGCGCGCGTCAGTTTTTTGAATACCCCGGCCACCCCGGCACAGGCCACCTGCTGCACACCTATGTGTGCGACGGGACGCCCATCCCAAGTTTTGCAGGCGAGCCGAAGCGCGTCGCCCTCCCCGGCGACATCGACACCCTCACCGACACGGTGTGGAGCAGCCTAAACCCCGACAACAAGGTCTCGCTGTTTGTGCGCTTCACCAATCTTGAGACCCGACGCTTCGAGCAGCGTCTGCGCAACAAAAACCTGGAAAAAGGAGCTGTGCTTTAATCCATGAAAGAATTTTTGCTCAAATACGGCTGCAACCCCTACCAGAAGCCGGCCCGCATCTTCATGGAGGACGGCGGCGAGCTGCCCATTGAGGTGCTGTCGGGCCGCCCCGGCTTCATCAATTTCCTCGACGCCTTCAACAGCTGGCAGATGGTTTCCGAGCTCAAGGCGGCCATCGGCCTGCCGGCAGCGGCCTCCTTCAAGCATGTCAGCCCCACGTCGGGCGCCGTGGGCCTGCCGCTCTCCGAGCGCCAGAAAAAGGCCTTTTTTGTCGACACCGTCAAGGGCCTCGACCTCTCGCCCCTCGCCTGTGCCTACGCCCGTGCACGCGGCACCGACCGCATGAGCTCCTTTGGAGACTGGGTGGCGCTGTCCGACGTGTGCGACCTGACCACGGCAAAACTCATCAAGCGCGAGGTGTCGGACGGCGTGATTGCCCCCGGCTACACGCCCGAGGCGCTTGAGCTGCTGCGCAGCAAGCGCGGCGGCGCCTACAACGTGGTTCAGATCGACCCCTCCTACGTGCCGGCGCCCATCGAGCGCAAGCAGGTTTTCGGCATCACCTTTGAGCAGGGGCGCAACAACTTTGAAATCACGCCGGCGCTGTTTGAAAACATGCCCACCAAATGCAAGGAGCTGCCCGAGAGCGCAAAGCGCGACCTCATCGTGGCGCTCATCACGCTCAAATACACCCAGTCCAACTCGGTGTGCTACGCCGTGGACGGACAGGCCATCGGCGTGGGCGCCGGGCAGCAGTCGCGCATCCACTGCACCCGCCTTGCCGGCGGCAAGGCCGACACCTGGCACCTGCGCCAGAGCGACGCGGTGCTCTCGCTGCCCTTTTTGGACGACCTGCCCCGCGCCGAACGCGACAACGCCATCGACCGCTACATCAACAAGACCGAGGAGGATGTCTGCGCGCCCGGCGTATGGCAAAAATACTTCAAGTCCCGTCCCGAACCCCTGAGCGAGGCGCAGATCAGGGACTGCCTTGACGCCGTCACCGGCGTGTCGCTGGGCAGCGACGCCTTCTTCCCCTTCTCGGACAACATCGAGCGCGCCCACCTGTCGGGCGTGTCCTACATCGCCCAGCCCGGCGGCTCGGTGCGCGACGACGCCGTGATCGAATGCTGCGACAAATACGGCATTGCCATGGCCTTCACGGGCGCGCGCCTGTTCCACCATTGATGACCCCGTCCCGGCAGCTCTTTCCCCGCCGCCCCGCCTCCAAAAAGAGGGCAGGGGAGACGCGCCCTTTTTCCCCGCAAGGGTGTAAGGGGGACTTCCGGGCCTGATTTTCGGCCTTGGGCAGGCCGTCCGGCCGCACGGCCGGGCCGCCTGCCTGAGGCATCCACCCCCCTTTGACAGCAAAAGCGAGGTGCGGTTTTCATGAAAGTTCTGGTAGTGGGCGGCGGCGGGCGCGAGCACGCCATCGTCCAGAAGCTGCGGCAAAGCCCCCGCGTGTCGCAGCTCTATGCGCTGCCCGGCAACGGCGGCATGGCATCCGACGCCACCCTTGTGCCCATCGGGGCAAAGGACATCGACGCCATGGTGGCCTTTGCCAAAGAAAAGGGCATCGACTTCGTGGTGGTTGCGCCCGACGACCCTCTGGCGCTGGGCGCCGTCGACGCGCTCAGGCAGGCCGGCATCGCCTGCTTTGGCCCCGACAAAAAGGCTGCCGAAATCGAGAGCAGCAAGGTGTTTGCCAAGCGGCTCATGAAGAAATACGGCATTCCCACCGCCGCCTTCGAGGTCTTTGACGACGAGGCGCAGGCGCTTGCCTATCTGGACACCGCCCCCATCCCCACCGTCATCAAGGCCGACGGCCTGGCGCTGGGCAAGGGGGTGACGCTGGCCTACACGAGGGAGGAGGCCAAGGCCGCCGTGCACGCCATGATGGGGGAGCGGGTGTTCGGCGAGAGCGGCGCGCGCATCCTCATCGAGGAGATGCTCGAGGGCCCCGAGGTGTCGGTGCTGGCCTTTGCCGACGGCAAGACCGTGGTGCCCATGGTCAGCGCCATGGACCACAAGAGAGCGCTGGACGGCGACCTTGGCCCCAACACGGGCGGCATGGGCGTTGTCGCTCCCAATCCCTTTTACACGCCGGAAGTCGCCGGCCAGTGCATGGACACCATCTTCCGGCCCACCATCGAGGCCATGGCCGCCGAGGGCCGTCCCTTCCGAGGCTGCCTCTATTTCGGCCTCATGCTGACCCGGCAGGGGCCGCGCGTGATCGAATACAACTGCCGCTTCGGCGACCCCGAAACCCAGGCCGTGCTGCCCCTGCTGGAGGGCGACCTGCTCGACATCATGGAGGCCACCGCCGAGGGCCGCCTGGCCGATGTGCCGGTGCGCTTTTCCGACAGGGCCTGCTGCTGCGTGGTGCTGGCCTCCCAGGGCTACCCGGGGAAATACCAGACCGGCTTCCCCCTCCTCCTTCCCGCCCCGCGCAAGGATGTGTCGGTCTTTGTGGCCGGCGCAAAGCTGGAAGGGGGGCGCCTTATGACCTCGGGCGGCCGCGTCGTTGGCGTGAGCGCCCTGGCAGATACGCTCGGGGAGGCCGTCGACCTTGCCTATCAGGCGGCGCAGGACGTCGCCTTTGACAACAAGTACTGCCGCAAGGACATCGGCGCACGCGCCCTTGCGGCCACAAAAGGAGGAGCAACGCCATGGTGACACGTCTTTATGTGGAAAAGAAAGCGCCCCTGGCTGGGGAGGCCAGAGCCCTTCTCTCCGACCTTCGCACCCTGCTCGGCATTGAGTCTCTCGAGGGGCTGCGCCTGCTCAACCGCTATGATGTGGAAGGGCTTGACGAGACGCTCTTTGAAGCCTGCCGCACCACCATCTTCTCGGAGCCGCAGCTCGACCTCACCTACGACGATCTGCCGAAGGCCGATGCGGCCTTTGCCGTTGAATACCTGCCCGGCCAGTTCGACCAGCGCGCCGACTCGGCCGCGCAGTGCATCCAGATTCTCGCCCAGTGCGAGCGGCCCGCCGTGCGCACCGCCCGCGTCTACCTGCTCACGGGAAAGCTGAGCGAGCAGGACGTCTCGCGCATCAAGGCCCACCTCATCAACCCCGTGGAGGCGCGCGAGGCCCAGCTTGCCCCCTACGACACGCTGGCCCAGAGCTTTGACGTCCCCTCCCGCGTGCCGGTGCTCGAGGGCTTTCGCACCATGAAGGACAAGGCCGCCTTTCTGGCCGACTACGGCCTTGCCATGGACGAGGCCGACCTCGACGTCTGCCTTGACTACTTCTCCAAAGAGGGCCGCGACCCCACGCTGACCGAGCTGCGCATGATCGACACCTATTGGTCCGACCACTGCCGGCACACCACCTTCGGCACCGTGATCGACGAGGTCTCCTTTGAAGACCCCCTGCTGCAGAGAACCTATGAGGACTATCTGCAGACCAGAGCGGCCCTCGGCGTGACAAAGCCTGTCTGCCTGATGGACCTTGCCACCATCGCGGCGCGCTCCCTCAAAAAGGAGGGGGCCCTGCCCGGCCTTGACGAGTCGGAGGAGGTCAACGCCTGCACCGTCAAAATCACCGTGCAGACCGAGCAGGGCGACGAGCCCTGGCTGCTGCTCTTCAAAAACGAGACCCACAACCATCCCACCGAAATCGAGCCCTTCGGCGGGGCGGCCACCTGCGTGGGCGGCGCCATCCGCGACCCCTTGAGCGGACGCGCCTACGTCTATGCCGCCATGCGCCTGACCGGCGCCGCCGACCCCCTCAAGCCGCTCTCCGAAACACTGCCCGGCAAGCTGCCGCAGCGCAAAATCGTGATGGATGCGGCGGCGGGATACAGCTCCTACGGCAATCAGATCGGCCTGACCACCGGCCTGGTGGACGAGGTCTACCACCCCGGCTACGAGGCCAAGCGCATGGAGGTGGGCGCCGTGATTGCGGCGGCGCCTGCCGGCAACGTGCGGCGCGAAAAGCCGGCCCCGGGCGACGCCGTGATTTTGCTGGGCGGACGCACCGGGCGCGACGGCTGCGGCGGCGCCACCGGCTCCTCCAAGTCGCACACCGTCTCCTCGCTGGAGACCTGCGGCGCCGAGGTGCAGAAGGGCAACGCCCCTGAGGAGCGCAAAATTCAGCGCCTCTTCCGCAACCCTGAGGCCTCCCGCCTCATCAAGCGCTGCAACGACTTTGGCGCAGGCGGCGTTTCGGTGGCCATCGGCGAGCTGGCCGACGGCCTGCGCATCGACCTGTCTGCCGTGCCCAAGAAGTATGAGGGGCTCGACGGCACCGAGCTTGCCATCAGCGAGTCGCAGGAGCGCATGGCCGTTGTGGTGGCGGCAGGCGACGTGGACAAATTCCTCGCCTTAGCCCATGCCGAAAACCTCGAGGCCACCGTGGTGGCCCACGTCAAGGCCGACCCGCGCGTGACCATGACCTGGAACGGCGACGTGATTGTCGACCTGTCGCGCGAGTTCCTCTCCTGCAACGGGGCCTCCAAGCACACCACGGCCTCTCCCGCCGCGCCAAAGCCCTTTGCCCGGGAAATCCCCGGCGACTTTGCCGGCGGCATGCGCCGTCTGGCCGACGACCTCAACGTCTGCTCCAAGCAGGGCATGGCCGAGCGCTTTGACTGCAACATCGGGGCGGGCACCGTGCTCATGCCCTACGGCGGCATCTATCAGCGCACCCCCATTCAGGCCATGGCCCACAAGATTTCGCGCGAAAAGGGCGACGCCCTGACCTGCTCGCTCATGTCGTGGGGCTTTAACCCCCATGTGTCGGAAAAAAGCCCCTTTCACGGCGCCTATCTCGCCGTGGTGGAGTCGGTCTCCAAGCTGGTGGCCTCGGGCGCGGGCCTTGCCGACACCTACCTCTCCTTCCAGGAGTATTTTGAAAAGCTGGGCCACGAGCCGTCACGCTGGGGCAAGCCTCTGGCCGCCCTGCTGGGCGCCTACAAGGCCCAAAAGGAGCTGCGTCTTGCCTCCATCGGCGGCAAGGACTCCATGAGCGGCAGCTTTGAGGACATCCATGTGCCGCCCACGCTCATCTCCTTTGCCGTCACGGTCGAGCCGGTGGCCCACGTTGTTTCGCCCGAATTCAAGCAGGCGGGACACCGGGTGGTGCTGCTGCGTCCCGAGACCGATGCCGACGGCCTGCCGACGGCAAACTCCCTGCTCAAAAACTTTGAAACCGTGGCAAAGCTGCTGCACAGCGGCTGCGCCTGCGCCGCCTACACCCCGGGCTTTGGCGGGGTGGCCGAGGCCGTGATGAAGATGGGCTTTGGCAACAACCTCGGCCTTGCCTTCGACAAGGGCGTTTCGCTTCACGATTTGTTCTCCTATGCCTACGGCGCCTTTGTGCTCGAGCTTGCCGACGAGACGGTGCAGGCCGGCCTTCCCCTGGGCGTTGTCACGCAGCAGCCCGTTCTCACCTTTGGGGGCGAGACGGTGGAGCTCTCCGAGCTGCTGCGCATCTCGGAGGCCAAGCTGGCCCCCCTCTTCCCGAGAAGCGTGGACATGGAGCAGCAAACGGTGCCGGCCTTCTCCTTTGAGGGCACCGCAAAGCGCGCTCCCGCCGTGCTCACCCAAAAGCCCAGGTTCCTCATCCCGGTCTTTCCCGGCACCAACTGCGAATACGACACGGCCAAGGCCGTGGAGCTGGCGGGGGGCGAGGCCGACATCTTCGTCATCCGCAACCTGACCTCCGCCGACATCTCCGAGAGCATCGACGCCTTTGCGGCGGCCCTGCGGCAAAGCCATGCGGTTGTCATCCCCGGCGGCTTTTCGGGCGGCGACGAGCCCGACGGCTCGGCCAAGTTTATCACCGCCTTCTTCCGTAACGCCCGCGTCAAAGAGGAGACCACCGCACTGCTCGAGCAGCGCGACGGCCTCATGTGCGGCATCTGCAACGGCTTCCAGGCCCTCATCAAGCTGGGGCTGGTTCCCTTCGGAAAAATCGTCGACACCGACGAGAGCTGCCCCACGCTGACCTTCAACACCATCGGCCGCCTGCAGTCGCGCATGGTGCGCACCCGCGTGGCCTCCACGCTCTCCCCCTGGATGTCGCAGACCAGGGTGGGAGAGGTCTACACCACCCCCATTGCCCACGGCGAAGGCCGCTTCTGGGCAGACGAGGCCACCGTGGAGCGGCTGGCCAAAAACGGACAGATTGCATTGCAGTATGTCGACCTTGACGGAAATCCCACCATGGACATCGCCCACAACCCCAACGGCAGCGCCGCCGCCGTGGAGTGCATCACCTCTCCCGACGGACGTGTGCTGGGCAAAATGGCCCATGTGGAGCGCATCGGCCCCGGCCTTTACAAAAACGTGCCCGGCCGCTACGACATGGGTCTCTTCCGCTCGGCGGTCGCATACCTGGGAGGAAGATAATGGCCATTTTACTCGACGGAAAAAAACTTTCCGCCTCGCTGCGGGAAGAGCTCAAAGCCCGCGTGGGAGCTCTCAAGGCGCGCGGCGTCACACCGGGGCTTGGCGTCATCCGCGTGGGCGACGATGCGGCAAGCGAGGTCTATGTGAGAAACAAGGCCCGCATGTGCGAGCGCCTTGGCATGCACTCTGTCGTGCTGCATCTGCCCGAGGACACCACGCAGGAGCAGCTTCTCGCCCGCATTGACGAGATGAACGGCGACCCGGCCCTGCACGGCATTTTGGTGCAGCTTCCCCTGCCGCCCCACATCCAAGAGGACGCCGTGACGGCGCGCATCGACCCCAAAAAGGATGTGGACGGGTTTTGCAGCGAAAGCCTCGGCGCGCTGCTCAAGGGCGAGCCGGGCTTTGTACCCTGCACGCCAAAGGGCATTTTGCGGCTGATGGAAAGCGCCGGCATCTCCCTATGCGGCAAGCACGCCGTTGTGGTGGGCCGCAGCATGATCGTGGGCAAGCCGGTGTCCCTGCTGCTGCTCTCGCAGGACGCCACCGTGACCGTCTGCCACAGCCGCACCCAAAACCTGCGCGACATCACCCGGCAGGCCGACGTGCTGGTTGCCGCCGTCGGAAAGCCGCAGCTCATCACCGGAGACTTTGTCAAGGAGGGCGCCGTTGTCATCGACGTGGGCATCAACCGCACGCCCGACGGCCTTTTGGGAGACGTTCTCTTCGACGAAGTGCAGGCCAAGGCCAGCGCCATCTCGCCGGTTCCCGGCGGGGTGGGCCCCATGACCATCATCATGCTCATGGAAAATACCATCGAGGCCGCCGAGCGCGCGGCTCAGATTTGACAAAGGAGAGGGACAGACAAATGATTCGACAGATTATGGATTTTATCAATCAGCATGATCCCGAAGTCGGGGCCACCATTGAATCCGAGCTCGCGCGTCAAAAGCGCAACATCGAGCTCATCGCCTCGGAAAACATTGTCAGCGAGCCCGTGATGATCACCATGGGCACCTGCCTGACCAACAAGTACGCCGAGGGCTATCCCGGCAAGCGCTACTATGGCGGCTGCGAGGAGATCGACGTCACCGAGCGCATCGCCCGCGAGCGCGCCTGCAAGCTCTTTGGCGCCGACCACGCCAACGTTCAGCCCCACAGCGGCGCCAACGCCAACCTGGCCGTTTTCTTCGCCCTGCTCGAGCCGGGCGACACCGTGCTGGGCATGAGCCTCAACCACGGCGGCCATCTTTCCCACGGCAGCCCCGTCAATATCTCGGGCAGCTACTTCAAAATCGTCTCCTACGGGCTGGACGACGCCACCGAGTGCATCGACTACGACGAGGTGGAGGCCCTGGCCAAAAAGCACCATCCCAAGCTCATCGTGGCCGGCGCCTCGGCCTATCCCCGTGCCATCGACTTCAAACGCTTCCGCCAGATTGCCGACAGCTGCGGCGCCTACCTCATGGTGGACATGGCCCACATCGCCGGCCTCGTGGCCGCCGGGCTGCACGAAAACCCCGTCCCCTATGCCGACGTCGTGACCAGCACCACCCACAAGACGCTGCGCGGGCCCCGTGGCGGCCTCATCCTGTGCAAGGAGTCGCTTGCCAAGCAAATCGACAAGGCCGTCTTCCCCGGCACCCAGGGCGGCCCCCTCATGCACACCATCGCCGCCAAGGCCGTCTGCTTTGGAGAGGCGCTCAAGCCCGAGTTCAAGAGCTATCAGGAGCAGGTGGTCAAAAACGCCAAGGCACTGGCCGAGGGCCTGCTGGCCGAGGGATTCCGCCTGGTGTCGGGCGGCACCGACAACCATCTGATGCTGGTGGACCTGCGCCCCTTTGATATCACGGGCAAGGCCATGGAGAAAATGCTCGACGAGGTCTATATCACCGCCAACAAAAACTCCATCCCCCACGACCCGCAAAAGCCCACCGTGACAAGCGGCATCCGCGTCGGCACCCCTGCCGTCACAAGTCGTGGCTTCAAGGAGGAGGAGATGAAGCAGGTTGCCTCCATGCTGGGCCGCGTTGCCCGCGACTTTGAGGGCAACTGCGAGTCCATCCGTCAGGAAGTGACGGCGCTGTGCGCCCGCTTCCCCATCTACGAATAATCCATCCCCCAAAAAAGCTGCGCTGCCTGCGGGCAGCGCAGCAAAAGGAGGAGGCCGTGGGGGCAGGCTGAAAACCTGCCCCCACGGCCTCCTTCTTTTTCCTCTGGCCTCACAGATCCCGGCAGGATTTGCCCTTGCCCCGGCTTTCCCCTTTT
This sequence comes from uncultured Clostridia bacterium, assembly GCA_944376235.1. GTDB lineage: Bacteria > Bacillota > Clostridia > Oscillospirales > Feifaniaceae > Galloscillospira. Next base: position 40,115 of record CALWCA010000011.1, on the reverse strand, counting down.
CGACCCGGCTCCCGCCTGCATTCCGGCAGCCCAGCCCGAAACGCACCCCGCACGGCCCCGCGCGAGGGGTTTTCCCCCACAGGGGGAAAACCGGCCCAAAACAAAGAGGGGAGAGGCCTTTCCCGTCGGCGCAGGGCCTCCTTCCATTGGAGCGCCATGCCGGGCTTGCTTCTTTTCCCCCTTCTCTTTGCTTTGGCCTTGCGGCCAAGGGCCGCCCTCGCGCGGGGCCGTCAGTCCGGGCCTTCTGCGGACGCCGGGCTTTGAGCGCTCAGGCACGGCAAACACCGCACTTTTCTTTATTTCAAATGCTCCCCTTGGTGCGCCGACATTGGATTTTGCGCTGCACCCTGTGCAAAAGCTGCTTGGTTTTTCCTGCCCTGCCAAAGCCCGCCGCGCCTTGCCCGGCTTTTCATGGGGCGCTCCTTTTTGCGGCGGAAGAGCATTTGGGCGCAAAAAATCCGGCTCTTTTCCAAAGAGCCGGATTTCTCTTTTGTGAAAAAGGGCCAAAGGGGGGGCATGCCGCCCGCAGCTACTCGTTTTTGAGCTTCCAATAGACAGGATAGCCCGCCGCCTGCAGAGCCGCTTCGAGCTCGGTGGTATCCTCCAGCTCGGTGCCGAAGACCATGGCCGCGCGGTTGTCTGGCAGATGATACAGCGCGTTGCTGCGGATGGACACGCCGCAGGAGGCGAACACCCCTGCCACGGCCGACAGAATCCCGGGGCCCGAATCCTCGACCTCGATGGTCAGGCGCGTGCCCTTGTCCTTAAAGCCCAAAATCTCGATGAACGCGTCAAACACGTTGCTCTCGGTGATCACGCCCACCAGACGTTCCCCTTCCACCACCGGCAAAAAAGACACCCTGCTCGCCCGCATGAGAGTTGCCGCTTCCTCCAGCAGCATGTTTGGCGTGGCAGTGATGAGCTTTTTGGACATGATATCGCGCACCTTGATCTTGGCAAGCAGATAGCTCAGCTCGCCCGCATCCAGCGTGGAGGCTGTGGAGGGGGAAGCCTTTGCCACATCCACACGCGAGAGCACGCCTACAACGCGCTCTCCGTCGACCACGGGAAGGTGCTTGAGGTTGTAAAGCGTGAGAATGCCCTGTGCGTCGGGGATGGTCTGATCAGGGGCTACGGTGACCACCTTGGTGGTCATACGATTGCGTACAAACATCACGAACCTCCTAAATAAGCCTTACGGATCTCATCGCTCTCCATCAATTCCGCACCCGTGCCCGACAATACGATGCTGCCGGTCTCCATAACATAGGCGCGGTTTGCCACCGAAAGCGCCATTCCGGCGTTTTGCTCCACCAGCAAGATGGTGGTTCCGGCGTTATTGATGGTCTTTATTATAGCAAAAATTTCCGAAACGAGCAAGGGGGAAAGCCCCATGGAGGGCTCGTCGAGAAAGAGGATCTCCGGCCTGCTCATGAGCGCCCTGGCCATGGCCAGCATCTGCTGCTCGCCGCCCGACAGGGTCCCGGCAGTCTGCTTGCGCCTGCTCTTGAGAATGGGGAAGTAGCCGCACACCATTTCCATATCCTGTGCGATCCCTTCTTTGTCGCGGCGCAGATAGGCGCCCAGCTCCAGATTTTCCTGCACCGTCATCTCGGAAAAGACGTGCCTGCCCTCGGGCACCATCGCGGCTCCCATCTGCACGCGCTGGCGCGGCGTGGTCTCGGTGATGTCCTGGCCGTTGAGCCAGACCGAGCCCGACGTCGGCTTCTTGAGGCCTGCAATGGTGCGCAGCGTGGTGGTCTTTCCGGCGCCGTTGGCGCCAATCAGGGTGACGATCTCGCCCTTTTCCACCGTGAGCGAAATGCCCTTGATGGCGTGAATCATATCATAGTGGACATTGAGGTCCCTCAGTTCAAGCATTTCCCATGTCCTCCCCCAGATAGGCCTCAATGACCCGTTTGTCGGTTTTGATCTCACCCGGCGTCCCCGCCGCAATGACGGTGCCATAGTCCAGCACATAGATGCGCTCGCAAATGGTCATGACCAGCGACATATCGTGCTCGATGAGCAGGATGGTGAGGCCGAAATCCCGGCGGATCTGCGCGATAAAGGAGGTCAGCTGCGCCGTTTCTGCGGGATTCATGCCGGCGGCCGGCTCATCAAGCAGCAGCAGGGCGGGGTCGGTGGCCAGCGCACGGGCGATTTCCAGATGACGCTGCTCCCCATAGGAGAGGTTGGCGGCAAGCTCATCGCTTTTTTCGGCCAGCCCCAACATAGACAGCAGGCTCTGTGCCTTTTCAAGCAGCGCCTGTTCCTCTTTTTTGTAGCTTCCCATGTGAAAAAGCCCGCCCGCAATGCCGTAGCGTACGTTTTGATGCATGGCAATGCGCACATTGTCGAGCACCGTGAGGCTGCGGAAGAGCCGGATGTTCTGAAAGGTACGCGCCACGCCCTCTTTACAGATATTGTAGGGCTTTTTGCCTACCAGCGACACCGCCCCGTGGCCCCGGTCAAGCGTCACGCTGCCGCGCGTGGGGTGATAGACGCCGGTCAGCAGGTTGAAAACCGTGGTCTTCCCCGCGCCGTTAGGCCCGATCAGGCCCACCAGCTCGCCCGATTCCAGCGTCAGGTTAACTCCCGAAACGGCGGTCAGGCCGCCAAAGGTCTTGGTCAGATTTTCTACGTTCAGGATTGGCACGCCCTCACACCTCCTCTTCCTTTGCCCGCCGTCCGATTTTGGACAGCCGGCGGGAAATCACGGCCGACACCTCGGTGGAACCCAGCAGCCCCTGCGGACGGAAGAGCATGATGGCCACCAGCATGGCCGCATAGAGAACCATCCGAACTTCGGGAAAGGCGGCCAGCCAGGTCGAAATGAGCTGCAGCAGCACGGCGGCAATCACCGAGCCCGAAAGGCTGCCCATGCCTCCCAAAACCACGATCACCAAAATGTCGATGGACTTGTTGAAGTTGAACAGGTCGGGCTTGATGAAAAAGAAATACGAGGTGTAGAGCGCTCCGGCAACGCCGGCAAAAAAGGCGCCCATGGAAAAGGCCGTCACCTTGTATTTTGTCGTGTTGACGCCCATGGATTCCGCCGCGATCTCATCCTCACGCACCGAAATGCAGGCGCGCCCCGGCGAGGAGTTGAGGAAGTTGCGCAGCAGGACAAGGGTGCCCGCCGTGAAAAGAAAGAGCCAGTTCCAGTTGACAAACTGCGGCAAAAAGGAAAGGCCCGCAGCTCCGTTTGTGATTTCGAGATTCAGGAAAACCACGCGGATGATCTCGGCCATGCCCAGCGTGGCAATGGCCAGGTAGTCCCCGCGCAGGCGCAGCGTGGGCAGGCCCACCAAAACGCCCACCAGGGCGGCCGCCGTGGCTCCCGCCGCAACCCCCAGCAAAAAGCCGGGGATTGTGGGATTCTTTTGGGTGATGAGCGCGCAGGTGTATGCCCCGATCGACATGAAGCCCGCATGCCCGAGGGAAAACTGCCCGGTAAAGCCCGTGACCAGGTTGAGTGAGGTCGCCAAAATAATGTTGATGCCGATGGTCACGATGACGGCAAAGGAATAGTCGTTGACGATACCGGTCGCCTGCAGCGCCCACACGGCGACATAGGTGACGGCCAGGGTAATGATGAGGGGAAGGTTTTTTCTCTTCTTCATTTTCGTCACACCTTCTCTCCCACATTCTTCCCAAGCAGGCCTGCCGGCTTGAGAATCAAAATCAAAATCAAAATGGCAAACACCACGGCGTCGCGGTACATCGAGTTGCCGTAGCCCGACACCAGAACCTCCACAATGCCGATGAAGTAGCCGCCCACCATGGCGCCGGGGATCAGGCCGATGCCGCCGAACACGGCCGCAACAAAGGCCTTGAGGCCGGGCGTGACGCCCATGAGCGGGTTGATGGTGTTGTAGTAAACACCCACCAGCACGCCGGCGGCGCCCGCCAGCGCAGAGCCGATGGCAAAGGTGATCGAGATGGTGGTGTTGACGTCAATGCCCATGAGCTGTGCCGCATCCTTGTCCAGCGAAACGGCGCGCATGGCCTTGCCGGCGCGCGTGTATTTGACGATGTACTGCAGCGCGATCATGAGGGCAATAGTGGTGGCCAAAATCACGATCTGCTGCATGGTGACGAGCACGTTGCCAATATGGAAGGTCTTGGCCATGAAGCCCGTCATGGCGGGATAGGTGCGGACCTTGGCCGACACCAGAAACATGGTTCCGTATTCCAGGAAAAGGGACATGCCGATGGCCGTGATGAGCAGCGAGATGCGGGCGGCGTTGCGCAGGGGCTTGTAGGCAATCTTTTCAATGAGCACCCCAAGCACCATGCACCCTGTCATGGCCACCAGCAGGGAGGGGAAAAACGAAAGGCCAAAATAGGTCATGCAGTAGTAACCGATATAAGCGCCAATCATGTAAATGTCGCAGTGGGCGAAGTTGATGAGCTTGATGATGCCGTAGACCATGGTATAGCCCAGCGCCACCAGCGCATAGATGCTGCCAAGCGACACGCCGTTGACCAGCTGCTGAAGGAAGACTTCCAAAATAATCCGTCCTTTCTTAAAGGATTGCAGGGCCCCGCACGGGCCCCGGGGCACCGCAAGCGGCTGCCCCGCCTTGCGCAGGCGCGGGGCCGGCACCGTCCAGATGTGCCCTTCGTTTTTCTGACCGGCAAGCAGGGGAGCCGGCAGACCTTTTCCGAGCGTCTGACAAAGTTCTCCCTGCGGGAAACGGGAAAAGGCGCAAGTGCTGCAAAAGCATCCTCTTTTGCGCCCTTTCCCGTGCCCCGTGGGAACAGGCTGTGCCCCGCAGGGATGCAGCGTCTGCTGCATCCCTGCGGGGCTGTCCCTTACCGGACAGGTCAACCGTTTTCAGACAGCGTCGCCTGCTTTTGGGCAGAAAAGCGACTTAGTCGAGCGACACGTTGGTGGCGCTGGCCTGCACGCCGTTCTCCAGGCTGATGACAACCAGGGACTTGACGGGGTTGTGGCACTCGTCGATGGTGAAGCTGCCGGTGACGCCGGTGAAGTTCTCGGTGTTCTCCAGAGCGGTCTTGACCGCCTCGCCGGTCAGCTCGTCGGCACGGCCGATGGCGTCGCACACGAACTTGGCAAGGTCGTAGCCCAGCGCGTTGAAGGCATCGGGCTCAGCATCGTACTCCGCCTTGAAGGCCTCGATGAAGGAGGTGACGGTGGGATCCTCGCTCAGAGAGGAGTAGTGGTTGCAGAAGTAAACGTTGTTGAGCGCGTCGGCACCAGCCAGGTTGATGAGCTCGGGGGAGTCAAAACCGTCGGCTCCCAGGATGGGGCAGTCGATACCCTGGGCACGGGCGGTCTTGATGATCAGGCCGACTTCCTCATAGTAGCCGGGGATGAAGATGACGTCGAAATCCATACCGGTCAGCTTGGTGATGGTGGCGCTGAAGTCGGTATCCTTGGCAACGTAGGACTCCTCGGACACGATGGTGCCGCCGCCCTCGGTGAAGGTCTCGATAAACGCCTTGGCCAGGCCCTTGCCGTAGTCGCTGGAGTTGTCGGCAATCACGACGGCCTTGGTGGCGTTGAGGTTGTTGGCCGCAAACTTGGCCATGGCGGTTCCCTGGAAGGAATCGTTAAAGCAGATGCGGAAGGCATATTCCTTGAGGGTGGTGGGCTTGCCGTTCTCGTCGTACTCGACTTCGCCGTCCTCGTTGAACTCAACGGTGACATCGTCGCCGGTGGCGGAGCCGGAGGCAACCGGAATCTTGTTCTGCTCGGCAACCGGGATAACGGCCTTGAAGTTGCCGGTGGTGGCCGGTCCAAGCACGGCCACGACGCCGTCGCTGGTCATGAGCTTGGTGGCCAGGGTGAAGGCCTCGGAAGCGTCGGACTTGTTGTCGTACTTGACAAGCTCAACCTGCTTGCCGTTCACGCCGCCGGCCTCGTTGATTTCCTTGACGGCCAGCTCGATGCCGTCAACCGAGCTCTGTCCATAGGTAGCCGTGCCGCCCGACAGCTCGTAGTTGAGGCCGATCTTGATGGTCTCGCCGGTGGTTTCGCCATTGGTCTCGCCATTGACTTCGCCGTTGTTCTCTTCCCCGTTGTTCTCTTCGGTGCTGTTGCAGGCGGCAACGCCCATCAGCATGAAGAGAGCCATCAGGATGCAAAGAAACTTTTTCATGGGTTTTTCTCTCCTTTTTTTCTGGGGGATTTCCCCCCGTTTTTTGTGTCTTTCTTTATGATAGCCGGCTCCGCCGGCGGGGAAACAAGGTCAAATGCTCCGGTTTGGCGGCCCGCCCTGCAAAACAAAACAGCGGCCCCGCCAAACGAGCGAGGCCGCTGCAAAAATCCCTTTTTCACGGGAGTTTCGGCATGGCTTGTGTTCGCCGTTTGGCTGAATCGGGGCCCCGAAGCCCCAGAATAATCGCGATGGCGCTTGCCAAAATCATCATCGCTACGGGTACAGCGACAAAAATAACGCAGGCAATCCAGGCAATCAAAACAAAAAGAGATACCGCAAGCGCGGTATCTCCCATCATTAGATTGACAAACGAAGAAAAGGAAGACATGCCAAAAGACGCTGCATCGCATTTGGACGCATACGCGCACTTGGCCTGTGTACAGGTGAATTGAGCTGTCGCGGTTGCTGCAGTCATGACACAGGCCTCCTTTTCCTTTGGAATTTGCGGAATTTCTGTCAAATCCCTGCCGGGACGATGCAGGGTGCTTCAACACCCTTGCCCTGCTGGGATTGGTGTTATTCTACCCGCTTCCGGGGCAGGCTGTCAAGAGGACAACATTCCAAAAAACACGAAATTTTCCCTGCGGCTTTCGTCATTTTGCACGAAACCTGCCATATTTCAATCAAAATTAGATTCCGGCCGCTTTTTTGCCCGCTCCGCCGCCCTGCGCGGCAAGCCCGCCGCCGGCGCGGGTTTGCGGCCTTCTTTTGTCCGGAGCAGGGCGCCTGCGTTTCGGTTTTCTGCGCCTCTTCTTTGTCTTTTCCTGCCCGGGCTGCCGATTGCCCCCGCGCTGCCGGCGCAGTTCCCTCCCAATGCCCCGGGCCTTGGCCTGCGGCGTCCCGCGCCCGGCAAGCGGCAAAAAGGGCGGCGCGCATCTTCTTTTTGCTTGCCCCTTGCCGGGGATTTTGTTAAACTGAGAAAAAGGCAAAAATCCGGAAAGGAGGAAACTTCATGTACTGTCCAAACTGCGGAAGTCCCGTGATGCGGCACGGTACCTCTTGGGAATGCGGATACTGCGGAGACTTTGGAAGCTGCTACTCTTCCGAGGATTCTCCCCGGACCGTCGAGCTCTCCTTTCTCTTTTTTGTAGACTTTTCCGATGTCTGGAACAGCCTGAAAGCCAGCCTGGCAGCATTGTGCCCCCGCCGCGCCACCGTAATGCGCCCCCTTTTGGCCAAGGCGATGCTCTACCAGGTTTCCGCCGCCATCCGGCGCCGGGGCGAGCCTCCCGACCCCCGGAAAGCCTTGGAGCTCCGGGCCTTTTTGAAAAAAACGCGGGATCTCCGCACCTATCGTCTCACCAACCCGGCCGTCGGCTCCAAGGCCCCGGGTCTCCTGTACGCACGGCAGGCAAAGCTCTCCAAGACGTTTTGCGGCATGTTTTGGCTGCAGCTCCTCTTCTCTTTGACGCCCGCGCAATACTACGGCCATGTGCCGGAGGCGCTGGATGAGCTTTTTTACAGTCTGGCCTGCGCCTATGCCTATTTCAGTGAAAAGGATGGGGAGGACCTGCAGCGGCGCCGCAACATGCTGGCTGACACATTTTTTCTCTACTGGAAGACACAGATCGTGCGGTATCCCGACAGGGCGCGGGCAAGGCGGCTGCTGGCGCGCGGAGAATTCCCCGATCAGGAGGACCTCTGCCGGGATCTCCTTGTGACGGAGTTCCCGGAGGAAATCGCCGGCTACTCCCTTGAGGAGCTGGCCGACCAAGGCTGGGAGGACATCCTGGATGACGTGATGTTCCGCGACCTGCCCAAGGGGATCCTGATGTGGCGCACCCTGCTGGAGGCCGCCGCACCCTGCCTGAAGGACAATCCCCGGGCGGCAAGCATGCTGCTGCGGGATTTGGACGCGCTCGACGGCCTCACGTCCGACACGGCGGATGCCTTTTTCCTTGAGCTGCAGGACGACTCCTTTGCCAAGCTGCTTTTTCAAAGCGCCTGTGTGGAAAACCTGCAACGGCACCTCCTGGAAATCTGCAAGAGGTTTGGCCAAACGGAGCTGGGGCAGCACTGTCTTGAGCTGGCCCTGGAAAACCCCTGCCTCACCAGCCCATGGGAGAACCGCCTGAGGCTGGCTCTCTCGCCCGAGGCCGGCCGTCCCGCGCCGCGCCGCCCGGCCGACGCGTGCCCGCCGGGCGCAGGCGCCCCATCCGACGACGGGACGGCCTTTCGCTACTGCACGGTTCAACTGCCGGGCCTTGCCAAAAGCTACGCCTACCTGGCCGGGGAGCTGTCCCCGAAGGCGGGCGACTGGGTCGAGGTCCCTTTCGGCAAAGGCAATCAGCCCCGGCGCGGGCAGGTGCTCTCGGTCACCGACTGCACCCGTCAGACGGCCCCCTGGCCGCCGGAACAGACAAAAACGCTGCTGCGCATCACGGAAGCGCCCGAGCCGTCTGAAGAAGGGGCCGTGTGATCCTCCCCGTCCCGGTGCCGCACCAAAACAGGGAAACTCTCTTGCGGCCCCCTAAGTCGGCGCACCCCCCCGCACAAAACCGCCCTGCGCCCTGACGCGGCGCCCGGCGCCCCATATTGCACAACAGGCAGGACGGGATCACCCGCCCTGCCTGTTTTTAATTTGATTTGCCTTCATTTTTTGAAATGCCGGCTGCCGCTATGGCCCTTTTTGAAGATCGCCCAAAGCCCCTTCAAGGGCTTTTTGAGAAAACCGGCCGCCTTGCCCCAGACTCTCCCGGGGAAGGCCCGCAGCAGCGAAAAAACACCCCTGCTGCAAAACGCGCCGGGGCGCAGAACGCCGCACAGGGTTTTTTGCCCCAGCACTGCGCCCCCGCCGGGAGACAGGCCCTATCGCTGCGGCTCCCTGTCGTCGTCCTTGTCTTGCTCGTCGTCTTCTTCGTCCTCGTCGTCGTCGCCGGGGACAAGCCGCTCAAGCTGCTCGAGAGCCTCTCCAACAACGTCCTGCGCGTCTTCCACAGCCTCCTGGGCCTCGTCGACAGCCTCCTGGGCCTCGTCGATTCTCTCGCGAAGCTCTCCCGCTCCGATTCCCTGCTCAACCGCCTGCTCGAGCTCTTCGAGCGTCTGCTCGACCTCCTCGAGCGCCTGCGCCGCGGCGGCCAGCTCGGCCTCCTCCCGGCGCTTATCGGCCAGCGCCTTCTGAATGGTCGTGACCAGAAAAATGATGCCGAACACCACAACGCTGCTCGCCACCAGCATCATGAGCATGCTGACCGCGTCGAGCGGGCCCACATTTCCGTAATCGTCTACCGACCTGCCGTTGCGCCAGGTGTAAAATTCGAAGGCCGCCACCAGCAGCAGCCCCACAATCCAGCGAAGCTGAAATTTCTTTTTGTTCCCCGACATGTCTGAAAAACTCCTTTGTGCGGCTTGTTTGCCGTCATTTTTTCAGCGCGCCCCCGGTCAGCCGGTGCGCAGAGCCCTTGTCCGCTATCATATCACAGACCCGGCCCCCATTGCAACAACTGCCGGTCAAAGCCCCCTCAGCCGCCGCAGCCGGCAGGCCGCCTTTGGCCGTTGCAGGCGTTCACAAATTCCACAGGCCCCCCGGTCAGCTCCACCCACGCGGGAAAAAAGCCGCAGCGCAGCGCATTTCGCACCGATGGCAGGTTGGACCATGCGGCGCCGTAAAAGGGGAGTTTGCCAAGGCTCAAAATCTCCCTGGCCAGACGTGCGGTCAGTGCGGCCGCAATTCCCTGCCGCCGAAAGGCGGGCAGCACGTCCACGCCGATTTGCCACAGCGTTGCCCCGTCGGCAGAGGCTCCGGCCAATCCCACCAGCACGTCCTCCCGGTAGGCTCCCACCGCCAGCATGTCCATCTGCCGTCTCGTTTCGCACAGGGCGTTGCCCCACCGCGCATCCCCATAGAGCCCGGAAAAATCCGGCGGCAAGAGCAGGCGAAGCTCATCGGAGCAGGCAAGGGCCTCCAGCCTCGACGGGTCGGGCAGGAAATACTCGCCCACAAAGCAAACCGCAAGCCCGTGCTGCCGCAGCGTATGCTCCAGCACATGCAGATTGGGCGGCTCGAAGCAGTGCGCCGCTTCAAACCGATGCAGATACCGCCGCACCGGCTCCCGCAGCTCCTGCCTCACGCAGGCCACCACATTGTTGCCGTAGGATACCATCCGGCAGTCAAAGGGGGGCTCCAAATCGGCCCTGACGTCCCCATGCTTCCCAGAGAGCACCACCACGGGGCCCTGCGCTTCAAAATCCCGCACCGAACAGCCACAGTCTGCGGCCGACTGGCGCATGGCCAGGTGCAGCACCTCCTGCTTTGTCATCCCTTTTGCACCGCTCCTTCCTGTATCCATCTTCCCTGCGCCCTTTTCCTTCTTTCCTGCGGCAGAAAAGCCCGCTCAAGGCTACACCTTCCTGCCAAGCTGCGGCTGGTGCCAGCCGTCCAGCCCGGCACGCTGGAGCGCCCCCATAGCGCGCAGCCGCAGGCCGGGGTTTTCCCGCTCGAGCCTCTCCAAAAGCTCCTTGATTTCCTGCCGCTTGGTGTTGCCGTCGGCACAGCAGGGGTTGCGGTAGACGGGGTAGCCCTCCCTTTTGACCAGCGCCCGGATGTCGCGCTCCTCCACATAAATCATGGGGCGGATGGTGGTGAGCTGCGCCCTCGAAAGCCAGGTGACGGGGGAAAAGCAGCCCAGCCTGCCCTCGTAAAACAAATTGAGAAACAGGGTCTCCACGGCGTCGTCAAAATGATGGCCCAGCGCCAGCTTGTTGCAGCCCTGCTGCACCGCCAGCCCGTGCAGCGCCCCCCGCCGCATCTTGGCGCACAGCGAGCAGGGGTTTTTTTCCCTCCTGACGTCAAAGACAATCTCGGCAATCTGCGTACGCCGCAGCACAAAGGGCACGCCGCGCGCTGCGCAAAAGGCCTCGACGGCCGAAAAGTCCGCCTCCTTCCCAAAGCCCAGGTCCAGCGTGACGGCGCAAAGCGAAAAGGGCGCGGGGTAATAGCGGCGCAGCGCCGCAAGGCCGTCGAGCAGCGCCAGCGAGTCCTTCCCTCCCGACAGGCCCACCGCGATGCGGTCTCCCGGGGCAATCATATCGTAATCGGCAACGGCGCGGCGCATCAGGCTTTGAAGCTGGCGCAAGGCAAGCCCTCCCATTCCTGTAACAATCAGTGGGATTCAGTATACCATATCCAGGCAGGGCAGCCAAGGCCGGAAAAGCCCAAAAACGAAAGAAAACAGGAGCTTCGGTGATCTATTTTGAAAAATCGGCATTTTTCCCTTGACAACTTCCCTCGAGCCCGATATAATAAAAAAGCCGCATTTTAGGGGTTCGCTGCGCCCTGCGGCAGCCGGCACGAAAAAGCCAAGTCCATAGCCAAGGCTCCGACATCGCCATCCAAGTACGGCCCGCTTCGCGGATTTGACGGTGGTTTGGCTGTGGACTCGTCTTTCGTGACCATGATATAAGGAGGAAACACTCTCATGTCCACGTTTATGGCCAATGCCGCCACTGTTGAGCGCAAGTGGTATGTCGTCGACGCGCAGGGCAAATCCCTGGGCCGTCTCGCTGCCGACGTTGCCGCCATCCTGAACGGCAAGCACAAGGTCGACTATACGCCCCATGTCGACTGCGGCGATTTCGTCATCGTCGTCAATGCCGACAAGGTCGTGCTGACCGGCAACAAGCTCACCCAAAAGTATTACCGCACCCACTCCGGCTATGTGGGCGGCCTCAAGGAGGTTCAGTACAAGACCCTCATGAGCAAGCGTCCGCAGCAGGCCGTCATGCTGGCCGTCAAGGGCATGCTGCCCAAAAACAGCATCGGCCGCAACAGCCTCAAGCGTCTGAAAGTCTATGTCGGCGCCGAGCATCCCCATGCCGCGCAAAAGCCCGAGGTCATTGAAGGAGGAGTGAAGTAAGATGTACGATACCAAGCCTTATTTCTACGGTACCGGCCGCCGCAAGAGCTCTGTCGCCCGCGTGCGCATCCTGCCCGGCACCGGCGCAATCACCATCAACGGCCGTGATATCGACGATTATTTCGGCCTTGAGACCCTCAAGCTCATTGTGCGCCAGCCCCTGGAGGCCACCGAGACGCTGGGCAAATTCGACCTCATTGTCAAGGTGGGCGGCGGCGGCGTGTCGGGTCAGGCCGGCGCCATCCGTCACGGGCTGTCCCGCGCCCTGCTGCAGGTCAGCGACGAATACCGTCCCATCCTCAAGGCGGCCGGCTTCCTCACCCGTGACCCCCGCATGAAGGAAAGAAAGAAGTACGGCCTCAAGGCTGCCCGCCGCGCGCCCCAGTTCTCCAAGAGATAACGCCGCGCAAGACGCTGCCCGAATATGCCCCTGGCACACCGCAGGATTTCACCATTTATGTTTTTTGAGAGAAAGGGGCGCAAAGCAGCACCCCTTTCTCTTTTCTTTTGCAAGGCGGCGCATTTTGACGTCGCAAATCCCCTCAATTTGTCCGTTTTTGAATCTTTTTCAGAAAAAACAACGGATAAATTTACAAATCCCTCTCGCACTTTCCGTTTTTTCCACACCGAAAGAGGGTACAATGTGGTAAAGAGCCCCCTCTGCGGACAGAGGTGTCCAAGGAAGGCGCCCGGCACGCGACCCCGTGCCGCCCGCTCTTTCCCATTGAAACTAACGGAGGTATGGTTTTGACTGACAAACATTCTTTTTTGCAGCGCGCAAGGCATTTTGCCCCTGTGACGCTGGCCGTTGTAACGGTATCTGTTCTGCTGACGCTGGCCCTGCAAACCAAGTCCGCAACGCTGTGGCTGGGCGATGAGAGCGACGTTGTCCCCACCGTGAGCGCCGACCCTCTGGTCATCGCGCAAAACAGCGCCTTTGTCCCGCAGGCTGACGATCTTGTGGAGCTTACCGAAAGCAGCAACAGACTGCTGAACATTCTTATCCATCGCAAATTCCCCGTCACCGTCGTGGCAGACGGCCGCAGCGTGGTCGTGCGCACCTACGGCGCCTCGGTGGGCGCCCTGCTTGAGCAGGCGGGCGTGGAGATCCGCGAGGGCGACGCCGCCAACCTGCCCTTTGACACACTGCTGACCGACGAAGCAGAAATCCGCCTGACCCGCATGCGCCGGGAGACCGAGGTCGTGGAAAGCGCCCTACCCTTCCAGGTGCAGCGCGTGGCCTCCACCTCCGTGCCGGAGGGCACCTTCGTGGAGCGCACGCCCGGGCAAGAGGGCCTGCTGCGCACCATCCGGGAAAACCGCTATCTGGGCGACACGCTGGTGGAAAGCGTGGTGTTGTCCGAAGAGGTCGTCAAGGAGCCCGTGACCGCCGTGGTCGCCTACGGCGTGGGCGGCACGGTGGCCACCTCGCGTTCGGCCGCCACCCGGTATTCCTATGTGCTTGATATGACCGCCACCGCCTACACCTATGGGGAAAGCGGCCACTGGGGCGATGTGACGGCCTCGGGCAAGGCCGTGCAGGTGGGCTATGTCGCGGTCGACCCCAAGGTCATCCCTCTGGGCAGCCGTCTGTATATCACCTATCCCGACGGATCGGAATGCTACGGCTTTGCCGTGGCCGAGGACACGGGTGGCGCCATCAAGGGCAACCGCATCGACCTCTTCTTTGAGACCTATGACGAGGCCATCTCGTTTGGCCGCCGCAAGGTTACGGTCTATGTGCTGGCCGACTAGCAAAAGCTTTCCGGCAAAGGGGCTCCGGCTCCCGTATGCCGGCGCATTCCGCAGCAACCGCTTCAAACGCGCAGGCATGGGTCATGCCTGCGCGTTTTTTGTCCCGCGAGCCCCCGGCGTTTTGCAGCGCGGCGCATCCGGTCACCGCGCGCCTTTTCCCCCCTGCGGCCCGCGCCCGTCCCCCTGCACCCGGCCGCAGCAGCCCCGTATCCCTGCCCAAGGGCCGTCCACGGCCTTCTCCGTGGAAAAGGGTCCTTCCATTTTCTCAAGGAGGTGGTTTTTATGGAGCTTTGCTCCCTGCTTGACGCTCAGCGTACCTACTTTCAAAGCGGCGCCACAAAACCCTTAGCCGCCAGGCAGCAGGCCCTGCTGGCGCTGCGGCGCACCGTTGCGCTGCATCAGGACGACATTGCCCACGCGCTTTTCCTCGACCTTGGCAAATCCAAAAGCGAGGCCTATCTCACCGAAACCGGCCTTGTGCTGCAGGAGCTCTCCTTCCTGCTGCGCAGGCTGCCCTCCCTGGCGGCGCCAAAGCGCGTCAAAACGCCGCCCGCCCTTTTTCCCGCCCGCTCGCAGGTGATGCGCGTGCCCTTTGGCGTCACGCTCATTCTCAGCCCCTGGAACTATCCCTTTTTGCTGACGCTTCAGCCCCTTGCCAGCGCCCTGGCGGCGGGAAACACCGCCATCCTCAAGCCCTCGGCTTACGCTCCCGCCAGCTCAGCGCTGCTGGCCCGCCTGATAGAGCAGACCTTTGACAGCCGCCTGGCTGCGGTTGTGCAGGGGGGCAGGGAGCAAAACGCCGCCCTGCTGGAACAGGCCTACGACATGATTTTCTTCACCGGGGGAGAGACAGTGGGCCGCCTGGTGCTGGAAAAGGCGGCGCAGCACCTCACCCCGACGGTGCTTGAGCTGGGAGGGAAGAGCCCCGTCTATGTCGACAAGAGCGCGGATTTGCCCCTTGCCGCGCGCCGCATCGTCTTCGGCAAGCTGCTGTGCGCCGGACAGACCTGCGTGGCCCCCGACTATGTGCTGGCCCACCGCAGCATCAAGGCGCGCCTGATGACGCTGCTCGAGCGGGAGTTTGAGCGTCAGACAGGCGGCAGCCCCTTTCCTTCCGGCTATCCGCGCATTGTCAACGACCGGCACGCCCGCCGCCTGGCCGGGCTGCTGGAGGGGCAGAGGGTGGTGTACGGCGGCCTGTGGAAGGGGCTGCGGCTGTCCCCCACGCTGGTCGACGAGCCGGATCCCGCCTCCCCCCTTATGCAGGAGGAAATCTTCGGCCCCGTTTTGCCGGTGCTGTCCTGTGAGGGAGAGCGCGAGGCGCTCGATTTTATCTCGTCCCGTCCGGCGCCGCTCGCCTTTTACCTCTTTTCCCAAGACAGCGGGCAGGTCGCCCGCATGACGGCGGCGCTGCGCTTTGGCGGCGGCTGCGTCAACGACACTGTCATGCACCTGGTCTCCCCCTCGCTGCCCTTTGGCGGGGTGGGGGCAAGCGGCATGGGCAGCTACCACGGCGCCGCCGGCTTTGAGGCCTTTTCCCGGCCTCAGTCGCTTGTGCGGGGCTCGCGGCTGGATTTGCCACTACGCTATCAGCCCTATTCCCCGGTCAAGGACTTCCTTGTCCGCAGGGCCCTGCGATAAGGGCGTGGCCCGCCGGCAGAAGGGGCTTGTCCTTATAAAAAAGGCTTTGCACAAGAAGGCGCGCGTCTTAAAAAAGACGCGCGCCTTCTTTCAAAGCCTTGCGGAAGGGCCTGGGCTGGCACCTCTCACGGGAGCAGCCCGAGCGACGCCTTCCAAAGCAGGATGCGAAACACCGATTGGTCCAGCCTCTCGCGGGACAGGCGCCCCTCCTCCAGCGCCCGCAGCAGCGCCTGCGAGGCCTCAAGGGGGCTGCCGGTACACAGCAAGTCGTTGCCGGCCAGCAGCGCCGCGACCGCAAGCTCTCCCTGGTCGGCGCCCTGCGCCACGGCCGCCATGTCCAGATCGTCGCTGATGACCACTCCGTCAAACCCGAGCTCCCCGCGCAGCAGGGCGTGTACGGCGGGCGAGAGCGAGGCGGGCAGCGTTTCGTCCACACAGCACATCGTGTTGTGCGACACCATCACGGCGCCCGCCCCGGCGGCAATGCCGGCCTCAAAGGGCAAAAAATCCCGGCTCTCAAAGGCCTCGAGCGGACGGCGGTCGACCGCCTCTCCCACATGGGTGTCGGCATTGTTGCCATAGCCCGGGAAATGCTTGAGCGCGCAGCCAAGGCCCTGCTGCCGGCTTGCCGTCACCACGGCGCGCACAAATTCGCTCACTGTCTCTGCATTATCTCCCGCAGAGCGGGCGTACAAAAAGGCGTCAGGGTCGTCGGCGATGTCGCACACCGGGCCGAGATTGAGGTTGATGCCAAGCGACAGCAGCAGCGCCGCCTTTTCCCCGGCGTCGCGCGCGGCGGCCTCGGAGCCCCCTTCTTCCATCAGCTCCCTCGGAGAGGGGAAGGGGCTCTCGCGGTACTGTGCAAAGGCGCTGATGCGCACCACGGTCCCGCCCTCCTCGTCAACGCCCGTCAGCATGGGCACCAGCACCCCGCTCTGGCAGCTCTCCAGCAGCTCCCGCAGGCTGTCGGGTGTCTGCCGGGCCACATCCCTTGCAAACAGCAGATACCCGCCCGGCTGCACCTCCTGCGCCAGCTCCTGCGCCCCCGAAAGGGGAAAGCGCACCAGCAAAAGCTGCCCCACCTTTTGCGCGGGGCTCAAAACAGCAAGCCAGCGCTCCGCCTTTTGCCCCGGGGAGAGCGGGACATAGGCCTCCCTGTGCGAAAGGGGCGGCCGCGTGCCGCTCTTCTCCAAAAGCCTGTGCGTCAGAGGGCTTTGCTGCGCGGCGAAGGCGGCGCCCACGGCGCAGGGCAGGGCCGGCGCGGCGCTTTGCGCCTGGCGCGGCGGCGCTTTTGCGCCGCCGCAGGCCAGGCAGGCCGCAAGGCACAGCAGCGCGGCTTGTCTTTTCCACTTTGCCATAGACTTTTCTCCCTTCCCGGCGGCCCCCAAAGCCCTGCGGGCTTTGGGCAAAGCGCCGCACCCTCTCCCCTCAAAAGAAAAGGCCCCTGCCGCCCGCAGCACCCCTCCAAAACCTGCGCCCCCGCAAGGGCGGCAAGCGCCGCAGAAAAGCTCAGAAGGCCCGTCGTTTTCCTTGCCCAGTATACCGGGTTCGATTGCGACTTGTCAAATCGCGCCGGCCCGGGCAAGGTCCTTTGGGAGGCCGGGGGAGGGGAGGGGGCTCCCCTGGCCCCCCCAAAGGGCAAAGGCGGGGGCCCTTTTTCCCATGGGAAAAAGGGCCCCCGCCTGCGGCTTAATGATATTTTGACTGGGTCTGGCTGACCCGCAGCCGTGCCATGGCGCGGGCCAGGGCGATTTTGGACTGCTTGTATTCACTCATGCTGCGCTTTTGCCGCAGCCGCTCCGCCGCACGGCGCTCGGCCGCCTGTGCGCGCCGGGCGTCGATCTCCTGCGGCCATTCGCAGGCCTGCGCAAAAACCAGCACGCTGTTTTCCCGCACCTCCATAAAGCCCTCCGAGGTGAAGGCCTCCTTCCAGGAGTCCTCCTGCTTGATGCGCAGCACGCCAACTACAAGCGGCACGATGAGCGGCGCATGCCCCGCCAGCACGGTGAGCTCCCCGTCGGGAGCTGGGATGGTGAGCGCCTGCACCTGCCCTTGAAAAAACTGGCGCTCGGGCGTGAGAATTTCCAGAGAATAGGTCGCCCCCATCACTGCATCTCCTTTGCCTTTTGATAGGCCTCCTCGATGTTGCCCACCATAAAGAAGGCCTGCTCGGGCAAATCGTCGACCTCGCCGCCCACGATGGCGCCAAAGGACTTGACCGTATCCTCCATGGTCACATAGCGGCCCTGCATGCCGGTGAAGTTTTCCGCCACAAAGAAGGGCTGCGAGCAAAAGAGCTGGATACGCCTGGCCCGCGCCACGATTTTGCGGTCTTCGGGCGAGAGCTCCTCCATGCCCAAAATGGCGATGATGTCGCGCAGTTCCTGATACCGGTGCAGACAGGTCTGCACCAGGCCGGCCACCTCGTAGTGCTCCTTCCCCACAATGGCGGGGTCGAGGATGCGGGAGTTTGACTCAAGCGGGCTGACGGCGGGATAGATACCGGCCTCCGACACCTGCCTGGACAGCACGGTGGTGGCGTCAAGATGCGAAAAGATGGTGGCCGGCGCAGGGTCGGTGATGTCGTCGGCCGGAACGTAAATGGCCTGCACCGAGGTGATGGAGCCGTCTTTGGTGGAGGTGATGCGCTCCTCGAGCTCGCCCAGCTCGCTCGACAGCGTGGGCTGGTAGCCCACCGCCGAGGGCATGCGGCCCAGCAGGGCCGACACTTCGTTTCCGGCCTGCACATAGCGGTAAATGTTGTCGATAAAGAGCAGCACGTCCTTGTGCATCACGTCGCGGAAGTATTCGGCCATGGTCAGCCCCGTGGCCGCCACGCGCATACGCGAGCCGGGCGGCTCGTTCATCTGGCCGAAGGCCAGCGCCGTTTTGGAGATGGCGCCGCTCTCGCGCATGTCGTTGATGAGCTCGTTGCCCTCGCGGCTGCGCTCGCCCACGCCGGCAAACACGGAGTAGCCGCCGTGGCGGTTGGCAATGTTGTAGATGAGCTCCATGATGAGCGTGGTCTTGCCCACGCCGGCGCCGCCGAAGAGGCCGATCTTTCCCCCTCGGGAGTAGGGCGTCAGCAGGTCGATGACCTTGATGCCGGTCTCGAAAAACTCGGTCACGGGCGTCAGGCTGGTAAAGGCGGGCGGCTTTCGGTAAATCTCCGAAACCGGCGCCTCAATGGGCCCCAGCTCGTCGATGGGGCGGCCCAGCACGTCCACCACGCGGCCCAGCACGGCCTCTCCCACCGGAACGCGGATGCTGTGCCCCGTGTTTTTCACAAGGGTGCCGCAGCGCATGCCGTCGGTGGCCTCCAGCGCAATGCAGCGCACCACGCCGGGCGACGCGTTGGCCGCTACCTCCATGTGCTTCCCGTCGGCGCTGATGAGCAAATCGCGCACCCGGGGCGCTTCACCCTCAAACTGCACGTCGAGCACCGGCCCTCCGATTTTGACAATCACGCCCTCCTTGCTCTGCTCACTCATTGCATGTCACCCCCTTCGGACAGCGCAAGCGCTGCGCCCGTAATTTCGGCAATTTCCGACGTGATGGCGCTCTGGCGCGCCATGTGGTAGCGCACGGTGAGCTGCTCGAGCATCTCGTCGGCATTTTGAGTGGCGCGCTGCATGGCCGTCATGCGGGCGTAGTGCTCGCTGGCATAGGCCTGCACCAGCACGCCAAAGAGAATGCCCAGCACATACTGGGGCACCAGCATATCGAACACCGCCTGCGGCGAGGGCTCATAGAGAAATTCCGAAATCTCCTGCGCCTGCTTGATATCACCGTAGTCTGCCAGCTTGATGGGCAGAAGGCGCCGCATGACGGGCTGGTTTTTGGTCTCGCCATAAAAAGAGGTGTAAATGACCAAAATCTCGTCGGCAAGCCCGGTCTCGTACAGCCGCAGCACGTCATACAGCATGCCCCTGGCGCGGTCGAGCGTGGGGTCCTGCACCACGCCGGAATAGGAGACGTCGGGCGTGATGCCGCGCGCCTCGAAAAAGGCGTCGGCCGTGTGGCCCAGCGTCACCAGGCCGCCGCCCTGCTCCTGCGGCTGCAGATACTGCAGGGCAAACTCCAAGACCTTCGAGTTGTAATCCCCCGCAAGGCCCTTATCCCCCGAAATGACAATGCAGGTGCGGCGATCACCCCGGCTGTCGTCCAGATAGGGGTGCGAGATGTCCTGGGAAGACAGCAGCAGCTCCTTCATGGTGCGCTGCACGGTGTTAAAATACCGGTGGTTGTATTCGATGTGGCTCATGACGCGCTTCATGCGCGTGGAGGAGACAATCTGCATGGCTCCCGTGATCTTCTTGGTTTGGGACACCGCCGTCATGCGGCGGCGCAAATCAAGCGTCTGCGGCATCGCCCTCACCGTCCTTTCGCGCCTTGAAGCGCTCCATGCAGGCCACGAGAGACTCCTGCTGCGCCTGCGTCAGAGCACCGGTGCTGTCGACGGCGCGCAGCGTGGAGCCCTCCTCGGCGGCCAGCGCCGAGAGCAGCGCCGCCCGACGCTGCGCCACCTGGGAAATGGGCGTTTCGGAAAACACGCCGTTTTCGGCGGCCAGCAGCAGGCAGACCTGGCGCGACAGGGGAAGCAGCTCCTCCTGGGGCTGCTTGAGCAGCTCGGTCAGGCGCTCGCCGTCGCGCAGCATCTGCGCCGTGGCGGCGTCGATGTCGGCGCCAAACTGGGCAAAGACCGCCATGTCGCGGTATTGCGCCACCGACAGGCGCAGGCTTCCCGACACCTGCTTCATGGCCTTGGTTTGGGCAGAGCGGCCCACGCGCGACACCGAAAGGCCCACGTTGATAGCGGGGCGCACGCCGGCGTTGAAGAGCTCGCTCTCCAGATAAATCTGTCCGTCGGTGATCGAAATGACGTTGGTGGGGATGTAGGCCGAGATGTCGCCGGCCAGCGTCTCCACGATGGGCAGCGCCGTCATGGAGCCGCCGCCCAGGGCAGGGGAGAGCTTTGCCGCCCGCTCCAGCAGGCGGCTGTGCAGATAAAACACGTCGCCGGGGTAGGCCTCACGGCCCGACGGGCGGCGCAGCAGCAGCGACATGGCCCGGTAGGCCACGGCGTGCTTGGACAGATCGTCGTAGACAATGAGCACGTCGCGCCCCTGCAGCATGAAGTGCTCGGCAATCGAGCAGGCGGCGTAGGGCGCAATATACTGCATGGCGGCCGAGTCGGCAGCACTGGCCGACACAACTACCGTGTTGGACAGCGCCCCCGCCTGCTCGAGCGTGTGCACCACGCCCGCCACGCTCGAGGCCTTCTGCCCCACGGCGCAGTAGACGCACAGTACGCCCTTTCCTTTTTGATTCAAAATGGCCGACAGCGCAATGGAGGTCTTCCCGGTCTGCCGGTCTCCGATGATGAGCTCCCTTTGCCCTCTCCCAATGGGAATCATGCTGTCGACGGCCAGAATGCCAGTCTCAAGCGGCGTGTTGACCGCCGCGCGGTGCATGATGGAGGGGGCGGGGCATTCGATGGGGCGAAACTGCGCGGCGTTGAGCGCCTTGCCGTCCAGGGCGCGCCCGATGGGGTCGATCACGCGGCCCAGCAGCTCCTCTCCCACACAGATGTCGGCCACATGCCCCGTGCCGCGCACCTGGGTTCCAGGCAGCACGCTCTCGCCGCCCAGCAAAACGGCGCCCACGCCGTCTAAGCGCAAATCGAGCGCCAGCCCGACAATGCCCCCCTCAAAGGAGAGCAGCTCGCCGTAGCGGCTGTGGGGCAGACCGTCAATCTGCACGATGCCGTCGGCGCAGCTTTTTACGCTGCCCGACTCGTAAATGTCGGGCGAGAGATCGGCCTGCTCGATGCGCCGACGCAAAAAGTCGCTGACCGACTCGAGCTCGGGCTCCTCGTCCTCCAAAAAATCCATGTCGCGCGCCGACAGCACCTTGTCCTCCCGAAAGGGGGAGAGCGAAAGGCTGGCGTCGAACACGCGGTTTCCGATGCGCGCCACAAAGCCGCCCAGCAGCGACTCGTCGGGCACCACTTCAAAATCCAGCTTTTTTCCAAAGAGCGCCTCAAATCCCTGTGTGATGGAGCGGATTTCGCTCTCGTCATACGGCGGCGCAACCCTGAGTATCGGTTTGTTCATTGCTTCTCCATCTCACTGAAAAAATTGCTCACAACGGCGCGGTTGTCCTCGAGCGAAACCTCGCGCCGCAAAATCCTTGCGGCAATCTCCGTGGCAAGCTGCGCCGTCTCTTCCCTCATGGAGCTCATGGCGTGCGCCTTCTCCTGGGCAATGCGCCCTGCGGCGGCCGCCATAATCTCATCGGCTCCCTTGCGTGCATCGTCAAGCAGGCGCGCCGATTCCTCGGCCGCCTTTTCCTCCTGCCGGCGCACAATGGCGCGCGCCTCCTCCTCAGCCGCCGCCAGACGCTGGTCAAGCTGCTGCTTTGTCTGCTCCGCCTGCTCGAGCGTCTGCTGTGCCTTGGCCAGCTCTCCCTCTATGCGGGCGCTGCGGGCCTGCAGGTAGTTGCTGATTGGCCGGTAGAGCAGCATGCGCAGCAGGAAGTAGAGCACGGCGATGTTGATAATATGAATGACGATGTCAAGCGGATAAATCTCCATACTATATCGCCTCCCGTTGTTGCAGTTGCAGACTTATTTCATGGTGAAAATCATGATAAGCGCCGTGACAAAGCCGTAAATGGCCGTCGATTCGGTCAGTGCAAGGCCCATGAGCAAAATGGAATTGATTTTTCCCGACGCCTCCGGCTGGCGGGCAACGGCGTCGACCGCCTTTCCGGTGGCCATACCCATGGCAAATCCGCTCGCCGCACAGGATAATAGGCAAAGTGCAGCTCCAAGTGCAATGTTCATGACGAACTCCTCCTTAGTGTCTCTATAAAAATTTTTTGGTTATTCTTGTTCTTCGGTGGCCTCGTTGATGAAGGTCAGCGTCAGCGTGATGAAAATAAAGGCCTGGATGAGGGGGTGGAACACGTTGAAATACAGCCCCACCACGCTGGGAATGCCGATGGCCCCGTTGCCAAGGGATTTGTAAATCAAATCCATGACAATCATGCCGCCGAGCATGTTGCCAAACAGTCGGCAGGCCATGGAAACCGGGACGGCGCAGTCGCTGATGACGCGGATGGGGAAAACCACCGGCGTCGGCTGTGCCAGGCTCTTGATGCGGCCCAGCACGCCCTTGCGGCGGATGCCGCACCAGTTGATGAGCAAAAAGGTCACGAAGGCCAGTGCAAAGGTCATCGTGATATCGGCAGTCGGCGCATGCAGCCCGAACAGCTCCAGGACCGCACAGCCGACCAGAAAGGCGACCACCGTGAAAATATACGCACTCAAATCGGTGCCAAAGCCCTCAACGCGCGAGCCCGTGTACTGCTCGGCCGCCTCGACCATGATTTCCAGAACGTTTTGCGTCCCCCGGGGCGGGTCCTGCATGCGGCGCAGCACCGTCAGCCGCAGCACAATGGCAATGCCCACCAGAAAGGCCATGACGCACCACGACAAAATCACCGTGGTGGAGAGGCTCATGCCCATCACCTCGATGCGCTCGGGCCACAGCTCCACCTCAAAAGCCATCTCCCTGCTGGGGCCGAACACCAGCGTAACGCCCTTGGCGGCAAATTCATAGAGCGCCACCGTGAGCAGCACGGCAAAGGTGCGGCGGGTCTTTTTCACTTTTTTCTCGGGTGCCCCGGCCTGCGTCAGCTTCTGCAGCGCCGCCCGGCGCCACAAAAAGAGCGCCAGCGCCAGTGCCCCCGAAACCGCAAATAAAACTTTATCAAACATCGGGACGCGCCCCCTTCTTCCGCATCAGACAGACCCCTGTTCCCAACAACAGTGCCGTCACCATACCGCCGCCCGCCCAGGGCAGCTGCGAAGGCGCAAAAATTGCCACCGGCAGCAGCAGCAAAAGCGGCAGAAAAGTCTCCAAAACGCCGCGTGCCACGGCGCGCGTGTCAAGCTGATTGCTTGTCACAGCCCTCGTGAAAGCGGCCAGCAGGCGTGCCTGAAGAAGCCCCCCAAGCACGCCGAGCAGACAACAAGCCATTTCGTTTCATCCCCCCTGCTTGATTCTCTGCGGACAGAAAAACCGCATTGATTTGCGGTTTCATGTCCAATCTACTCCCTTTCTTAAAAAAAATCAACCCCAATTGTCACTAACTTTCCTGTCTCCATTCTCTCATTTTTTAGGCAACTTCGGGATTTTTCCGGGCGTCTTTGGAAAATCGTATTACATAAATTTCATCTTGATACGATTTGGACGCACGCCGCAGGCAGGTTCCCGCCCGTCGCCGGCAAGGCCCCCTGCCTGTCAATTTTTCCCTTGTTTCTGTCAACTTTTGGTCAACTTTTCCTGTTCTTTCCAAGCCCCGCGCCGCGCCGCGCAGGCACGCCGCAGCGCGCCTCCCCCCGCCGGCCGGCGGGGCGCCCTCTTTTCTCCCCATACATCCCCTGCCCGCCCGGGGCGGGGCAGGGGATGTGCCCTTTTCGCACAAAGAGGTGAAAAAAGGGTTGCATTTTGACCTGTGATGTGGTATGATTCATTTTGCATCTGGAAAACGCTGCATGCGGCGGCGTCAGGGCTGCATGCGCCTGTAGCTCAGCTGGATAGAGTGACTGGCTACGAACCAGTAGGTCAGGGGTTCGAGTCCCTTCAGGCGCGCCACACCGGGGCAGACGGCAACATCCGTCTGCCCCGGTTTTTTGTTTTCCACCTTAAGCGGCGGGGGCCTTATGCCCAAGCCGCGAAAAGGAGCCTCTCTCACTGGGACAATCCAAGGTTTTGCCGGATGGCGCTGCGCAGCGCCGCCATGTTCTCGTCGGCAAAGAAAAACCGCAGCTTGTCCTGCGCCACCGTGTCCCCCTGCGGGAACTGCCCCAGCACAAACACCGCAAAGGTGTCGGCGATGTCCTCGTGGAAATAGTTTGCCCCATAGCGGCTGACGTAGTGCGTGGGGTTTTGCTCATAATCCGCCACGGCACTGTCACCCAACTCCTTCCAAAACGTCTCGTAAAACGTCATGCGAAAGGAGCCCGGGATAAAGCCTGCGACATCATGGGTGTTCTGGCCCACGCTCAGGTCAATTTGAGTCTCGTCCTCGAGCAGCACATGCCCGTATTCGTGCAGGATGGTGTAGGTCAGCTTGCTCCAGTCCCTCGGGTTTCCGGCTTCGTCATAGACGTCGTAGTAGTCGACGGTGATGCAAAAGCGGGTGTTGTCGGTCACACCGTCTTCCTGCAGGGGAGTGGTGTAGGCCAGGATGTTGCCAAAGCCGTCGGTAAAGAGGTCAAACTGCGCAATTTTCTGCCTGGCCTGCACCGGCAAAATCCTGCAGAGGTAGTCCCACACCGCCTTGTCCCGGGCATCCTCAATCTCTGCCTGCCCCTGCTGCACAGGGTAGGAGGCCAGCACGTTGGTGATGCCTACCGAGTAATTGCTGACCGTGACGGCAGCCTCCTCCCGGTTCAGGGTGAGGTATTTTCCGTAGACCTCGTCAAGCCATTCAACGCGGCCCTCCTCTTCCCGATACGGCGCGCCGTACATGGCCAACATGCCCTCATACACCTCCTCAACGGTGCAGCCGGTCTCCTGCAGCCGCAGCTCGACATTTTCCAAAAACCCGTTGCGGTAGTGGTAATCGGTGCAGATGGGGGTCTCGATGTCAAACCAGCGCATACGGTAGCGGTAGGTCTCGTAGCGATCAACCCAGCCGTTGCCCGTAACCTCGTAGCTGTCGGCCAGCTCTCCCGTGGCGCCGATTGCCGCGCAAACCTCCTCCCTTGAGCTGCCAAAGAGGATTTTGCTCTGCCGTGTCTGCCGGTAGGTATACCCCTCCCCCTGCTGGGCGGCCAGCTCCCGGTAGGAAGGGGTTGTTTCGTCCGCAACCTCGCGCACGGCCTCCAGCACCGTCTCTGCGGCGCCGGCAATGGCATAGAGGTTGAGATTTTGCATGGTGTCGGCGGCCGAGTGGTAGAGGTAGCCCCTCCCGTTTTGCATGAGCAGCGCCGAGGGGATGCCGGCCATCTGGAAGGAGGCGTGGTCGCTGGCCGTCTCGGCCGACAGGCTCAGGGCGGAGTCTTTGCCCTGCAGCAGGTCGCTCAGCCAGTTTTGCTGGCCGTCCATCGTATACACCCCCGTGCCCCGGGTGCCCAGCCCGCCCAGCATGTCAAACTGGATATCCCCGACGATGCGGCTGCGCTCCTCCTCGTCCAGGGAGGCGAGATAGGCGGCGGAGCCCTTCTTCCCGTTTTCTTCGTCGGTGAAGCTGATAAAGCGGATTTCCGTGTCCGTGGGCAGCTCCCGCAGCGCCTGCGCCGCATACAGCAGGGCGACGACGCCCGAGGCGTTGTCGTTTGCCCCGTAGGCCGTGGGGTCGCTGTCGTGGTGGGCCGAGAGAACCAGAATGTCCGCGCCGGGCTGAGCCGCCGGCTTCACCGCCACCACCGTGCTGCCCGTCCTGCCCGCCTCGTCAGCATAGGGCAGCCGCGCGACCGAGTACCCCATCCCGGAAAAGCGCCGCTCCAGATAGGCTGCCGCGTCGGCCTCCCCCTGGGAGCCCACCGGGCGCTGGGCCGCCGTCAGCGCCGCCAAGTCCTCCCGGATGCCCGACAGGTCGGGCAGCGACTGCGCCCTGTGCAGCATGTCCTGCGCCAGGCTGTGCGTTAGGGCGGCCGTGGGCGTCAGCACGCCTTCTTTTTCCACCTGCATCACGCCCGTCTGAAGGGCCCAGTTGACGGCCTCCCCGGCCCAGCCGGCGACGTCGCCGGCCCCCTCAAGCCCAAACAGTGCGCCGCCCGGCAGGTCTTCTTTTCCCGCCAGACGCCAGAGCATCGTGCAAAACTCCTGCCCGCTCACCGCGCGCTCCGGCGCGTAAAGGCCTTCGCCGACGCCGGCCACAGCGCCCTGCTGCGCCGCCCAGGCCACGGCGTCGCGCTGCCCCTCCGAAACGTCGGAAAAAGGACAGCCCGCCGTGACGGCAGGGCTTCCCTGCGCCTCATAGAGCATCTGCGCCGCCTGGCCCCGGCTGACGCCCGACGCCGCCTGTGCCTGTTGCTGCTGCGCACCCTGTGCGCCGGTGGTCAGGGGCAGCATGAGTGCCCCGCAAAGCAGCAGTGCTGCCAATCGTTTCATCTCTCTCATCCTCTCCAAATAAAAAAAACCGTTGCCCCCCGGCCCCCCGCAGAGCCTCTCCCGCCCTGCAGGGGGGCCTTCTCTTACCCCGCACCCTCCGGCCCGCTCGGCTGCCCGCCGGCAATGCCGAACAGCGCCATATCCAAAAGCTCGCAGCTTGCCGCAAGCGCGGCCTCCAAATCCCGTCCGCTCCCCGGCTGCCGGCAGCACACTATCATGGGCCAGAAAACCTCGTCCAGGCTTTCCAGGTAGCGCGCCGCCCTCCCGGGTGTCACCCCCGGACGCAGCACCGCACAGGACAGCACCTGCCGGAAAAACCGCCGGTTGGCCTCGCGCAGAGGGGCGCGCAGCTCGCTGATTTGCCGCTCCAGCACCTTTGTCGGGCTGAACACCGCCTGCTCAAACACCCGCTTTGCATCGGGTTTCCCCTCAAAAAAGTCCTCCCGAAGCATAAAATACTCAAACAGTGCCGTCAGGGCATCCTCCGGCGCCGGCAGGGGTGCCTGCCGCTCCACATACTCCCTTAAGCCCTCAAAAACTTGCCGCACACAGTCCAAAAAGAGCTCGTCCTTGCCACTGTAGTAGTGATACATCATTCCCTTGGAAATGCCGTGCCTTGTGCAGATTCCCTCGATGCTCACGCCTCCGTAGCCGCGTGTCCCAAACTCCTCCATCGCCGCGCACAAAATCTCCCGCCTGCTGTTCTGCCGGCGCTCCGCCTGTCTGGCCATGCCTTTTCCCCCTTTCTCCCTTAAAAAACGGCGTCGCTTGCGGGCCCGGGTAAAAATAGACGAATCCGTCTGTTTTTTATTATAGCACCGACAGGCGCCTGCGTCCACAGAAATATTCTCAGGCCAAGGCGGGGCCCTTGTGCGGCGGCGCCCGCCCGATGCCTTCCGGATTAAAAAGCCGGGCGGCCCTCCCTTTTGGGGAGGGCCGCCCGGCAGGGCGCCGCCGCTTCACGGGGCGGCTGCAAGTTTTTTTGCGCTACTTCACGCAGTCTTCCACCCACTGCGCCAGGGCACGCGCCACGGCCACGCGCTTGTCGTTGTAAGAGTGGTCGGTGTTGTAGTTTTCAAAGCGCAGCTTGTCCCCCAGCACGGGGCGCGCCTTTTCAAGGAAGGGGAGAATGTGCATGTCCATGGTGGAGGCGTCGTCCCGGTCAAAGCCGAAAACCAAAACGTTCTTGCCGGCAAGCCGGTCAATCTGATTGTCAAAGCACCATTGCTGCGCATGGGCCTCCAGGTCCTTGAGCAGGACGTCGGGCGTCTCCAGCTTGAGCTCGGGCAGGGGCTGTCCCATCACCTGCTCATAAGCCTGCGCGCCCGAGGGGTCGGCCATGGCCGCCAGATAGGCCTTGCCGAAGTCGTAGGGAGCAATGCCGGCCACGCCGCGCAGATCGTCCCTGGCGGCCCCGGTCAGCAGCGCGGCAAAGCCGCCCATGCTGTGGCCCACCACAAAGATATTGCCGGTGTCGATACGATATTGCTTTGCAACTTCGGGGCTCTTTAAGTAGTCGATCACATTGCCCGGATCTTCAAGCACATGGGAAAAGGAAAAATACCCCGGGCTGCCCCAGGCCCCCCGATAGTGGAAGAAGGCCACATGGCAGCCCGCCATGCGCAGCGCCTGCGCCACGTCGAGGTTGCGCTCGGTGCCGGGAAAGCCGTGCAGCAGCACGACGAGCGGGCTGGGCTCGCGGCCGGCCGCCGTCATGAGCAGGCCGTTGACCTTCACGCCGCCGCTCGGATAGGGGATGGAATACATCATGGGTTCAAAGCCGGGCTCTACATCTGTGGGGTCGGTGAAAATCCTGGTGGAATCTACCATGCAAAATCAGTCCTTTCGTCTGAAAAATGAGGTCTTTCCACTGTGCGGCCGCGTGAGGTCGGTGTCGCACCTCGAGCAAAAGCGGTGCGATGTGTCTGTCACAAAGCCGCAGTTGGGGCAGGTGCAGGGCTGGATGTCCTGAAACAGGTATTCGCCGGTCATGGGGTCATAGGTGCTCTTGGCGCTGTGGCTGTGCGGCTGGTCGGAATCCATGGTCACCGGCATGAGCGGACGGTTGTCCGGCGCGGCTGCCGTGGACGGGCGGGAGGCCTTCTTGCCCCGGATTGCAGCCGGGGAAGGCTTGTCTTTCTTTCCCGCCTGCATCACCATCCAGCCAATCAGGACGGCGACGCAGACCACCAGCACGACAAGAAAAACCCGCGTGCCTACCAGCACCCCCAGCACAAGCAAAAAGGGCAGTGCCTTGATCCAATCCGAGCGGTCTTTTTTGTCAAGTCCCATTGCCTTCTCCCCCCATGTGTCGCCGCAGCGCACTCTCTGCCCCGGGGCGCACCCCTGTGCGCTCCCTTTCCTATATAATACCAATATTATACCATACTTCCCGGGCGCCGAAAAGCGTAATTTTCCCCTGCGGCCGCCCTTTTTGCCTGTGCCGCCCGGCCTTCCTGCCTGCGCCGGGCAAAAGGGGGGCAAAAGGGGGGCGGCCCTGCGCCGCATGGCGCAGGGCCGCCCCCCGCCGCGCAGGGAGAACAGGAGTTCCCCCGCGCAGACACCTGTCAGAATCTTTTGTTGCTCAGCAGGCTTACCATCGGCATCTCGGGCATCTGCCCCTCAGCTCACACCGGTCCCTGCTGCAAAGGCACAGGCAGCAAATCAGCCGACAAAGACAAGATCTGTCGCACTGGCATTGCGGCTCTGGTCTGCGGTTGCGGCAGCACATGGAGTTCCCCCCTCTCCGACAACGGCAGGACTTTCGGTTTCCTGCACGGTCTGCATCTGGGACAGCAGCAGCTGCTCCAGCTCACGGAGCCGGTTTTTCCTGTTGCCGCCCAAGCTGCAGGCCTTGCCGGGATGCGGGCGGCGATGTCCGCCGCACACATGGCAGCCGTCTGCATCCTCGTCCTCCTCGTCGTCGGAGACGTCACAGCACTCCTTGAGCAGTTGTGCCAGGGCATCATTGATTTGATTGATGGCGCCGAGGATGTCGTCGGCCGCGTCCACCGCACTCTGGCAGGGCGTGCGCTCCTCCTCTTCTTCCTCTTCGGCGCAGGAGCAATCATGGTTGTGGCAGCCGCAGTTGCCGCTTTGCGCAAGGGCATTGCAGCAGGCACAGGCACAGGCGCAGGGGTTGACGCCCTGCGAATTGCCCCCATTGCAGCCGCAGCCCCAGTCGCTTGCGCCGCCCACATTGCCGCAGCCGCAGTTGTTCCAGTTGCCGCAGCCCCAGCCGTTTGCGCCGCCCACGCTGCCGCAGGGACGGCAGTTGTTCCAGTTGCCGCAATTGCAGCCGTTCACACCGCCCACATTGCCGCACAGATGGCAGTTGTTTTCTCCCATATTGCCGCAGCCGCAGTTGCAGTTGCAGGAATTGTCGGTATCGCTATCGCCGCCTGTGCCGAAGTTGCAATCGTCGGGAATCACGCCGAGCGGCTGGCGGAAGAGCATGCTCTTGCTGCCGCGCCACGCCGCAATATAGGCAGCCGCCCTGGAGGGGGCGCTGCGGGGATCAAAGAGCAGGGCTCCCAAAAAGACGCCGCGCGGCGTGCGGATGTTGCTCAGGTTGTTGCCCGAGGCGTCGGAGAGCTCCAAAAAGTTTCTCCCGTTCTTTGTGTAGGAAATCAGCGTGTAGGGCGCCATGGTCAGCACATAAGACAGCGTAACCCCGGTTCCCGTGCGCAGCCTCGTGGCAACAAAGGCACCGTTTTTCTCGTATTCGTTGACGCAAGAGGGCGTGGTGATGAGCAGGCGGTTGCTTCTGCAGTTGACGCCGATCGAGCGGATGGGGGTGCTTTCGCAGGACGCCGTTGCCAGCGTCACCGTCTCCTGCAGCACGAAGGCGGGGGAAAGCCGGAAGACCGTGCGGGGCACTTCGGCAGACGCCGCCCAAAAAACCTGGTCAACTTCGTCCCAGTAGAGCAGATCATAGCGGCGGTTGACCGACAGGGTTGCCACCAGGCCCAGCTGACGGTCGAGCTTTTGCACCTGTCTTGTGGCGGGAAGCGGGACATAGAAATAACTGCCGTCAAAGGCCATCCCGCGCAGATTGGCCTCCGTGAGCTCGGCGCACAGCGCCGATTGCAGTTCCAGACGCATGAGGATTCCTCCATTTCTAAGAATCACATGGCGCAGGGCGCCTTGCCTGGCGCGCCACGTTTCAAAATTGGGATGTGGCCGCAGGCGACACCGCCCATCGGGGCCATCCGCTTTATCTTATGTCGGCAGGGGAAAAGTGGTGCGGCAAAAAAGGAAAAACGTGTCGCACTTCGCCGCAGCCTCCGGGAAGGCCCCTTTTCCCGCAGCCGCCCCCGCCGCTTTGGCCGCCCTCCCTGTCTTGCAACGGGCCTCCTGCCGGCACTCCCCGGCGTTTTGTCAGGCCCTTTGCCGCACGGCGCTGCTGCGGGGCGCATTTTGCTTGCAATGCGCAAGACGGGGCATTATAATGTTTTTAAAAACCGGTTTTTCCAAAATTTTCAGCAAAAGGAGGCCCCCTTATGGACAACTTTACCGTCTCTCCCTCCGTGGAGCAAACCCTTGCCCAGCTCAAGGCCCTGCCCTGCGTCCAAACGTCGCTTGACTTCCTCAAGACCGACTCGGAGCTGACGCTCGAGCAGCAAATCGCCATGGCGAAAATCCCCGCCCCCACCTTTCACGAGCGTGAAAAGGCGCTGGCCTTCTGCGAATATCTCAAGGAGCTCGGCCTGGAAGACGTGCACCTGGATCGCTTCGGCAACGCCATCGGCGTGCGCCGTGGAAGCGGCAAGGGCCCGCGCGTCATCCTGGAAGCCCATATGGACACGGTTTTCCCGCTCGACACCGTGCTCGAGCCCAAGTTTGAGGGCAGCCGCGTCTATCTGCCCGGCGTCAACGACGACACCTCGGGCATGGCCTCCATCCTCAGCGTCATCCGCGCGCTCAACGCCGGAAACATCGAGACCGAGGGCGACCTCTTCTTCATGGGCACCGTGGAAGAGGAGGGCATGGGGGCCCTTGGCGGCATGAAAAAGCACATGAGCGAAAATACGTATGACGCCTCCATCAGCATCGACGGAAGCGGCTTTGGCAACATCGTCTTCAACGGCACCGGCCTGCGCACCTGCGAAATCAACTTCCACTCCAAGGGCGGCCACGCGGCCGGCGCCTTCGGCAAGGTGTCCAACTCTCTGTATGCCGCCGCGCGCTGCGTGGTCAAGATCGCCTCCATCGAGGTCCCGCCCGACAGCGGCACCATCTACTGCGTCTCCAACTTCCACGCCGGCAACGATTCGGCCATCAACGCCGTGGCCTCGGATTCCCAAATCAAGATCAACTACCGCTCCAACCGTCAGGACTTCCTCGAGACGCTGCACAACCAGATTATGCAGGCGGCACAGGAGGCCTGCGACGAGGAGACGGCGCGCTGGGGCGCCGACACCGTGACCTGGGACACCAAGCAGTATGTCGACGTGCCGGCCGTGACCCAGTCGGCCAACATCCCCCTGGTCGAGGCGCTGTATGCCGTCATCAAGGACTGCGGCATCGAGCCCACCTTCTCGGTGGGCGGCGCCACCAACTGCACCATGGGCATCTACGCCGGCGTCCCCTCGGTGTGCATCGGAAGCGGCGGCTCGGGCGGCGGCGCCCACGCCCTCGACGAGTACTACGACAACACCGACCGGCATGTCGCCACCGGCGGCACCCTGCTGCTGGCGCTGCTGATGGCGGGCGTTAAAGGCAAGACAAAGCCTCTTGCCTCCAAGTAACCGCTGCGTCCACTGCAGCTTGTCCCCCGGCTTTTGCAAAAGGGCTTTCGTCCCTTTGCAAAAGCCGGGGACAAGGGCCCGCCCCCCTGCGCCGGCAGACTGCCGGCGCAGGGGGGCGGGCCCTGCCGTGCTGCGGCTTTGGACGCCGCCCAAAGCCGCAGCACGGGACTTTTCAAAGAGAAAGCTCACAAAAGCCGCAGGTTTTGCGAGATATTTTGTTGACAAACCCCCAAACAGTTTTATATAATGTATTTTGCCGATTTTGACGGCTTTTTTTCCGACTCGTCTTAGCGGGCGGGACATCTGCAAGACGAACCGCGCCGGAGAACCTCCGGCCCGCCCGCCGTGATATGAATTTGAAAAAGGAGGTGCACGCACAATGAAGAGAACCTATCAGCCCAAAAAGCGTCATAGAGCCAAGGAGCACGGCTTTCGCAAGAGAATGAGAACCCGCAACGGCAGACGTATCCTCAGCGCCCGCCGCGCCAAGGGCAGAGTCCGCCTGTCCGCCTGACCGCAGGACGGTCCCTTCAAAGGCCGGCCGGTGCGGGGACACCAGTTTCATGTGCGGCGGTCTGCCTTGTCCGCTTTTCCTCAGGCCACTGCAACATGTGGCCTTTTTTTGCTTTGCCCAAAGACGGACAACCCGCTTGGAAAAGGGGATTTTTCATGCCGGAACGGCAAACGGGCCGCCCTGTTTTTGTCCGAAACCGGGCGCAGCTTTCTAAAAAATGTCGGGCAGGGAAAGAGGCCCTGCCGCTCCCTTTTTCAAAGAAATGAGGGGGCCGCGACAAAGGGGTTTTTCCAATGCAAGCCGTCCCTCTGACGCGCAACAACGACTTTCGCCGGCTCTATAAGCGGGGAAAAAGTCTTGTCGACCGCAACATCGTCGTTTACTATGCCAAAAACAGGCTGGGCGCCAACCGCGTGGGCTTCACCGTCGGAAAGAAGGTGGGCGGCGCGGTGACGCGCAACCGCGCCAAGCGCCTCATGCGCGAGAGCTTTCGTCTTCTCGAGCCCGGGCTTGCCCAAGGCTTTGATTTCGTGCTGGTTTCGCGAAGCCGCCTGCCCCATCTCAAGCGTCAGGCGGTGGACGCCTCGCTCTCCCGCCTGCTGGGCGGCGCCGGCCTGCTGCACAAGGGGGAATCTTCTTGATCCGCGCTCTGATGCTGGCCCTCATCCGGGGCTATCAGAGGTTTGTTTCGCCGCTCTTTCCGCCCTGCTGCCGCTACACGCCCACCTGCTCGGCCTACGCCGTCGAGGCCATCACGCGCTACGGCCCCTGGAAGGGCGGCTGGCTGGCGCTTCGGCGCCTGCTGCGCTGCCATCCCTTCAGCCGTCACGACTACTACGACCCCGTCCCCTGATAGGCTGCGCCGGCACAACACCCCCAGATAAGGAGGTCATCCACATTCATGACTGACTGGCTGCTCAATTTCCCGCTCGGGACGCTCCTGGGCTGGTTTATCGATCAATTCAACAGCTACGGCTGGGGCCTTTTGGGCTTCACCGTGGCCATCAAGGTCATTTTGCTGCCCCTCGGCCTGCTTCAGCAGCGCAGCACCATCAATCAGATGAAGGTGCGCCCGCAGGAGGAGGCCATCCGCAAGCAGTGCGGCGCCGACAAGATGCGCGCCAACCTGGAGGTCAGCAACCTCTATAAGGAAAACGGCATCTCGGCCGCAGCCGGCTGCCTGCCCATGCTGGTGCAGCTGCCGATTCTCTTTTCCCTCTACAAGATCATCCGCATGCCGCTCACCTATGTGGTCAAGCTGAGCGCCTCCCAGATCTCGGCGCTCGACGCTGCGCTGGGGCTCAATTTGCTGACGGCCGAGCGCGTGTCGTATACGGCTGAAATCACCATTGCCGAGGCGCTGTTTTCCAACCTGCCCGCCATGGTCGACGCGGGCCTTGTCGAGCCCGGCATCCGCACCTTCAGCTATAACTTCCTGGGCATCAACCTGGCCGAGCATCCCAGCCTGGCCTTCAACATGCTGCTGCTGGTGCCTATCTTCTCGGGCCTGACCGCCTTTTTGCAGTCCTGGTACCAGATGAAGTCGGTGCCCTCCACGGCGGCCACCGAGAGAATGCAAACCCAGATGCTGTTCACCATGCCCATCGTGTCTGTCTGGATTGCCTTTACCATGCCGTCCGGCATGGGCCTTTACTGGGGCTTTTCCTCGCTGCTCATGATGTTCCAGAACATGCTGCTCAACGCCATCTGGAACCCCAAAAAGACGCTGGCTGCGGCCTATGCCGCCCAGGAGGCAAAGGAAGAGCTGGCAAAGCAGGAACGCCTTGCGCGCCGCAAGGCCAATCTCGGCGGCCTGAAAGCCGGGCAGCAGCCCCCCGAGGAGCCGCAGCCCGCCAGCCCGCCCCCCATGAGCCCGCAGGTGGAGGCACAGGTGCAGGCCATGAAGGAGCGCAAAAGGAAAAGCTATGCCAAGGTGCTGGGCTTCCGGGATCACATTCCCGACCCCATCGACCACGATTTGCCTCCGGTTGATAAATCTGCAAAAGGAGGCGACGAAGACGAATGACTGTTACCATGGAACATATTGCCACAGGCAAAACCATTGACGAGGCCATTGAGGCCGGCTGCGCCGCGCTGGGGCTCGACCGCGACAGCGTGAGTGTGGAGGTGCTGCAAACCCCCTCCAAGGGCTTTCTCTTCGGGCTGGGCGCCCAGGACGCCAAGGTGCGTCTGACCTACGAGGTGCAGCAGCCTGATCCCAAGCCGCAGCCCCGCCCCCCGAGGCCGCAGGCGCCAAAGCAGCAGTCCGCCGCGCCGCGTGAAGCGGCTCCCGACAAAACGGCAAGGCCCTCTGCCCCGGCCGCACAGGCTCCCGCCGAAGCGGCGGCCGCTCCGGCCCAAAAGCAGCAGGACGCTCCCTCCTCCCAAAAGGAGCGGCGGCCGCGCGGCAGGGGAGAATCCCGGCCGCAGCAGGCCGCGCAGCGGAAAGCGGAGCCTCCTGCCGCCGACCTTCCGGCATCCGTTCGCGAGCAGGAGCCGGCACGCCCCTTCGAGCCGGTGTCGGACACCCGCGCCGAGGCCTTTTTGCAGGAGATCTTCTCCATTCTGGAGCTGCCGGTCCAAATGTCGGCCAGCAGCGACGGCACCGTGCTGCGCATCTCGCTCTCGGGAGACAACATGGGCCTGCTGATTGGGCGCAGGGGCGAGACGCTGGACGCCCTGCAATACCTGACAAGCCTTGTCGCCGGCCATGCCGACGACCGCTTCTCCAAGGTCTCGCTCGACATTGAAAACTACCGTGCCAAGCGCGAAGAGGTGCTTGTCTCGCTGGCCCACAAGGTGGCGGACAAGGTGCTGCGCTCACAAAAGAGCGTGACGCTTGAGCCCATGAATCCCTACGAGCGCCGTATCATCCACTCTGCTCTGCAGGAGGTGGAGGGTGTGGAGACCGGCTCTATCGGGCATGAGCCCAGCCGCCGAGTGGTGATTTCCCCCGCAGGCTCGGGCGGCCCGCGCAGCAGTGCCCCGGGCTCGGGCGGCCGCAGCCGCCGGCGCCGCCGCAGGCCGTCGGGCTCCAAAGCCCCCCAAAACACCGGGGACGCTTCCAAAGCCGGGGCTCTTTTGGATACCGGAGCCGCTTCGGAGGCCAGGGCAAACGATTCCGACCTCTCTTCCGCGCCTGGGCAGCCGTAATTTTTGAACCCTCTCTGCCAAAGCTCCCGGAGGGAATGGGCGCGCTCCCATTCCCTCCCTTTTTGTGTCCGCCGCCCCTGCGCCGGCTTAACCGCGCCGTGGCGCGCGACCCGCAAGACGCTGCAGGCGCAGCCGCGCCATGGTATCGGACGCGGCCGCCGGCCTTTGTTCGAAAGTTCGAAAGGAGGCTTTTTCATGTCCTTGTCCCCCCGCCCCATTGCCGCCATCTCCACGGCGTTGCAGGACGCCGCCATCGGCGTGGTGCGCCTGTCTGGCCCCGGCTCGCACGAGGCGGCCCTGCGCTGCTTTCGGCCCCTGTCGGGAAAGGCGCCTAGGCCGCGCCGCGCCTGCGTCGGTCACGTCTTTGACGCACAGGGCGACATCGACCTCGCGGTGCTGACGCTGTGGGCTGCTCCCGCCTCCTTCACGGGGGAGGACATGGCCGAATTCTCCTGCCACGGCGGGCGCGTGGTGCTCTACGACGTGCTGGCCGCCCTGCTTGAGGCCGGCGCGCGTCAGGCCGGACCCGGGGAATTTACGAGGCGCGCCTTTTTGAACGGCAAGCTCGACCTGGCCGAAAGCGAGGCTGTCATCGACCTCATCACGGCAAACAGCCGCGCGGCGGCGCGGGCGGCGCTGTCGCAGGCCAGCGGGGCGCTGTCGCAGCGCTGCCGGGCGCTGCGCGCCGGGCTGGTGAAGGCCGACGCCGACATTCTGGCCTATGTCGACTTTTCCGACGAGGGCGTGGTGCAGGCAGACCCCGCCGCCCTGTGCGGCGCCCTGCGCGAGGCCGAGGCGGGGCTTGACGCCCTGCTGGCCACCTGCCGCAGGGGCCGCGTGGTCAAGGAGGGCGCGCCCACCGCCATCATCGGCAAGCCCAACGCGGGAAAATCCTCGCTGCTCAACCTGCTGGCAGGCTCCGAGCGCGCCATCGTCACAGAGCTGCCCGGAACCACGCGCGACGTGGTGAGCGAAACGGTGTCGGTGGGCGGGCTGGCGCTGCGCCTGCTCGACACCGCCGGCCTGCGCGACACGGCCGACCCGGTGGAGCGCATCGGCGTGCAGCGCAGCCGTCAGGCGGCGGCCGAGGCCTCGCTGCTGCTGGCCGTCTTCGACGCCTCCCGCCCCTGGGACGAGCTCGACGACAGGGTGCTCTCCCTGTGCGAAGGGCGCGAGGCCATCGCCATTTTGAACAAGACCGACCTGCCGCAGCGCATGGAGCTGTCCGCCTTGCAAAGACGCTTCCCCTCTCCCGTCCGGCTGTGCGCCGCCACGGGGGAGGGCCTGCCCGAGCTCGAACGCCGCCTGTGCGAGCTCTACCTCCCGGCGCCCGACGAGGTGCTGCTGACCTCGCTGCGCCACGCCGAGGCGGCGGGGCGCGCAAGGGAGGCCGTACTGCGTGCAAGGGAGGCCATCGAGCAGGGCGTCGAGCCCGACATCGCCGAGGTCGACCTGCGCGACGCCATCGAGGCGCTGGGCGAAATCACCGGCGAAAGTGTGACGCAGGACGTGATCGACAGTATCTTCTCCCGCTTTTGCGTGGGAAAATAATTTTGTTTCCCGGCCGTGGGAGTTTGCATACCTTGCGCATGTTTCACGCCTTTTTGGATTTTTTCTACCTATTTTGACAAAAAGTTTTATTCCCATTTGTAATAATGTTGTTTTTATTTACGGTTCGGATTTGATTTCCCTCTTTTGGGGCAGCTTGCCCCGGAAAGATTGCCGCGATATTTTCACATGAGAGGAGGGGGCGCGCATGCGCTTTGTTGCGGACAGCGTGGACGTCTGCGTCGTGGGCGCCGGCCACGCCGGCATTGAGGCGGCGCTGGCGGCGGCGCGTCTGGGGTGCAGGGTGGCGCTGCTCACCCTAAACCTGGACAGCGTGGGCAACATGCCCTGCAACCCCTGCATCGGGGGCACGGCCAAGGGCCAGCTGGTGCGGGAGATCGACGCGCTGGGCGGCGAGATGGCCAAGGCGGCCGACGAGACCACCCTGCAGTTTCGCATGCTGGGCAGGGGAAAGGGCCCTGCGCTGCACTCGCCGCGCGTCCAGTCGGACAGGCGGCGCTATCAGGAGAGCATGAAGCGCCGTCTCGAGAAAACCCCCGGCCTGCTGCTGCGGCAAGGCGAGGTGGTGGAGCTTTTGACCGAGGGGGGCGCGGTGTCGGGCGTGCTGCTGCGCACGGGGGCCGTCTTCTTGTGCCGGGCCGTGATTGTGGCCTGCGGCACCTATCTGGGCGGCAAGGTCTTTTTGGGGGACGTCTCCTACGAGAGCGGGCCCGACGGGCTCTTCCCGGCAAACGCCTTTTCCGAAAGCCTTGCGCAGCACGGCGTGCGCCTGCGCCGCTTCAAGACCGGAACGCCGGCGCGCGTGCTGCGCCAGTCGCTGGACTTTTCCAAGATGCAGGTGCAGGAGGGGGACCCCCATCCCACGCCGCTCTCCTTTGAGACGGCCGACCCGCCGCCCAACACGGCGGTCTGCTATCTGACCTACACCAACGAGAAGACGCATGAGATCATCCGTCAGAACCTGCACCGCTCCCCGCTCTACGGGGGCGCCATCGTGGGCGTCGGGCCGCGCTACTGTCCCTCCATCGAGGACAAGGTCGTGCGCTTTGCCGACAAGACGGCCCACCAGATCTTTGTGGAGCCCACGGGGGCGAATACCGACGAAATGTATGTGCAGGGCATGTCGTCCTCGCTGCCCGAGGATGTGCAGCTTGCCATGCTGCGCACGCTGCCCGGCTTTGAAAAGGTGCAGATGATGCGCACGGCCTACGCCATCGAGTATGACTGCTGCGATTCGCTGGACCTTCTGCCCACGCTGGAGTTCAAGCACCTTTCCGGCCTCTACGGGGCGGGGCAGTTCAACGGCACCTCGGGCTACGAGGAGGCGGCGGCGCAGGGCCTGATGGCGGGCATCAACGCGGCGCTCAAAATCAAGGGCCGGCCGCCCATCGTGCTCTCGCGCGACAGCAGCTACATCGGCACCCTGATCGACGACCTCGTGACCAAGGGCACCGACGAGCCCTACCGCATGATGACCAGCCGCAGCGAGTACCGCCTGCTGCTGCGCCAGGACAACGCCGATGAGCGCCTGTGCCCCATCGGCTACCGCATCGGCCTTGTGAGCCGGGAGCGCCTGGAGCGGGTGGAGGCGAAATACGCCGCCGTGGAGCGGGAGATTCGCCGCCTGGCGGGAAAGGGCCTCCCGCCCAGCGGGGCATTGAACGCCTTCCTGGCCGCCCGGGGCACTGCGCCGGTGAGCGACGGGGCCTCCCTCCTCTCCCTCCTCCGGCGGCCCCAGGTCCGCTACGCCGACCTGAAGCAGTTTGACCCGGACTTCCCGGACCTTCCGGAGGAGATCGCCGAGCAGGTGGAGATCCGGGTGAAGTACCAGGGGTACATCCAGCGCCAACTCCAGGAGGTGGCGGACTTTCAGAAGATGGAGGACCACCGCCTGCCGGAGGATCTGGACTATACGGCCATCCAGGGGCTGCGGCTGGAGGCCCGGGAGAAACTCCAGGCCGTCCGCCCCCTGAACCTGGGCCAGGCCAGCCGCATCTCCGGCGTCAGCCCGGCGGACATTGCGGCGCTGATGATCTATCTGGAGCGGGGCTGACGCCGAACGCGGCGCGGTCAGCGCCGTCCAAGGGTTTTGCGGAGCAAAACCTTGCCGCAGGGCCGACAAGGTGAATTGCCGCAAAGCGGCAAGAGAGGGTGGCCCGGGCCATTCACTCCGCCCGAGGAAGAAAAATAGCGGGGCCCCCGCGGGGCGGAGTCCCGTGGGGTGTCAGCCCGGCGGATATCGCGGCACTGATGATCTATCTGGAGCGGGGCTGACGCCGTAGGCGGCGCGTTTAGGAGGTTTTATGGACATCCAGCTTCATTACCAAAAACAGGGCAGCGGGCCGCCTCTGGTACTGCTCCACGGCAACGGGGAGGACGGCTCCTACTTCGCCCACCAGATGGAGGACTTCTCCAAGGACTTCACGGTCTACGCCCTGGATACCCGGGGCCACGGCCAGTCCCCCCGGGGGACGGCCCCTTTCACCATCTCCCAATTTGCTGAGGATCTGCTGGCTTTCCTGGACAGCGGGGGGCTGGAGCGGCCGGCCCTCCTGGGG
>CALWCA010000010.1 GCA_944376235.1 uncultured Clostridia bacterium | reverse complement strand
AATTTTGGAAACGGAGGCAATCTTTCAAAGGGTATTTTCACATACTGGAACCAATATTACTTCATTTCCGACGGGGAGGTGCGGGAGGTCGACTGGCTTTTTGACGACGTTTTTTTG
Organism: uncultured Clostridia bacterium; assembly: GCA_944376235.1. Classification (GTDB taxonomy): domain Bacteria; phylum Bacillota; class Clostridia; order Oscillospirales; family Feifaniaceae; genus Galloscillospira. The sequence goes on along the minus strand of CALWCA010000010.1, from coordinate 17,417 downwards.
AGCCCGTTCAGAGATTTTTTAGACGATACCGTTTTCGAACTGCAGACCCCTCTCCGGACGGCGTCCTCTTGAGAACAGCTTGGCTTAGGAGCAGGTGCCGGCACGCCCCCCGCAAAGGCGGGGGGTGTGCTTTTTGTTTCCACTTGCAATCGGGAGGCGGTTTGCGCTATACTGAATCAGCAACTGCAGGCGGCCGGCGGCCGCCGTGACATAAGGAGAGACGACATGCGCCCTCGGAAAAAACACAATCTGGACAAGCGGATGCAGGCTGCGGCGTCCTTTCGCGTTGAGCGCCCGGAGGAGAACAAGGGACGCTGGCGGGCGCTGTTCGGCGCGCCGGACGACGCGCCGCTTCATGTGGAGCTGGGCTGCGGCAAGGGCACCTTTGTGTGCGAGAGTGCGCGGCGCAACCCCGATATCTGCTACATTGCCTTTGACAAGGTGCCCGAGGTGCTGGTCATGGCCATGGAGAAGGCGGCCGGCATGGGGCTGACCAACCTGCGCTTTGTGCTGGGGGACGCGGCGCTGCTTGAGGAATATTTCGAGCCCCGGGAGTTTTCGAGGCTCTACATCAATTTCTGCGACCCCTGGCACAAAAAGCGTCAGGCCAAGCGGCGGCTGACCCATCGCAGCTTTCTGGCGCACTACATGGCGCTGCTGGGGGAGGGCGGAGAGATTCACTTCAAGACCGACAACCGCCCTCTGTTTGACTTTTCGCTGGGCGAGTTTTCGGCCTGCCGCTTTGCGCTGTCGCAGGTCTGCTATGACCTGCACGCAGCCGACGCGCCCTGGAACATTGTCACCGAGTATGAGCGCACCTGGTCGGACAAGGGCTATCCCATCCACCGGCTCGTGGCCACCGTGACGGCCGAGACGGCGCCCGCCCCCCTGCCGCGCCGCGGCGCGGCGGGGCAGGAGCAGGACGGCGCTCCGGAGGCGCAGGCCCCCCTGCCGGACGGGACGCCCCCGCCGGACGGGGACGGGCATCCCGACGCCCCCTGACAGGGCGGCCCTGAGCACCGCGCGCCCTGCGCCCGAGCGTCTTCACCGGCCCCGGCGCTTGGCCCCCGGCCTTTGGCCCTGCCGCCCGGTCTTAGGCCCCTGACCCTGATATCTCAGCCGGGTGCCGCACCCCGATGGTGCAGCGCTGCCTGCTCCCTGCAGGGGGCATCGCTTGTCTCAACGACCTGTCCCCTTACGGGCCAAAGGCTCTTTGTGTCTTGCGGGTGCCGCAGGGGAAGGGGGCGTCGGGCGCAAGACATGCTGTCCCAAGCAAAAAACCGGCACGCGCAAGACAACCGGAAGCAGGGCAGGGCGGGGGTCGGGAGAGCGGTTTCACAAGAAAAGGAGAAACGACATATGGAGCGACTGCTGCGATTTGCACTGCTGGTACTGGCGCTGGCCACGGGCGGCCTGCTGGGGCATGTTCTGCTGCCGGGGTTTCGGCCGCTCTCCCTGCTGCTGTTTTTGGCAGCGTGCCAGGTGCTGGGCCAGGGCTTTTCCAAGCTCGACCGGCTTGTTTGCGCAAGGGCTCGGCAGAGCGGGCCGCATCTGCTGGACGACAGCCTTAGTTCCTCAAAAAAGGCTTGACAGGCGGCGTCCTTTCTGATAAAATACCTCTGTCATCAACCGAAGACCGTAGGTGTGGGCGCGCATGCGCCTGCTGAAAGCTGCCTGCCGAGGGAGATGTGCAAGGGAAAAGCAAGGGCGGCGAAAGCTGCCGTTTGGTTTGTGTTGCACGGCCCCCGGCGCCAAGGCGCCCGGGGCTTTTTTTGTCTCCGCTCTCCCGAGAGATGACGAGCAGGGAGGCTGACGCAGCCTTCACATTGGAGGTGAAACAATGCCAAGTGCAAAGATTCTCGAGCAAAAGAAGCAGATTGTCTCGGATTTGACAGACAAGCTGCGCCGCGCCTCTGCCGGTGTGTTTGTCGACTATCGCGGCATCACCGTGGAGGAGGACACCAAGCTGCGCGCCGAGATGCGCAAGGCGGGCGTGGACTATGCCGTTGTCAAGAACACGCTCACCCGCTTTGCCGCCAAGGACGCCGGCCTGGAAGGGCTCGACGAGATTTTGAACGGAACCACGGCCCTGGCCGTCAGCTACGACGACCCGGTGGCCCCCGCAAAAATTCTCAACGAGTATGCCGCAAAGCACGAAAACTTCAAGATCAAGATGGGCTTTGTCGAGGGCAAGGTCATCACGCCCGGCGAAGTCAAGAACCTGGCGGATCTGCCGTCGAAGGAAGTGCTTGTCGCCACCGTGCTGGGTACCATGAACGCGCCCGTCACCGGGCTTGTCACGGTGCTCAACGGCACCATCAAGGGCCTGGCCGTGGCGCTCAACGCCATCGCCGAAAAGAAGGCCGAGTAACGAGACAAATCACCCTTTCAAAAAGAACGATGTATGGAGGATACGACAATGTCTGAGAAGATCACCGCTTTAATCGAAGAAATCAAGGTTCTGACCGTTTTGGAGCTCTCTGAGCTGGTCAAGGCTCTCGAGGAAGAATTCGGCGTCTCCGCCGCCGCTCCCGTGGCCGTCGCCGCCGCTCCCGCCGCCGCCGCTCCCGCCGAGGCTGCCGCCGAGAAGACCGATTTTGACGTCATCCTGGCCGAAGTCGGCGCCGAGAAGATCAAGGTCATCAAGGTTGTCCGCGAGATCACCGGCCTGGGCCTCAAGGAAGCCAAGGAGCTGGTTGACGGCGCTCCCAAGCCCCTCAAGGAGGGTGTCTCCAAAGAGGATGCCGAGGCCATCAAGGCTCAGCTCGAGGAAGTCGGCGCCAAGGTCGAGCTCAAGTAAAACACTCCCCTTGTACGCACAAAAAGCGGGGACAGCATTTTTGCTGTCCCCGCTTTTTTGCGTGTCCGGATGAAAAAGAAGGGAAAGGGAGCGGGTGAAAAAGAGAAAATAAGGGTGAAAAGGCAAACTGCTATACAGAGAAAGAAGCTCTCTTTCCGCATGCTGACGCTCTGCGCAGGGGCACACCTCCTGTCTGCCCGGCTCTCTGCGTCCTCACGGCCTGTGGGAGCGGGCAGCAAGAAGCCTGCCTGCAGACTCTCCCGCACTCCTTGCGCGCAGAGCGCAAAGCAGCCCGATGGGGCGTGGGGGAGAAGAGAAAATTGGCCTTGCAGGCGGCTTTTTTGGGAAGCTTTGCCCTGCTTTGGGGACGCTTTTCTTCCTTCGAGAGTACCGACGCCCCGTGAAAGGATTGTCCGCCGGCCGCCCTTTCCGGAGGGAGGGGCGTTTGAAAGGGTTTTTATGTAAAGTTATTTACCTTTTCACAAAAGACGATGATCTCAGCTCTCCTCCAGCCTTGAAAAGCGGCGCACGAAGGAGCCGCCCTGCGGCACGGCGTCAAACCACATGACGGCGGGCCGTGCCCAGGCGCCTCCCCTGCCGTCGGCAGGGCGGTAGATCACCATGGGCTCAAGCGTCTCGGAGTGGCGCGCCATGCACACCACCTCGTAGACATTGCCCTTGTAGTGCCGGTAGAGGCCGGGGGCAAGCGAGGGCTCCAGAAAGAAGCGAAGCTGCTCTTCAAACAGCGAGAGGTGGCGCAGGATGTGGGGGGCCAGAAGGCCGCGGCGCCCCATGTCGTCCAGCTCGGACAGCGTCACCATCCGGTAGGCCTCGGTCTCGCCGGGCTGCAGCGTCACATGCTGCACGTCAAGGCGCAGGACATAGACGTCGACAAACACGCCCGCCGTCTGCGCCACGCCGATCAGGTGCAGCGCGGCGGGGTCGGCTGCAAGCCCCGTTTCCTCGCGCAGCTCGCGCACCGCCCCCTCTCTGCTGCTCTCTCCCGCCAAAACAGAGCCCGCCGTGGCCTCCCACAGCCCCGGGGAAATCTCCTTTTGGGGGGCGCGCAGCGTGAGCAGCAGGCGGTTTTGCGAGTCGGCCACCCAGACCTCGCTCACAACGTGAAAGGCCCCCTCCGGCAGGGGAAGGCCTTTGGGATGTGTCCGGTTGAGGGGGCGGCGGTTTTGGTCAAAAAGCTCCCACCGCTCGGTGTCCTGCCTGTCAGGCCCGGACGGCGGGCTTTGGGAAAAATTCATGCTTCATGCCTCCTGTCGCCTTCCATTATACCGCCGCAGGGCGTATGCTGCACAGCCCTTTTTGAAAAAAGTGTCCCTTGTCTGCCTTCTTAAGGGCATTGACTGTAGTTCTGATTCGGACTACAATACAATTTAGTCCTGATTCGGACTGAATTTTGAGCAGGGAGGCAGAGTATGGCGGGTGACAGGCAGCAAATCCGGCGGCTCATGATTGCCATCAACCGAATTGACGAAATGTACTACGGCATACTGAGGGTGCTGGGCGTCAGGGGTGCGGCCTTTGTGCTTTTTTATGCCCTGGCGGACGGCAGGCCCGCTTCGCAAAAGAAAATTTGTCAGGAGTGGGCCATCCCCAAGACCACGCTCAATACGCTGGTGCAGGAGTACCTTCAAAAAGGGTATGTGCGGCTGGTGTCCACCGGGCACAGGGAGAAGCAGATTGTGCTTACGCAGCAGGGAGCGGCGCTGGCGCAGCGGATTTTAACGCCCCTGTTTTGCGCCGAGGAAAATGCCATGGAGCCCTTTTTGAAGACCGGGCTTGCCGGGCAGATGGAGTGCTTTGCACAGCGTCTTGAAAAGGAATTCGACAAAATAAAACGGGAGGAAGGGATGCCCCATGTCTGAAAGCAGAAAGATTGTTTTGGAACAGGTGCAGCCTCGAGGGCTGAGCAGCTTTGCGAGGCGGCTGCAGGAGGCCTTTGCCGTGGCGCTTGCAGAGCAGTTTGGAAGCAGTGACGCCCTGCCCTCCGAGGCCGACATCGTGGCCTCGGCCACCGCCGAGGGCGCGCAGGCCTTTGACATTGTGGCCCGGGGGCAGCGCGTGGGCGGGGCGGTGGTTGTCATCCGGCAAAAGACCCAAAAAAACACGCTGGAGCTCTTTTTCATTTCGCCCCGGCAGCACGGCAGGGGCCTGGGATTTGCCGCCTGGCAGGCCATCGAGGCCGCCTTTCCCGACACGGTGGTCTGGGAGACGGTCACGCCCTATTTTGAGCAGAGAAACCTGCATTTTTACATCAACAAGTGCGGTTTTCACGCCGTGGAGTTTTTTCATCGTCACCACCGCGATCCCGCCATGCCCCACGCCGAGGGGGCTGCCTGCGACCCCTCGCAGGCGACCGAGGTCTACTTCCGGTTTGAAAAGGTGATGAAAGAAAAGGCCTGAGCCCTCGCACAGGCCCTGCGGAGGCTGCGCAGGGGCTCGTGCAGGTGCCGCAGGGAATGCTGCAGAGGGAGCGTCAATGCAGAGACACAGGGGATGTCCACCTTCTTTTGACGAAAACGTAAAAAAAGAGAAAGATTTTTATGCACATATGACAAAAACGGGCAGAGGGAGTTATTTGCCTTCGGTCAAAACGGGAATTTGTTTGAACAAAGGTTGAAAGGTGTTGATTTTTTCGGGTGGGGTTTGCTATAATTCCCGCAATATCAACCGGGCGACATGCCCGGAGAATTGTTGAGGTGAAAGCAATGGCAAGCTACATCAAATGCGGACAGCTGTTTTGCGCGAAGGACGACGCCGTTCTAAAGGACATGGCGGTCGTGATTGAGGGGAATCGAATTATCGAGGTAGCGCCGATGGCCAAATGTCCGCCCAGGGAGGGGCAGGAAGTGATTGACCTGTCGGGCAAGTTTGTGATGCCGGGGCTGATAGACGCCCACCTGCACACCGGCATGAGCGGGGAGCCCGACACCACGGAGTGCATGTATTACCAGCGCGACGGTGAGCTTGCGTTGATTTCCATGCTCAACGCGCAGCAGGACCTGCTGGCCGGGTTTACCACCGTTCGGGACGAGGGCAGCTTCCACTTTATCGACCTCGACCTCAAGAAGATGATTGACTCAGGGCGGGTGTTTGGCCCGCGGATGTTTGTGAGCGGGGTGCCGCTCTCCTCCACGGGAGGCCACGGCGACAGCCATTTCAAGCCCGGCATCACGGGGGGCAGCATGGCCTTTATCGTCAACAGCCCCGACGAGTGCCGCGCCGCCACGCGTACCAATATCAAATACGGCGTGGATCAGATCAAGCTGATGGCGACGGGCGGCGTCATGTCGATGGGTGACGAGCCGGGAGCGCCCGAGCTGACCTATGAGGAGATGAAGGTCATCTGTGATTTGGCCGCCTCCCACGGCAAGCTCACCACCGCCCATGCCCACGGCGCCGAGGGCATCAAAAACGCCATTCGCGCCGGCATCACCTCGATTGAGCACGGCATGATGATTGACGAGGAGGGCATGCACATGATGGCAGAGAGCGGGACCTACCTCATTCCCACCATCATTGCCGCCTATCAGATTGTTGCAAGCGGCGTGGAGGCAGGGATTCCCGCCTGGGGCGTGGAAAAGGCCGACCGGTGTCTGAAGAACCATGGGGAGAATCTGAAAAAGATGCGAAAGATGGGGGTCAAAATCGGCTTTGGAACCGACGCCGCCACGCCCTTCAACCCCCACGGCAAGCAGGCGTTTGAATTTGAGCTCATGTGCCGCTACGGGGACTTCGCCCCGGCCGAGACGCTGCTGGCCGCCACCAAGGTCAACTCCGAAATGCTGCGGTGGGACGACCGCGTCGGCTCCATCGAGCCCGGCAAGCTGGCCGACGTCATCGCTTTTGACAGCAGCCCCCTGGAAGACATCAGGGTCATGACAAACTGCACCTTTGTCATGAAGGACGGCGTGGTGTATAAGGGCTGAGCCTTGGCGCAGGACGTCCCGGTCTTTTGACAAAAAGGCGCGGGACGGGCAAGGCCCTTCTGCGAAAGGCAGCCCCTTCTGCGGACGCGGGGGAAAGCGCGCACGGGCTGCCTTTTGAAGGACAAGACAGCGCAAAAATCGCCGGAACCGGAAAGAGAAAAGAAAAAGGTTTGGAGCCGTTGCGGCTCCAAGCCTTTTTTCGGTGATGGGGAATAAAGGGAGAAGCTTGCGGCCCCTCCCTGCGCGGCCGCCCCGACGCACCCAAAAAGCAGGGGATTGCTCCGGCTTTTGGGAAGCCCTCAAGGGTTCCCGGCGCGCAGGCGGGGCGCTTTTTTTTGCGCCGGCCTTGGAGAGGTGGCCTCAAGCCCCCGGTCTTTTCCTGTGGGGCGGGGGACTTCCTCTGCCTTTCGGGAAGCTCCCAGCTTGCGGCCCCTCCCTGCGCGGCCGCCCCGACGCACCCAAAAAGCAGGGGATTGCTCTGGCTTTTGGGAAGCCCTCAAGGGTTCCCGGCGCGCAGGCGGGGCGCTTTTTTTTGCGCCGGCCTTGGAGAGGTGGCCTCAAGCCCCCGGCTCCTCTGCGGGCGGGGATTCCCCCGGCCTTTTTGAAAGCCTCCGGCATCCGGACACCCCCTGCAGGGGCCCTGGGTGGGCTGCCTCTCCCTCAGGCCTCTGACATCCCCCTCCAGGGGCCCCGGTGTGCGGGCAGGTGGGCCGCGTCCCCTTTGAGCCGGGCCCCTGCAGGGGCCCGGCCTCTGAAGGAAGCCCCTTTGCGCCGGAAAAAAATTTCTTCCTCTTTTTTTGCGAAGCCCTTGACAAACTGTATATTCTGTATATACTGTGTATGTACGGTATGGGAGGTGGCGTTGTGGACATCCTGATCAGCAACAGCTCGGGAAAACCCATCTACGAGCAGATTTCCCGTCAAATCAAGGCCATGATTTTATCGGGGGAGCTTGCGCCGGGCGAGATGCTGCCCTCGATTCGCGCTCTGGCGAAGGATTTGAGGATCAGCGTCATCACGACCAAACGGGCCTATGACGAGCTGGAGGCCGAGGGGTTTTTATACACCATGGCGGGCAAGGGCTGCTTTGTGGCGGAGAGAAACGAGCAGCTCTTCCGGGAGGAAAATCTGCGCCGGGTGGAGGAGCAGCTCAGGCAGGCGGTACAGCTTGCGGCAAGCTGCCGGATTGACAAAGAGGAACTCAAGCAACTGTTTTCCATTGTATTGGAGGAGGAAGTATGAACAGCGCATTGGAGCTCAGGGACGTGAGCAAGCACTATCCCGGTTTTTCGCTCGAGGGCGTCAGCTTTACGCTGCCGCAGGGCTGCATTTTGGGGCTGGTGGGCGAAAACGGCGCCGGCAAGAGCACACTGATTCGGCTCATCATGGGGGCCTCGAGGAGAGAGGGCGGCAGCATCCGCGTGCTGGGCCGGGAGGTGGACTCGGAGGGCTTTTGCGACCTCAAGCAGGAGGTGGGCGTGGTGCTCGACGAGACCCACTTCCCGGAGGGGCTGACGGCGCGGCAGATGGAGCGGGTGCTTCGCGGCACCTATTCAAACTGGCAGCCCGGCGTCTATTTTGACTTTCTCTCCCGCTTTGAGCTGCCGCCCGACAAGCCCTTCAGAGATTTTTCCAGAGGCATGCGCATGAAGCTGGGCATTGCGGCGGCGCTGTCGCACGAGGCGCGCCTGCTGCTGCTCGACGAGCCGACCGGGGGGCTCGACCCCATGGTGCGCGACGAAATCCTGGAGGTCTTTTCGGAGTTCACGCGTGACGAGAGCCGCTCGGTGCTCATCTCGTCGCACATTGTCAGCGACCTTGAGAAGCTGTGCGACTACATCGCCTTTTTGCACAAAGGACGCCTGCTCTTTTTTGAGGAGAAGGACGCACTCAGGGAGAGCTGCGGCCTTGTGGTGTGCGGCAGGGCGCAGGGGGAGGCGCTGCCCGGGGGAGCCGTGCTCGGCTGCGAGACGGGGCCCTACGGCATGCGCTGCCTGGTGCGGCGCGCCCTGGTGCCCAGGGACGTGGAGGTGGAGCCTGTGGGGCTCGAGGAGCTGATTTTGCTGCTGGTGAAGGGGGAGAAGGAGAGATGAGAATGCAGACAAAGGCGCTGCTGCTCAAGGACTGGCTGGTGCTTTCCCGTCAGATGAAGGTGTTTTTGGTGCTGATTGCGGTGTTTTCCGCCGTGCCGGTGCTCTCAGTGTCGTCCTTTGCCATCGTCTACTCGGCCATGCTGCCCTACACGGCCATGGCCTTTGACGAGCGCGACAAGTGGGACAGGCTGGCCGCCATGATGCCCTACCGCGAGAGCGACCTGGTGCTCTCCAAGTATCTGCTGGGCTACGCCGGGCTGGCGGGGGTGCTGGCCGTGGCGGCCTGCAGCAGGCTGCTGCTGCACAGGACGGAGGAGCTTGCGATGCTGGCGGTTTTGGCGGCGGTGGCGCTGCTTGTGCTGGCCTTTTCGGCCCCCCTGCTGTTCCGGTGGGGCGTGGAGCGCGGGCGCATGCTGTTTGTCTTTTTGATGGTGGCGGTGGCCACCGGCTCCTCCTCCCTGGCAACGGGGCTTGTGGGCTTTGACGGCGGGGACGCCGCAGGCGGCAGCCTTGTCTGGCTGGCGTTTGTGGGCCTGGCGCTGCTGGTGCAGCCGCTCTCGGTCGCCCTTTCGGTGAGAGGACGCCGCAAAAAGCAGGGGTGAGAGTGCACGGCGCGCCCCCTCTTTTTGGCAGGGTCAGACGTTGCAAAAGAGTCAAAAAAATAAAAAAGGCTGCCTTCTTGCAAAGAATTAAGAAGGCAGCCTTTTTTTGGCGGGGGAGTGCAGGCGTCCCCCGCAGGGAGAAGGCCAAAAAATAAGGGAAAATTGAAGCCCGCCTCAAAAAATGACAGGTGCCGCTCAAATACGACAAAATCCGGCAGGCCCGGCGGAAAGGGGTGGGCAGCAGGATATCAGGCAAAACCATAAAAACAAGAAAAATAACATCCAAAAACCGGAAATCATACAAAACTATTTACAAAAAAACAAGAAAACTCCACAAAAATATAAAATAACAAGCAAAAAATATAAAAATAAAAAGGAAAATTATGCGGCTCTGAAATTGACAGGGAGGGGCTTTGCTGCTAAGGTGTAATCGAGCAGTGCGCGAAGGGAAAGCGGCCTGGCGCCCATGCGAAGCTGCCGGCACCAAGGTGAGCGGCGCTGCCGTCAGCGCCCTTTGGGTGTGCGCTGCATGGGATTTTTCATGGGAACGCCTCGTTTCCGCCCCCTTGGGTTTTCGGAAAATCCAAGGCGCTTTTTTGGCCGTGCGGCCGGGGGAGCGCCTTTTCTCAAAACAGGCAGGCGGCCCCGTCCTGTTTTTGAGAAAAGGGAACCGGCAAAAGGGCGGGGAAGAGGGGAAAACAAACGCAATGAAAAGGGGCACGGGGAGAAAGCGGAAAAATACGGTTTGAGCCGGCCCTGGGGGCTGCGCAGGGATGCGCTGATGCTGCAAAAGGGTTTTGAAACGTCGTTTGACAGGGGGGAGCTTTTATGGAGCAGCAGAAATACCGAAGCGAAGTGCAGGATTTGACGGCGATGCAGCAAGAGAAGCTTTTTGACGCCTTCAAGAAATTTTCCTGGAACAAGACGATACAGGACAAAAAAATTGCCTGGGAGGAGCTGGAGCACCTTGTGCCGGAGTTTGCCGGCTACAGCCTTCCCACGCTGAAGCAATGGATGCGCAGTTTTGCGGCAAGCGGCATTTTCTGCCCCATGGAAATGGACGAGCAGGGCTTTTGCTTCCATGGAATCAGCGACTGGGGCGCCGGCCGGGAAGAGAAGCTGACGACCAGGGGCATGCAGATCATCCTGGATCTGTTTGCCCTGGCCGGCTGCTGGAATTTGCTGGAGCTGCTCATCTACTGCATTCGCAGGGGCTGATGAGGCAGGCAAAGGGGAAGGCCCGGGCTCTTTTGGAGGGGCCGGGAGGGAAGGAGGCGCCCTTTGCGTTTTGAAAGAGACGCAGGCCCCCAAAGGCGGGGTGCGGGCGCCCTCACACAGGGCAAGGAGGAAACAGGCCGTGGAGCAAGTCGTGTATTTCAGCGAGCTGCAGGAGCTGGCCCCGGAACGGGAAAAAGCGATATTTGACGCCCTGCTGCGCCTTGGGAAGGAAAAAAGCCTGCGCGGCAAAAAAATTTCCTGGGAGGAGCTGGAGCAGCGCGCGCCCGAGCTTGCCGGCTGCACCCACTCCACGCTGCGGTATTACCTGCAGTTTTGCGGCGCAAGCCGGATGCTGTACCCCGTGAGGTGTGACGGGGAGGGCGTTGTCTTCAGGGGCGCCACCTGGTGGGGAGAGACCCGCGGGGAAAAGGGAGGGCGTTCGGGGTTCGGGATTATCAGGGGGGCTTTGGCCCTCTTTGGAGTCGAAAAGGTGGCAGACCTGATTATTTTTCTGATTGAGGCGGTGTTGTCTCTGGCATAGGCCCAAGGGGCAGGCCCTGCCCGGCAGACCTGCGGACAGCCCCTGCCGCCCCTTTCCTTAACGGACAAAAGAAGGCGCCCCCTTGGCCCTTTGGCCGGGGGAGCGCCTTCTTTGCTTTTTTGTGAAAGGGAGCGGGGAGCTGCGCCTTTGTCAGGGCAGCCTGTGGACGGCATGGCGCGGGCAGACCTCGACGCAGGTGCCGCAGTTGATGCACTTTTGCGGGTCGATGGTGGCCAGGTTGTCGACCAGGGAAAGGGCCTTGCCGGGACATTTTTTCACGCAGATGCCGCAGGCAACGCAGCCCACCTTGCAGACGTCGCGCACCTCGGTGCCGCGCCCGTGGCTGGAACACAGCACCTCATGGTCGCAGGAGGCCTCGCGCAGGATGATGATGTTTTTGGGGCAGGCGCGCGCGCAGGCGCCGCAGCCGGTGCACTTGCTCTTGTCGACCACGGCCACGCCGTCGACAATATGGATGGCGTCAAACAGGCAGGCGCGCACGCAGTCGCCCATGCCGCAGCAGGCGTAAGGGCACTGCTTGGAGCCCTCGGACAGCGAGCTGATGGCCTTGCAGGAGTCGTAGCCCTCGTAGACGTATTTCTGCTTGACGTTGTCGCAGTTTGACTGGCACTTGACAACGGCAATCTGCGGGATGACTTCAAGGGGCTCCTGGCCCATCACGGCGGCGACCTGGGCGGCCACCTGGGCACCGCCCACCATACAGCCGTTGGTGGGGGCGGCGCCGCGCACCACGGCGTCGGCAAAGTTGGCGCAGCCGGCGTAGCCGCAGCCGCCGCAGTTGGCGCCGGGCAGCGCCTGCGTAATCTGTTCGATGCGCGGGTCGGTTTCCACGGCAAAGACCTTTGCCGCAATGCCCAAAATGATGCCAAACAGCAGGCCCATTGCGGTGAGCGATACAACCGCATGCAGGATGTTTTCAAAATCCATGGGTGGTCACTCCTTTTTACAGCGGCAGCGAGAGGCCGGAAAAGCCCGTGAAGGCCAGCGCCAGCAGCGAGGCCGAAATCAGGGCAAAGGGGAAGCCGCGAAAGGCGGCGGGGATGTCGTTTCCGGCGGTGCGCTCGCGCACGCCCGAAAAGAGGACGATGGCAAGGGCAAAGCCGACGGCCGCCGTCATGCCGAAGACGACCGATTCGATGAAGTTGTAGTTTTTGGTCACGCCGTCGAGCGCGGCGCCCAGCACGGCGCAGTTGGTGGTGATGAGCGGCAGGTAGATGCCAAGCGCCGAGTAGAGGGCCGGCATAATCTTCTTGAGCGCCATTTCCACAAACTGCACCAGCGTGGCGATGACCAGGATAAAGGCCACCGTGCGCATGTACTCAAGCTCGAACTGCACCAGGATATACTTGTTGACGGCCCAGGTGATGCCGGAGGACAGCGTCATGGTGAAGATGACGGCCATGCCCATGCCGACCGCCGTCTCGGTGCGCTTGGACACGCCCAGGAAGGGGCAGCAGCCGATGGTGCGCACCAAAACGTAGTTTTCAATGAGCACCGCGTTGATGGCAATGAGAAAGAGCTCACTCATGGGCCTTTTCCCCCTTTCTCAGACGCGCCGACAGAGCCTGCACGCCGGCAATCAGGAAGCCGAGCACCAGAAAGCCTCCCGTGGTGGTGGCCATGGTGAGCATGGGCTTGAAGGAGTCGCCGAAGAGCTGGATGCCAAACCAGCTGCCGCTGCCCAGGATTTCACGGATGGAGCCCAGCAGCAGCAGGGCCAGGGTAAAGCCCAGCCCCATGCCAAGCCCGTCCACGGCGGAGGGCAGCACGCCGTTTTTGGAGGCAAAGGCCTCGGCGCGCGCCAAGATGATGCAGTTGACCACGATAAGCGGGATAAAGACGCCCAGCGACTTGGAGAGCTCCTCGAAAAAGGCCTGCAGCAGCAAATCGACCGCCGTGACAAAGCCGGCGATGACGATGATGTAGGCGGCGATGCGCACCTTGTCGGGGATGAGCTTGCGCAGCGCCGAGATGGCGATGTTGCTGCAGATGAGCACCGCCGTTGCCGAAAGCCCCATGCCCAGGGCATTTTTCACCGAGGAAGAGGTGGCCAGGGTGGGACACATGCCAAGCAGCTGCACGAAGACGGGGTTTTCAAACACAATGCCGTTGAGCAGCACCGAAGACAATTTAGGGGTGGTTTCCTGTTCCATCATCACTCACTGCACCTCCTGTGCCAAAATTGCCATGGCGAGCTCCGACGCCGCCGTAACGCCGCTCTTGACGGCCTTTGAGCTGACTGTGGCGCCCGTGACGGCGTCAACCCCGTCAAATTCCGATTGCCCGATATACTGGCCCCAGTAGCTCTCCTCCTGCACCTTGGTTCCGATGCCGGGGCTCTCGGAGGTGGAGATGAACTGGATGCCGGTCACGCGAAGCCCGGTGTCAAAGCCGATCAGCAGCTCCATCTCCCCGCCGTAGCCTCTGGGAGTGGCCGTCACCACCACGCCCAGCAGCACGCCGTCCTGATAGGCGGTGCTGGCGGAAGGGGTGAGGTCGGGCTCTCCGGGGGAGGCCTCCTTGAAATCGGTGGCGTCGGGGAAGAGGGCCGAAAAGGCGATGACCTCCTGCTCTTTGGTGTTTTGTTCAATGATGGGGGCCGTGACCGAATTGACCACGCTGAGCATGAGCGCCACAAAGAAGGCGATGCCGCCCAGCACAAGGCCAAGATGCAGGGTTTCCCGCCGGGGAGCCGTTATTTGTTCTGTCATGCTACCTCTCCTCTCCGAAACGGCGGGGCATGGTGGCCCTGTCGATGAACCAGACCAGCAGGTTCATAATAAGGATGGAAAACGAAACGCCCTCTGCCGCCGGGCCGAAGCGCCGGATAAAGACGGTCAGCAGGCCGCAGCCCACGCCGTAGATCAGCCTGCCCTTGGGGGTGAGCGGGGAGGTGACATAGTCGGTCGCCATGAAGAAGGCGCCCAGCAGCAGGCCGCCGCCCGTGAGATTATAAAAGGTGTAGAGCAGGGCGGACATTCCCTCGGGAGGGAAGAGCAGGCTCAGCAGGGCGACGGTGCCCAGGTAGGCGGTGGGGATGTGCCAGGTGATGACGCCGCGCGCCAGTAAGTAAAGGCCGCCGGCGATGAGCAGCAGGGCGCAGGTCTCGCCCAGGCAGCCGCCGTGCACGCCGAGCAGCATGTTCCAAAGCTGGCCGGCATGGGTGTAGGCCTCGGGCAGCACGCCCGACTTGACCACGCCGAGCGGCGTCGCGCCCGTGATGGCGTCGGCCGCGGTGGTCCAGGCCAGGGGGTTGAGCACCGGCTGGGTCCAGCACACCATGTCGGAAGACCAGGAGTTTGCCAGGAAAACGCGCCCGATGAGCGCGGGGTTGACGAAGTTTTTGCCAAGGCCCCCAAACAGCATTTTGACGATGAAAATGGCCAAAAAGCTGCCGACAACGGGAAGCCACAGAGGGGCTGCAACCGGCAGGTTGAAGGCCAGCAGGATGCCGGTGACGACGGCCGAGAGGTCAAAGGTGGTGTTTTCCCACTTGCGCAGGCGGCAGAAAAGGGCCTCAAAGCCCACGCAGGAGAGAACGCTGACGGCCACCTGCACGCCGGCGCGTATGCCGAAGATGTAGATGCTCGCGCACAGGGCCGGCAGCAGCGCGATGACAACGTCTTTCATGAGGCCGCTTGTGGTGAGCGGCGTGTGCACATGGGGCGACGACGTGACCAAAAGCAGCTCGGGTTGCTGATTCATTGCGGCTTCCCCCCTTCCTTGCGCTCCTTTGCCGCGCGTCTTTGCTTGGAGAGCTCCAGCTTGGAGAGCCGGAACTTCTGAACCAGGGGGAGCCTTGCAGGACAAGAGTACGAACAAACGCCGCACTCGATGCAGTTGTCGATGTTCAGGCGCTCGAGCTCGGCCAGGTTGCCGAGGTCGCTGTAGAAATTGAGATAGCAGGGCGACAGCAGCATGGGACAGGCCTGCATGCACTTGCCGCACCGGATACAGTTGGTGCTGCGCTGGCTGCGGGCCTCCTGCTCGCTGAGCAGCACCAGGCCCGACACCGTCTTGATGACCGGCACCTTTGCCGTATACTGCGCCTTGCCCATCATGGGGCCGCCCGAGAGCAGCTTGGCATAGGGGGCCGTGACGCCGCAGTGCTCCATGAGCGCCTCAAAGGGCGTGCCCAGGCGCACCGACAGCACGCCGGGACGGGCAACCACGCTGCCCGCCACCGTGACATTGCGGGAAATGAGGGGGATATGACTGCGGCAGGCGCGATAGAGTGCCGCCGCCGACTCCACGTTGCAGACCACAAGGCCCAGTGCAATGGGCAGCTTGCCGGGGGGGACCTCCTTGCCCATCAGAGCCTTGATCAGCATTTTTTCGCCGCCCTGGGGATAGCGCACCGGCAGCACCCGCACCTCGATATTGTCGTAAGGTGCGGCCGCCTCCTGCAGCGCCTGCACGGCACGGGGCTTGTCGTCCTCCACGGCGATGAGGATGCGCGGCGCATCCACGGCCCTGGCAAGCAGAAGGCCGCCCTGCACAACGCTGTCGGCCTCGTAGATCATGGTGGTGTGGTCGCTTTGCAGCAGGGGTTCACATTCGCAGCCGTTGAGAAGGATGGTCTCCACCTGCCCGGCGGCGTCCTTGAGCTTGGCATACAGGGGAAAGCCCGCGCCGCCCATTCCGACGATGCCGGCCTCGCGTGCAATTTCAACAATCTGCTGCTCGTCGAGCAGCTCGAGATCCCGGGGCTCGGCCTCCAGGGCGGGGTCTTTTCTGTCCAGCCTGTCGTTTTCCACCACAATGGCGTCGCACTTGCCTCCGTCGGGATGATCCCAGGACTCAATGGCACGCACCATGCCCGAAACCGACGCATGCACCGGCGCCGTCAGCGCCGCAGAACTGTCTGCGATTTTTTGCCCCAGACATACCTGCTCCCCCACCTGCACCAGGGGCTCTGCAACAGCACCCCGATGCTGGATGAGAGGGTAATACAAGATGTCTGGGGCCGGCAACATTTCAGCAGGCTTTTCGATATCAAACGCACCCGTTACTTTGGGGTGGATGCCTCCGTGAAAGGGCATACCCATAGTCTATCTCCCTCCGAAAAAGATCCCTTTATACTATCGTATGCAGGAATACACCAATATCCTGCTGAAGCTATTTTATCAAATTGTATCACAAAATACAATGCCAATTTCCACGATAAAGCACGGGAATTCCGCACAAAAACCTGCCAAAATGCAGCAACCTGTATCAGCAGACAAAAAATGTAGCAAAGAATTGGGATTTTAGGCGTGACTTTATTGTGTGATTTTGGTATAATTATAAAAAATAAAGCGCATGCGGAAGAATTTTTTTATAAAATTTATTCGAAAAGGCTGTGCTTGGATAAAAAGGAGGACGTTTCAATGTCAAAGGAAGCCGTGATGGAATTTTTGAAGCAGGTCGGCCTGGGAGACAACTATGTGGAGTTTGACGAGGACGCAACGGCCACGGTGGCGCTGGCCGCGCAGGCCATCGGATGTGAGGAGGGGCGCATTGCCAAGACCATGTCGCTGTCCACCAAGGAGGGGCCCGTTGTGATCGTCTTCATGGGCACCGCGCGGCTGGACAACCGCAAGTACAAGGACACCTTTGGGGAGAAGGCCCGTTTCCTGCAGGGGGACGAGGTGCCCGAGCAGACGGGGCATCCCATCGGAGGTGTCTGCCCCTTTGCGCTCAAGCCGGGAGTGCGCGTGTTTCTCGACGAGAGCTTAAAGCAGTATGACTTTGTGTATCCGGCGGCAGGCGCGCCAAACAACGCGGTGAAAATCACCATTGAGCGGCTGCAGGAGGTCACGGGGGGCAAGTGGATCGACGTCTCCAAGACCCCCGAGCAGCCTGCCGGGGTCTGAGCAAAAATCCGGGGGCCAAAATTCCGGCCAAAAAAAATGAAAAAACCCATTGACAATTTTCCTCTCATGGGCTATACTGAATAAGCGTCAAGGAGCTGAAGGGACAGGCCGGTAAACGGCGTGAACCCTTTGGACGATGCAGAAATCCGGGGGTATAGCTCAGCTGGGAGCGCCAGCAACCGTATGTGACGACCCCTCGACGCGAGGAAATGACAATTTAATCAAAACCCCGGAAACTCAGTAAAATCAAGGGTTTCCGGTTATATGGGGGTATAGCTCAGCTGGGAGAGCGCTTGAATGGCATTCAAGAGGTCAGCGGTTCGATCCCGCTTATCTCCACCAA
>CALWCA010000009.1 GCA_944376235.1 uncultured Clostridia bacterium | reverse complement strand
AGAAGAAAATCGAATATGTTGAGAAACAAGGATTTGACATAGATTTCTTGCATAGGTACATTAAAAACGAAGAACAGAACAAAGCTGAATTGTTGGATTATGTTAAACTTGGTGATTTGAAATCACAGGAGAAGTTTTCCAATGCTCTAAATGGTATGGATACAAAGAAAATCATTGAAGTCTTGAATACCTTACACGAACAGCAGAAGAAAAAGAGAGGTATCAGCAACCAGCAGGTATGTTGTCTGTCTTGTGTGGATATAAATAACAATCATTTCTTGCAGAGTGTTTGTGTCGGCAGAATACAGCCTATCCATATCGAGCAGACCCTTGTTCCCCATTTCACCGAAGATACTGTTTTGGTTACAGACAGCCATAGAGCATATAAAACCGTAGCCAACAAATACAAAATACCCTTAAATCAAATCCCAAGCGGGAAACATACAAGCGGAGGATTTCATTTGGGGCATATCAACGGATACCATCACAACATTAGTGATTTTATGTATCTGTATCACGGTGTATCTTCCAAGTTCCTCGACTACTATTTGGCTCTGTTCTATTGGGTCGAAAAGAACAAGGACGAGACCTATCTTGAACAAGCCTATGACATTATCACTCTGTTATCCAATCAGACGGAGAAGATACCGCTTGCCAAGTTCAAGGATAAGCCGATTTCCTTTGATATGAAGAGGTTAGCAATCTGAAAATGTTGTGAAATTGTAAATTCTCGTCTCTGGAATGAGACAAAAGGATATAAATATGCTATGATATAGTCGTAGTATGAAACTTTTGGGTCTATTTTTGCGTCTATATAAATAGAAATATAATTTTACAAGGGGGTAATCTGTATGAAAAAATACATAGCATTAGTTTTGGCATTGGTCTGTGTGTTGGGTCTGGTCGGCTGCAACACCAAGAGTATGAATTACATTATTGAGAACAAGCCAAGTGTGATTGGAGTTGTAGAGGAAGTACACAACGATTATGTCATTATGTATTCTGATACGGCGGATGGATATCCGAATGGCTCTAAATGGCAAATATCTTTGAATGTAGAAAACAAAGACAGTTATACAGACATTTCAGTTGGTGACGAAATCGTTGTATATCACGATGGAAATGTTATGGAGACAGACCCATTAAAGGTGGGTACAGTCTATGCCATTACATTGAAAACTCCTGTTGACAGAACAGAGAACGACAAATCCTGAATTTGACGAGGAGGTATGGACTTGAAGGAAGTAATTATTAGTGCAGATGGCGATAGCATTGTTTACTTAGTGCCCGATGCGGTAGCAAGTGATTTAAGTAAATATTGCATTTACTTTTGCGACAAATGGATGAAAACAAGCCCCTATGCCAAGAAATATAAAATCAAGGGCGGTTATTGCTATAATGAAGCAGACTTCATCGACTATCTAAACGAGTATGCTTTCCCAGAAGAAAAATCGGTATTTGTGAAAAATCTTGGATGGACAGACCTTGGCAGAAATCTGCCTGCTGAATATAAAAACTATCCTTATTTTAACTTTTGATAGACCAATTCCAATTTGTAGAACTAAATATTGACCGATAGGCGCAAGGTTGAAATACACCTTGCTCCTTTTCATTTTTCTGTGGGCATTCATAGAAAATGAATAAAAAGGTCAGTTATACACACCAATACTTATCTCGGACAGAGAGTTAAATAAAAGCCTTGCGCCCTTCCTGCTAGCGAACCAGCAGCAGGCCAAGCCCCGCGCTGAGCAGCAGCACCTTTGGAACGCTCCAGTGAAAGCGCAGCAGCAGTACCGCGTCGGCGGCTCCGATCAGCAGCGAGGGGAGGAAGGTCGCTCCCGGCTGATAATTGGTAAGGGCCAGCTGCACCGTCACGGCGCAGATCAGCCCGAAGCACACGGGCCGCACCCCCACCATCATCTGCTGCACGCGCACGCTGTCTTTGACTTTGGAGAAAAAAACCGCCGCCAGCACGCACAGCGTCAGGCTGGGCATAAGCACACCCAAGTTGGCGGCAACGGCCCCCGGCAAGTGGGCTGCACGAATGCCGGCAAAGGTGGCGCAGTTGAGTCCCACGGGGCCCGGCGTCATTTCGGCAATGCCGACGATGTCCGAGACCTGCTCGGCCGTCATCCAGCCGTGGGAGAGTATCTCCTCGGTAATCAGAGGAATCATGGAGAGGCCGCCAAAGCTCGTAAATCCGATTTTTAAAAAGCTCCAGAAAAGCTCAAGCAGCACCATGCGGCTTTTCCCCCCTTCGCTCTCTCCATTCACACATAGCGATGCCCGCTGCCATGCCGAACACAATGAGGGGAATACAGCCTACGTCCCACAGCAGCGACAGCGCAAAGGCCACAGCAGCCACCAGATAGCAGGCCGTCTGAGGAAAAGCACCCTTGCGCAGCGCCACGGCGGAACTCAAAATAATCGGAACCACCGCCGCACGCACGCCGGTCATGGCGCTCATCATCAGGGCATTGCCCTGCAGCGCCTGATATCCCAGCGTCACTGCCGACAGGATGAGAAGCGGCGGCATCGCAATACCCAGCACGCAGGCAAAGCCGCAGACCATCCCGCCCACCTGATAGCCAAATAGAAACGAGACATTGGTAATCATCACGCCGGGCAGGCTGCGCCCCACACTGGTGAGATCCAGCAGCTCCTGTGAGGTGAGGAGCTGCTGCCCTCGGACATACTGCTTTTCAATCTGCGCCACAATGCTCCATCCGCCGCCGAAGGTGCAAAAGCCGATCTTGAAAAATTCCCAGAAAAAAGCGGCGGCGCGCCCTTTCTTCATGCTCTGCCGCCTCCCTTCAGGGCACGGCCTTCCCGCTCCTGCTCCGGCTCCGGCTCACGCTCTCTCCAGGAGGGGAAACGCTTTTCCAAAAAACCCAGCAGGGGGAGCCCCAGGCCGTAGCAGGCCACAAACTGCCCCAGGCCGACCTGCGCCATGGGCAGCCAAATCGGAACGGCGCTGCCGGCATAATAGACAAAATACAGCACAGCGCCCACCACCACCGCATTGACCAGCACCGGAGCAAGCGGCGAAAGCATCCTGCTGCGGCAGCGCGCCGTGATCATGGCGGCCACCAGTGTCGCCGCCGAACCGAAAATCACATCCCAAATCCCGGCGCCGCCCAAAAAGTTTGCCAAAAGGCAGCCCAAAAAAAGACCCGGCACCGCCGAGTGCGGCATAAAAAAGGGCAGCACCGTCAGCGCCTCCGAAACGCGCACCTGCACGGCGCCGTAGGAAATGGGGGCAAGCGCCAGCGTCAGCGCGGCGTAAATTGCCGCAATGGCGGCGCCGCGCACAAAACTTCCCAGATCGTTTCTCTTTCCCAATGTAAAAGCCTCCGCTCATCTGTAATGCTCCGTCCATTGTAGCACAATCCGTCTGCCCCTGCAATGCAGCAGCTTTCCCCCTTGGAAAAGCCCCTTTCCTAGGCGCTGCCATCCTCTCCCCAAAGCAGCCGTCTTCTCAGGCAGGCTCCCCCTGCCCCCGGAGGAAAAAAGAAGCCGCCCCTTCGCACAATGTGCGAAGGGGCGGCCTGCGCAAAAAACTTCCCCTGCTTTTTTGGAATCGCAGTGCCAAGCTAATCTATGCGGCGGCCCTGCTCATCCTCATGCAGGCTTGAGAGACTGAGCTCGTCTCCGCTCAGGGCATCCAAATAATACAGGTAACGCCGATCCCCCATGGATGTGGTCAGCTCCAGGGCATGATTTTCCAGCCCGCCGGGCGATAAAATCACGGCATAGCGCGCCGACTCCATCGTATGCCCCTCAGGGGCAAGGCTGCCGGCATCCTCCGCCTTTACCCGGGCGGTGCCGGCCGTCCTTGTGCTGCTGTGGTTCATGAGATACTCCCTTGCCGAAAAGCCCACGACGTCGCCGCCTTCGCGCGCAATTGACACGGTGACGCTGTCGGGATAGAACAAGACCTCCTCTCCCACATAGGCAAAGGTGGCTGTGACCAGCGTGTCAGACACGTCATAGCTGACGGGCTCCATGGAGGAATAACCCTGACCCTCCAAAAAGGCCGCCGCCTTGTCGAGCGCCTCCTGCGCAGGCATCGCCCCGGAGTGCAGCTCACGCCCGTTGATCATCGAGACGATTTCCCCGCCGGCCATCGACACCTCCACCGTCACATCGTCCATGACAAAGCGGTAGGCGGGCAGGTCGCCTGCGCTCTCCCCTGCCGGCGTCAACCGCTCCGGCGCAACGCCCAGCAGCTCTGCGGCCTTTTGCTTTGCCTGTTCCTGCGTCACCTCTTCTGCTTCAAAAAGCGCCGCACTGACCGTGGGCTGCAGCATATGAGCCGAATAGGCGCCGTCGTAGAGCAGCGTGGGGCACTCTCCATCGCAACTGATCAGCGAGCAAAGTGCATCGTATTCCGCCTCTCCCGAGGAGATGGCCCGCTCGGCCTCCAGGACCGACTGAGAAAGCGCCTCGTTATACTCGAGCAGCGCCGTCAGATTGTCCTTGCTCTGCTCAGACATTCCCTCCTCGCTGACGGCTTCCTTTTCCAGCGACGCGGCATAGTCCGCAAGCTGCGAGAGATACACGCCCACCTCGTCAAGCTCGCCGGCCGCCAGGGGAAGGCAGTCAAGCGCGGCGCGTCCGCTTGAAGCGGCAACCGCCAGCTCGAGCGCCGACTGCCCCAACATGGCGGGCGAGGAGTATACCATGCTCTTTTGCAGGCCCTGTCCGACCTGCTGCAGGCTTCGGCCGATGCCGGAAAGGGCGCGCGCCGAGGTCTCTCCCAGCAGCAGCCGGTAGGCGCTCACCGTTTTCATCTGCAGCACTGCCATGCCTGCAAACAGGGCGGTCAGCGCCCAGGAAAAACACAAAATGCGAATGAGGCTGCGTTTTCGAATGGTCAACAAAAACCCCTCCAAACTGTAGAACGTTTGGAAGTAGTATGGAACAAAAATCCCGCGATATGCGCAGCGTCTCAGGTCGGCCAATTCGCACAGGCGAGCCCGATTCTCCCGGCGGCTTTTTGCTTTTTCTCTCGCTTTTCCTGCCCCTTCTCAGCCGTCGAACACCGTTTCCACAACGCGCTCGCAGCCCTCGGGGCTGTAGCGCCAGCGCGAGATGTGCGAGGCTTCGGTAAAATAGCGCAGAGGCGCCGGCGGCGTACGGGTCGGGAAGTGATCGGCAATAAGCAGCTTGATTTTCATGCGCTCTTTTTGCATGCTCTTGATGTAGACCACCGCCGTCTCGCCCACCGAAAGGCCGTCCTGCCATTCGGCAAGCCCTGTGAGATTGGGCATGAGCTCCACAAACACGCCGTAGCTTTCCACGCTGCGGATGATGCCGGGCACCGTTTGACCCGGCGCAAAGAGGGCGGCGTTTTGCTCCCAGGTTCCAAGAAGCTCCTTGTGCGTCAGATGCAGCCTGCCGGTGTCCTCCTCGAGCGAGCGCACCACGGCACGCAGCGACATGCCCTCGCGCAGCCTGTCGGAAGGGTGCGCGATGCGCGAGACCGAAATGTTGTCGATCGGGATGAGCGAGGGCAGTCCGCACCCCACGTCCACAAAGGCGCCGAAGGCGGCAGTCCGGGTGACGACGCAGTCGATGACGTCTCCCGGACAAAGGCGGGAGATAAACTCCTCTTGCACCCTCTGCTGTACGGCGCGCCGGCTGAGCAGGGGCCGCTCCCCGTCAAACCCCGTCACACAGCAGCACACCTGCCGGCCCACGCGAGTGAGAATGGCAATGTCGCGTACCCTGCCCTCGGCAACGCCCAGCGCGCACTCCTCGCGCGGCATGAAACCCACCGCGCCCCCTAAGTCAACCGTCAGGTTGCATCCCTCGTCGCACAGCAGGGCGCGCCCTTCTAAAATCCGGCCGGTCACGGCAGCCGAGCGCAGCTCCGCCATGCTGTATCCCCTGGCAGGCAAAATCCCTTCCGCCCGAAAGCCTGCATGCTGCTCCATCTTATCACCTCTGACGGCGCGGCCCCGCATGGCAAAGCCGCGCGCGTTTTTTCTCATTCGTATGCAGCACAAGTCCCAAACATGTGTGGACAGCTTGACAAGGCTTTCCGTTTGGGATATAATTTTACTCCGAGCCGAATCTTTTAACAGGCGGCTCGAATCCTTGCTCTCCCGCACAGACGGGAGGGCCATCAGTCCAAAAGGAGGTGCAACACCAATGGCAAACAAGTATGAGACCGTTCTCATCGTCGATCCCGCGCTGGGCGAAGAAGGCGTTGCGGCAGTGGTGGAGAAGTTTAAGAATCTGATCGCTGCTGGCGGCACGGTGGAAAACGTCGAGGATTGGGGCAAGCGTACGCTGGCCTACGAAATCAACGACTGCAAAGAAGGGTACTACACCCTCATCCACTTTGAGGCCCCCTCGGATTTCCCGGCAGAGCTCGACCGTGTCTACAACATCACGGAGGGCGTTTTGCGCTCCATGATTGTAGCCAAAGAGTAAGCCGATTTTCAAAACATGCGGATCTTGGAAACGAACAGAAGGTGAATGTATGAACAAGGTCATTTTGATGGGTCGTCTGACCGCCAATCCCGAGCTCAAGCACACGCAAAACAACCTTCCGGTGGTCAATTTTACGCTGGCCGTCAACCGTCCCTACGTCAAGCAGGGGCAGGAGCGGCAGGCCGACTTTATCGACATCGTCTGCTGGCGCAGCACGGCGGAGTTCGTGTCGCGCTATTTCACCAAGGGGCAGCAGGTAGCCGTGTGCGGCTCGTTGCAGGTGCGCAACTGGCAGGACCAGCAGGGCAACAAGCGCCGCTCCTATGAGGTGGTGGCCGAAGACGTCTACTTTGCCGATTCCAAGCGGGACAGTGGGGCCTCCGCGCCCTATGCCGGCGCACCGGCGTCCGCCGCGGCTCCCGCCGCAGCATCGCCTGCCTACAGCTCTCCCGCCGCCGATTTTGAAGTCATTACCGAGGACGACGGTCTGCCCTTCTAAACGGCAGCCCCGTCACGAACAAGTCTCGACGCACGCCGTCAATCGCCCCCGCTTTCCGGGGAGCCTGTTCAAGGAGGAAACACCGGCATGAACAACAGAGAAAAGGTTGTCGCCAGAGGCAAGCGCGCCAAGAGAAAGGTCTGCTCCTTCTGTGTTGACAAAATTGAGCATATCGACTACAAGGATGCCCCTCGCCTGCGCCGCTACCTGTCGGAGCGCGGCAAGATCCTGCCCCGCCGCATCACCGGCACCTGCGCCAAGCATCAGCGTCAGCTGACCGTCGCCATCAAGCGCGCTCGTCACATTGCGCTGCTGCCCTTTGTAAACGAATAAAAGCCACTCAAACGCCAGGCCGCCATCCTGTAAAAAGGATGCGTCCTGGCGTTTTCTTTTGCCCTTCAAAAGGGAGGCTCCCTTTTGAAGCCCAAAACAAAAAGAGGTTTTTTTATGTTCAGCGAGCTCTATCTCACCAAAATTGCCTTACAAAAGCAACTCCCTGCCGGCAGCTATCTGGCAGACCTTCCCGTCCTGCGTCACCTGGCCTCGGTGCGGGAGCTGCCCCTGACCCGGCGCGTGACCTTTCTGGTCGGTGAAAACGGCACCGGAAAATCCACCCTGCTGGAAGCCGTTGCCCTGGCCATGGGCTTCAACCCCGAAGGCGGAAGCATCAACTTTCGTTTTTCCACAAGCGATTCCCACTCTCAGCTTTTCTCTCTGCTTACGGTGGGTAAAGGGGTTTCCCGCCCCAAAACCGGCTTTTTCCTTCGGGCAGAGAGCTTTTACAACGTCGCCTCCTATCTCGACACGCTTCAAAGAGAGGACTCTGGTGCCCTCGCGGCTTACGGCGGCGTCTCGCTGCACGGGCAGTCTCACGGGGAGAGTGTTCTTTCCCTGGTGCAGCACCGTTTCGGCCCAAACGGCCTGTATCTGCTCGACGAGCCCGAGGCGGCCCTCTCCCCCATGCGTCAGCTTGCGCTGCTCTCCCGCATCCGCGAGCTGTCAGCTCAAAACTGCCAGTTTGTCATCTGCACCCACTCCCCCATCCTCATGGCACTCCCGGGCGCCGAAATTTTTGAGCTCTCGGAAAAGGGGATCCAAAGCGTCCCCTTTCGCGAAACCGGGCATTTTCAACTCACCAGCCTGTTCTTCCAAAATCCCGAGCGCTTTTTGCGTATTCTGTTTGAAGAGCAGGGATTTCCCTCGCCCTGAGGGGACTTCTTTTTGGTACCCTCTCTTTTTTATACAAAAGAAGGCTTGCGTTGCAGTTGCAACTTGTTTTTTGATTCGTATGTGATATAATTAAGGCGAAAAAAAGAAATGCACCCAGTTCATCTTTGAAAAGGAGTTTGAATGGTATGAAAAAGGTTTTATCACTGCTGCTAAGCTTACTGCTGCTCGTGGGGCTGCTTGCCGCCTGCACCACCGACCAGGAGCAGGAAGACGGACAGCAAAATCAGGAGAGCCAGGAGGGGACGCAAGGACAGGAGACGCAGGTCCCCGACACCACCGAAGAGCCCACAACCATCCGGCTGGGCGGCCTGAAGGGGCCGACCTCCATGGGCATGGTCAAGCTGCTTGACGATGCCGAAAGAGGCGCAAGCAAAAGCCAGATTGCCTTCACCCCCGCCGTTACGGCCGACGAGCTGACGCCCCTGCTGCTCAAGGGCGAGCTTGACATTCTGGCGGTTCCCGCCAACCTGGGCTCCATTCTCTACAACAATTCCGACGGCGCCGTGCGCTTTGCCGCCATCAACACGCTGGGCGTCATCTACATCCTGGAAAAGGGTGAGCAGACCATTGCCGACTGGGAGGATCTGCGCGGCCAGACCATCTATGCCACCGGCAAGGGCACCACGCCCGAATTTGCCTTAAACTATCTGCTGGCGCAGCACGGGCTTGACCCCGAAAAGGACATCACCATCGAATGGAAGAGCGAGCCCACCGAAATCGTCACGCTCATGACCACCACCGACCATGTGATTGCCATGATGCCGCAGCCCTTCGTGACGGTGGCACAGAACACGGTAGAGGATCTGAACATTGTGCTCGACCTCACCGAGGAGTGGAACGCGCTTGACAACGGCAGCCAGTTCATCACGGCCGGCCTCATCGTGCGCACCGAGTTCGCCGAGACCTATCCGCAGCAGCTGGCCACCTTCCTCGAGGAGTATGCCGCCTCGACCGCCTACGTCAACGAGAACGTGGAGGAGGCCGCCGCGCTGGTCGAAAAATACGACATCGTCAAGGCCGCCATTGCGCAAAAGGCCATCCCCTACTGCAACATCACCTACATCGACGGTGAGGCGATGAAGGAGGCGCTGTCGGGATACCTGCAGGTGCTCTACGACCAAAATCCCGACTCCGTGGGCGGGAAGCTGCCCGACGACGACTTCTACTATATCCCGTAATCTCTCTCAAATCATATCAGGGAGCTGCCCGCCGTACCGGACATCCGGTGCGGCGGGCAGCTCCTCTTTTTGCCTTTGGAAGCTTCCATTGCCCATCTTCTAAGACCAAACGCGGCCCGCCGGCCCCGCTTCCCGCGTTCCCCGGGCCAAAAGCCTTTTTCACGTCATTGCTTCCCCATGGGCAGGAGGGAGCTTGTACGCGGGACAGCTCCGCGCGCGGCAGCAATTTTGCGATGCGTTCTCATACCAGCTTTCGAATGACCTCGATGGCCACGCCCAAAATACGCGCACTGCCGTTGTCAAAATCGTCGGTAGTCAGCAAAATAGGCTGATACTTGCTGTTTTCCGGCAGCAGCGCCACCACGCGTCCGTCGCGGCGAAAGCGCTTGAGCGTGGCGCACTCGCCGTCGAGCAGGCAGGCCACAATCTGTCCGTTGCTTGCATAGGTCTGACGGCGTATCAGCACCAAAGAACCGTCGTAAATGCCGGCGCCTTCCATGGAGTCCCCCTGCACCCGCAGATAAAAACAGTCGTCGGATTCCTCCACGTCGGCTGCGTGCCAGCCCTCGATCTCCTCGTTGGCCAAATCGGGCCGGCCTGCCCGGATTGCCCCGTAAACCGGCAGTATACGGCGGGGCGGCGAAAAAATGTCGCGCTCAAGCAGATAGTCCACGGATACTCCGAAAAAATCGGCCAGCCGGCACAAGAGCTCATGGCTGGGCCGACGACGGCCGTTCTCATAAAGCGATACCGTCGATTCCGATAACCCAAGCGCATCCCCCAGCTCGCGCATGGACAGCCCGCGCTGCTTGCGAAGCTCCCGAAGCCTGTTCATCCTGCCCCTCCTTCTTCCAAGCGCCTGCGCCTCTTGGGCTGCGCTCTTCTCCTTATCCTGTCCGGCACTCCAAGCGGGCAACTCCCCTTTTGGACACCTTTTGCGTGCGCGTTCTCTCTTTGTCTATCAACACACGACAACTTACAATTATAAGTAGTATAGCAGAAACTTTGCAATTTGTCTATGTTTTTTGCAATTTTTCTTTTTTACCGGGAAATTTCCTTGACATATTGAAAACTTCATGCTACAATTTTCTCAAATCTTTGCAAAATGTCAAGTTTCTTTCCGCTCAAACCCATTGTTCCATCCCGATTTCCAGCAGGGCGATCAATGCGGAGAAAGAGGACATGCGCCAAAACCCGTGGGGCCGAAAATCGGGCATTGAGGCAGAGGGCGTCCGGCAAGCACAGCGACCTTTTGCGAAGAAAAACGCTACCATTTCATGAGGAGGGGTTATCATGCAACGAAAACAAAAGCCAGGGCACATCACGCCCTCTCCCTGTATCGGCTGCACAAGCCACTGCCGAAACGACGTCTGCCGGCGGTGGAAAAGATGGTTTTCGCAGAGCTGGGAGCTGCTTCAGGAGATGTTTGAATGAGCTGGCGGGGGAAAGAAGAGCCCCTGTCCCTGCGTCCGGGACTTCTCAAGGTCTGTGCCGGCGTGGTGGAGGAGGCGACGGAGGAGCCCTACCTTGCCGCCATTGAGGCGGCAAGGCAGGCCGTGGCCCTCCGCAACGCGGATATGACGCCCCGGCAGCGCATTTCCTTGGGACATGCCATTGAGCTCAACCTTGTCAACCGCAAGCGCTACCCAGTGGAGCTTTTGTGCTACACGCATGAGCTGCCGATTGGAAAAAAGCGGTTTTACATGGCGCGAAGGCTGTTTTGTCAAACGCTGATCGATCAGCTCGGCCTGACGGATATCCACGACCTCTCGTCGCCTCTGCGCAGACGCCTTGACTGAGTTCTTCTGCGTGACGGGCCCGGGGGAAAAGTGAAAAATTTTTGACCGTCTTCAACCCGGCCAGTAAAGCGTCCTCGCACGGGTTTTGCCCTCCTGTTCACAAAAAACTCCCCGCCGCACGGCTTGAATCCCAAAGGCGCGTGTGGTAAACTGAAACAACCTAGGAAAGTACCCGTTGTTTTGAGAAAAGGAGTTTTTCATGACAAAAAAAAGAGGGCTTCGCGCCGCCCAACTGCTGGCGCTGACATTGGTTTTGCTGCTGCTCTGTGCCTGCGGCAAGGTGGATCACAATGAGGACGAGAGCTCCAATCTCGGCCACTGGGGGCGTGCGCTGGCATCCTTATCCATGCAGACGCTGGGAGGCAATCCCGTTGTTTTCGGCGGGGATCTGGCGGAGGACACCGTTGCTTCCGCTCTGGAGATCCGCGACATTGAAACCCGCGATCAGCTGCTCGAAGCCGTGAGCTTTCGTCTGGAGCATGGCGCCAGAGAGGACTATCATTTTGATGCCGACGTTCTGACCGCTTACGACGAGCAGGAGCTGGAGGCGGCGTTGTCCGAGCTCGACGAAACGCAGCAGGCGCATTACCGCCGCGTGCTGGCGGTTGCCGAGCGCTGGGGCGAGGACGGCCTTCTGGCGGTGGACGCCGCCGAAGCGGCGCTGCTGCTTCAGCTCGGCTATGACGCCGGCCTGCTCACCCACGAAGAGGCCCAGGCCCTCGTGGAGCCGGTGGCGCAGATGGTGCTTGGTCATTTCACAAGCTGGGAAGAGCTGCTGCAAAACCTGCTTGACGGGCGCTGCGTGACCGACGGGCTTGACGAGGGCAGCGAGGCGCTGCAGGCCATGACCGAGCGGCTTGACGCCCTTCGCGAAGGGGACGACGATAAGGATCCCCTCTTTGACGATGCGCTTTTCTCCGAGCAGCTTGTTCCTCTGGAGGGGGTTTCGGCCTCTTCGCTGCTCCCCTGACGCACCTTTCAAAAAACCGGCCTCACGGGCCCAGAAAGCCGCAGGGGCGGCATGGCGTTGTGCCATGCCGCCCCTGCGGCTTTTTCGAGGATGCCGGCGATTACAATGGATGCCTGGGATGCCTCGGTCTCTCAAGGCCTCTGACAAGCTCTGCCTCTTGCAGCAGCCTTGGCAAAGCGGGCCAGATGCCAAACTCGTCAAGACAGGCCTGCGCCTCTTCCAGCGCCCTTTCACGAGCCTCCTGCGACACATTCCCTCTGACGGCCCGAATCAGCAGGTTCTTGGGCGTGTGCGCAAAATCCACAAACTCCAAAAGCTGGGCCTTATAGCCGCAGCAAACCAGCAGGTTGGCACGAATCGCATCGGTCAAAAGGGCGGAAAACCGCTCCTTGACAATCCCGTAGCGCGTCAGAAGCGACAGCTTTTGGGCGCTGATCTGGCCGTTGACCTCATGCTGGCAGCAGGGCACCGACAAAATGAGCGGCACGCCCCAGCGCACGGCATGGAAGAGCGCGTGGTCGGTGGCCGTGTCGCAGGCATGCAGCGTGACCACCATGTCGACGGGGCAGTCGATCTCATAGCCGTTGATGTCGCCGAGCTCAAAATGCAGCCCGTCATATCCGTAGCGCCGCGCCGTCTCGTTGCACCGGGCAATGACATCCTGCTTGAGGTCCAGCCCCACCATGCGCACCGGCAGGTTTCGAACCCTTGTGAAATAGTGGTAAAGCACAAAGGTGAGGTAGGATTTCCCACACCCGAAGTCCAGCACCGTAAAGGGCCTGTCCCCCCGGTCGGGCAGCGCCGACAGGGCGTCGTCCACCAGCTCGACAAAGCGGTTGATTTGCCGGTATTTGTCGTACATCGGGGCGGCCACGCGCCCCTCCTTGGTGAATATCCCCATGTCCACCAGAGCGGGAATGTCCTCGCCCTGCGGCAGCAGATAGTTTTTCTGCCTGTCGTGCTGCCCGCGCACGGCGGGCGGCGCAGCGCAGCGGCGGCGTGTTTGCAGCACCCTGCCCTTTCCCGTGACGCGCACCGCATATTCGTATGTGTCGTCCCAGGCGTGAAGCTGCGTCAACTCCTCCCGGAGGATGCGGCATACAAACTCCCGAAGCTCCCCCTCTCTTACGGATTGGTGAAAGGCCTGGGTCGCCGTCAGCGTCTCGGCCTGCCAGGTCTCCCCCAGGCGCTGCACCGTGACCCGGCGCAGCGCGCTCTCGCGCGTGGGAGCGCTGAGCACCAGCTTGACGGTGCCCTCGTGAACCGCCCGTGAAACAGCCTTCTCAAGCTCCAAATCCAGCATGGAAATTCCTCCTTTTGTCAACCTCGCAGGGAAAAAGCGCGTCCTTTTTCCCGCGCCCTCTCCCCGGCACAGCCCCTCCCGCACACAAAGGCCTCCGAACAGCCCTCTGTCCGGAGACCTTTTTTCGGGATGCGTTACTTGTCCTTGTAGTCCCACACCTTGATGGAAAGCTCTTCGAGCTGGCTGTCGTCCACCGTGTCGGGGGCGCCGCTCATGAGCTCGCTGGCATTTTGCACCTTGGGGAAGGCGATGACATTTCGGATGTTGTCCTCCCCCGCCAGCAGCATGACCAGCCGGTCGAGCCCGAAGGCCAGGCCGCCGTGGGGCGGCGTGCCGTAGTCAAAGGCCTCCAGCAAAAATCCAAATCGCCTCTGGGTCTGCTCCTTGGACAGCCCCAGCAGGTCAAACATTTTGCTTTGCAGCTCGGTGTTGTAAATTCGAATGGAGCCGCCGCCAATCTCGTAGCCGTTGAGCACGCAGTCATATGCCTTGGCGCGCACGCTGCCGGGATCGCTGTCAAGCATGGGCAAATCCTCGTCCATGGGCGCCGTGAAGGGGTGGTGCATGGCCACATAGCGGCCCTGCTCCTCGTCGTATTCCAGCAAGGGGAAGTCTGTCACCCACAAAAACTCCCACTTGCCCTCCTCGATCAGGCCCAAACGGCGCGCCACCTCGCAGCGCAGCGCCCCTAAGCTGTCGAAGACCACGGCGGACTTGGCGTCGGCCACGATCAGCACGACGTCCCCCTCCTGCGCGCCGACAGCCGAAAGCACGGCCCCAAACTCCTGCTCGCTTAAGAACTTGGCAAATGAAGAGGTGGTCTGCTCTCCCATCCGCACCCACGCCAGGCCCTTGGCCCGATAGGTCTTGACATACTCCCCAAGGGAGTCGATTTCCTTGCGGGAGAGCTTCTGGGCCCCGCCCGGAACCTTGATGGCGCGCACGCTGCCGCCCTCCTCCAGCGCCGAGGCAAAAACCTTGAAGCCGCAGCCGCGCAGCGTATCCGACAAATCCACAAGCTCAAGCCCAAAGCGCAAATCCGGCTTGTCCGAACCGTACCGGTCCATGGCCTCCCGATAGGTCATGCGGCGAAAAGGCGTCTTGATTTCGACGCCCAGCAGCTCCTTCCACAGGCGCTGCAGCAGCCCCTCGTTGACGGCAATGACGTCGTCGCGCTCCACAAAGGACATCTCAAGGTCAATTTGCGTAAAGTCCGGCTGCCTGTCGGCGCGCAGGTCCTCGTCGCGAAAGCAGCGTGCGATCTGGATGTAGCGGTCAAAGCCCGACAGCATGAGCAGCTGCTTGTAAATCTGAGGCGACTGGGGCAGCGCATAAAAACGGCCGGGGTGCACACGGGAGGGCACCAGATAGTCGCGCGCGCCCTCGGGGGTGGATTTCATCAAAATGGGGGTCTCGACCTCCACAAAGCCGTTTTCCGCAAAATAGTCACGCACGACCTTGTAGGTGCGCGAACGCAGCAGCAGGTTTTTCATCACGTCGGGCCGCCGCAGGTCGAGATACCGGTATTTGAGACGCAGCTCCTCGTTGACGTTGCTGTTTTCCACAATCTCAAAGGGCGGCGTTTTGGCGGTCGACAAAATGCGCAGCTCGCTTGCCAGAATTTCCACGTCGCCGGTCGGCAGGCGGTCGTTGACCACCTGCCGCGCACGTACCGTGCCGCACACGGCCAGCACATATTCGCCGCGCACGGTAAAGGCCTTGTCGGCCAGCTCGCGATCCACCGACTCGTCGAAAACGCACTGTACCAGGCCGGTGCGATCCCGCAAATCGACAAAGATCAGGCCGCCCAGGTTGCGCACCTTCTGCACCCACCCGAAGACGGTGGCCTGCGCGCCGATATCCTGCGTGCGGAATTGTCCGCAGTATTTGGTTCGTTTGAGTCCCGCAATGGTTTCGATCATACGGCTTTGCTTCCTTTCTGTTCTAAAGCCAGGGCGTTCCCTGCGCCATGCAAGGCCCCGGGCGGCAATGTTGAATGGTTTGCACCCTGTAATTTGCTCCACATGTCAGGGAGACTGCCGAAAACGCTTTGTCAGCGTGCCGCAAAGGCTTCCGTGAGGCCGTCGAGAGAGGCCTCAAAGGATTCTCCCCCCTGCATGTCCTTTACCGTTACGCGTCCCGTTTCCACCTCATTTTGCCCCACAATGAGCGCATACCGCGCGCCCAGCTTGTCGGCATACTTCATCTGGGCCTTGATGGAGCGGCCCACGATATCCTTTTCGGCCGAAATGCCCGCCCGCCGCAGCTTTGTGACCAGCTTTGTGGTCAGTATATCGAGCGAAGCGTCGGTCATGCCGATATAGACCTCAATGCAGGGAAGCTCGGGGAAAACGTAGCCTGCCCTGTCAAGGCTCATGATCAGTCGCTCGATCCCAAGCCCAAAGCCGATGCCGGGCAGGGGATCTCCGCCCAGCTCCTCCACCAGCCCGTCATACCGGCCGCCGCCGCAAACGGTCGACTGCGCGCCAATGTCGTCGCTGACAAATTCAAACACCGTGCGGCGGTAGTAATCCAATCCGCGCACAATGGTCGGGTCGACCTCAAAGGGGATTTCCAGCGCAGAAAGCGTCTGCTGCAGAGCTTCAAAATGCTCCTTGCAGTCGCCGCACAGATATGAGGTGATGAGCGGCGCGCCCTGGGCAATGCCCTGGCAGATCTCACTCTTGCAGTCAAACACCCGCATGGGGTTTTTGTCCATTCTCTGCCGGCAGGTGTCACACAGCTCCTCACGATACCCCTCAAGATAGGCCAGCAGCGCCTCGCGGTAGGCGGCGCGGCAGGTGGGACATCCGATGGAGTTGAGCTTGAGCAGCAGCCGCTCGGCCAGCCCGAAGCGGCGGAACAGCTCGTAGGCCACCAGGATGACCTCGGCATCGGCCGCAGGGGTGGCGGCGCCAAAGAGCTCCACGCCAAACTGGTGAAATTCCCTCTGGCGCCCCGCCTGCGGCTTTTCGGCCCGGTAGCAGGTCAGGGGATTGTAGTAGAGCTTTAAGGGCATGGGTCCGGCATACAGGCTGTTTTCCAGCACGGCGCGCACCACAGGGGAGGTCCCCTCGGGGCGCAGCGTCAGCGAACGGCCTCCGGCGTCGATCAGCGTGAACATCTCCTTTTGCACGATATCCGTCGTGTCACCCACGCCACGCACAAACAGGTCGGTGCTCTCAAACACGGGAGTCCGGATCTCCTTGTATCCGAAGTCCTCACAAAGGCGGCGCACCACCTCTTCGATGTGATACCATTTGTGAATTTCACTGGGCAGAATGTCTCTGGTCCCTTTTGGCAGCCGAATCATCGAAGCCACGGCCAAACTCCTCCTTGTCTGTGATTTTTCCGGGCCACCTTGCCCGCATACAGCAGGCGGCGTGTCTTTGCCTTTGCCTTTGCCAGACGCCGCTTATACACCATGTGCCGGAGTTTCCAAAGCCGACGGTGGGAATCAATCATCGGGGATGTCCACCATCCCGAGAAAAAGCCGATCAAAAAACCTGCAAACAGACGCAGCACGGGCCTCCCCCTTTCTTTTTCTCTATGTGGCAAGCACCCCTTTTTACAGGGAGACGCTCCCTTTGCCCGGGCCGTCTCACAATTTGTGCCCGGCAGCTCGGTTTCCCTATTTGTGGTTCTTGGGGTTGACGATATCGCGCCACGCGAGATCCCCTCGCGCAAGCCCCTGAATCAGCACCTCGGCCGTGGCCACGTTGGTCGCCACGGGGATGTTGTGCACGTCGCACAGCCTCAGCAGCGCCTGCACGTCGGGCTCATGGGGCTGCGCCGTCAGAGGATCCCGGAAAAAGAGCACCAAATCCAGCTCGTTATAGGCGATTTTGGCGCCGATCTGCTGGTCTCCCCCCTGAGGGCCCGAGAGAAATCGCGTGATGGAAAGGCCGGTGGCCTCGGCCACAAGACGGCCGGTTGTGCCGGTGGCAAACAGGGTGTGCCGCGACAGCTCGCCACAATACGCGATACAAAACTGAATCATGAGCTCTTTTTTCTTGTCGTGTGCGATGAGTGCGATATTCATGGCCATCTCCTTCGTTTCAAATGGTTTTCTCTGGGCCAAAAGCCCCGTGGGCTCTTCAAAAGGGCCGGCTAACGCATACCCCTCCGGCGCGTTACGGAAACCGCAGAGGCCGGTTCTCTCCCTCCAGACGCCGCGCCACATCGCGAATCTGTGCGGCGGCGGGTGACGCCGTTTGAAAAATCACGGGTACGCCGGCATTTTGCAAAGGGGTCACAAGCGCGTCCTCCGGGACAAGCCCCAAAAGCTGCGCTCCCACGCCGTCAATGATGTCGTCCACATCGGGCGCACCGCCCTGCTGCATCAGGCTCGGACGGATCCGGTTGATCACAAGCCTTGCGTCGCAATCCATCTGCGCAAGCATCTGCATGGTGCGCCGTGCGTCGCGGACGGCGACAAGGTCGGGCGTCGTGACCACCACCGCCAAATCGGCCCCCACCGTCAGGCAGCGCACCGTCTCCCCCAGCCCGGCGGGACAGTCGACAATCAGATCGTCAAATTTCTCCCTGAGCGTCTCCATCGCCTCCGGCAGCCGGCACAGATTGGAAAAATCGGCGCGTATGGACAGCGCAAGCGGCAGATACCACAGAGGATGCTCCCTTGAAATGCGCAGCACGGCGCTGCGCAGAGGGCAGTGCCCGTCGAGCACCTCGAGCAAATCGTGAACCGCCTCTCCCTCGATGCCCAGCATGAGGTCGAGATTGCCCAGGCCGACATCTCCGTCGACCAGCAGCACGCATCGCCCCATGGCCGCCAGGGTTCCGGCGATTCCGCCGGCAATGGTCGTCTTGCCGACGCCGCCCTTGCCCGACACCACCGCAATCTGTCTGCCCATGCTCATCACCTGCCCTCAGGCGCGCGCTGCGCACCCCTTTTCTATCTTTGTATCATATCATGCCAAGCCTTTTCTGTAAAGGCGGCGCCGTCGATTTTTCCCTGCATCTGCTGCCCGACCACGCCCCTGTGCAAAGCCCCCGCCTTCCCCACACGCACGTCAAAAGCCCAAAAGCTTCCATGAAAAAGGGAGCGGGACATGTCTTCCCGCTCCCTTTTTCCATCACGCACTCCTTTTAGGACTGCTTGTCTGCATCGGCACGGGTGGGATGTACCGTTCCTTTCGGATGATGGGGCGGCGCATAAACCGAGGACAGCTTGAGTGGCCGGTTCCCCGCGTTGGAAATGTTATGCCAGGTTCCGGCCGGCACGAAAATTCCGTCTCCGACCCCAATGGGGCATCCTTCGTCCAGTTCCTCCCCTGCCGCTCCCATGCGCACAATCCCTCTGCCCGACTCCACCCGGATATACTGGTCCGTGTCGTCGTGCATCTCTATTCCGATCGACCCTCCTGCGGGAAGCTCCATCAACGTCATCTGAAGCCTGCTGCCCGTCCAAAAAGCCGTGCGGAAATTTCGATTGGCCTGTGCGGCACACGGGATATTTGCCACAAAGGGCCGTGGCCCGTTATCGGAGAGAGCCAAATCCCGGGGGCAGCGACGCTGCGTTCGGTTTTTGTTCATAAAAATCCCCTTTCATTTTGCGGTTTCTCCATGCTATGCGGCACCGTCTCTTCCGGCAACCCCTTTTTGTCCCTTCCACAAAATTTGCTGCCTGCAGACCAAACCGGCTTCAGGCTAGCCCCTTTCTCCCCATGCCCCATTCCCATATCCTGAAACCAGGCCCTCCGCCTCTGCTTTAATGCCCGTCCGAGCGGATTCGCCTGCGCCCTCCTTCCGGCCTCTGCCATCCCCTGAACAGCCCTCGCCCCGTATTCCCCGTTTTCATCTGCAATAAAAAAACGCCGGAGCAGTATCTGCTCCGGCGTGGTGACCCGTAGGGGAATCGAACCCCTGTCTCAGCCGTGAAAGGGCCGTGTCTTAGCCGCTTGACCAACGGGCCGTAAAAAGCCCCCAATTTTGGGGGCTTTTTGGTAGCGGCAGCAGGACTTGAACCTGCGACACTTCGGGTATGAACCGAATGCTCTAGCCAACTGAGCTATGCCGCCATATTTTGCTGTCTTATCATACCGGATTTTTCTCCAAAAGTCAATGGTTTGTCCGAAACTTTTTTTGAGGAAAATTGCAAATTTCCATTCATTTCCATTTCCCGACTTTTTTTCCTTTGGGACAGTGCTATAACTTTAGGGAACCCTTTGTTTGCCGGAGCGGGACAGGCCCTGTTGCGCTCCACTTCCCGCCGAGAGCGGACTTACATGTTTTTGGAGGAATGACAGCATGGAACGCAGCCAAATTTATGTCCATACGGGAATTGCAGCCAAAGCTCTGCGTATGGGAGCCTTGGCGCTGTGGGGCGGCGTTATGGCCCTGTGCCCTGCAGGAGACATGCTGCTGCCCACAGGGGTGGCCGTCGCGGCAGCCGTCCCTCTGTCGGGGCTGCCTGCCGCCGCGGCAGGGGTTCTTGTGGCACTGCTTCTTCAAGGGGGGACGGCTGCCCTGCGATATGCCGCCGCCTGCTGCGTACTGACCGGGGTGCGGCTGCTCTTCGGCCGCCGCTACAGCTTTTCCGACTACCGGTGGTACGAACCCCTGCTGGCGGCCACGGTGACGCTGTCCACCGGCATCGCCATGGAGCTCTCCGGCAACGGAACCCTCATGTTTCTTGTGGAGACTCCCCTTGCCGCAGCCCTTTCCTTTTTATTTGCCTGGGGCGTCCGGGCCCTGTCGGAGCTGGGGCAAAAAAGCCGTCCCCGCGGCCTTGAGGCCGACGCCGCCATTGTCTGCGCCGCGCTGAGCAGCTACGCCGTCACATCGCTGCTCTTCGGCCAGTCGATACAGGGAGGGGCGCTCTGTATCTTCGCGGCCGTCTCCGCCATGATGCTGCGCAGGCGCTGCGTGCCCCGCGAAATCTTCGCCTCTCCGGTTCCCGACCTTCAGGGGAGGGTCGAGCGCACGGCCGCCACGCTGCGCGAGCTCTCGGGCCGCCTGTCGGCAGGACGCCCCGGCCCCTCGCCCTCCGCCGCCCTGACACAGGCCGTGGACAGCCTGTGCCGCCACTGTGAACACGCCCTGCACTGCTGGGACGCCAACGCCATGACCATGGAGGACGCCCTGCAGGCCATGTCCACGACGCTCTCCCGGGAAGGGCGTCTTCGCGACGACACTCTCCCCGCCCCCTTTACCGAGCACTGCGACAAGCGGGACAGCTTTGTCGATTTTGTCAATCGCGAGGCCGAAGCCCTGGCCGAAACCCGTTGCTTCCGGGAAAGCCTGCAGGGGGCTCCCGCCCTGCTGCAGGAGCAGGTCAAGTGCTTTTCCCTGGTGCTCGACGATCTGGGGGAAGGCGACGACTTCACGCCCGACAGCGCCCTGGAGGAAATGCTGCTCGAGACGGCGGCACAGCCCAATCTGCATCTGCGCGCCGGCACCGGGAAGCAGGGGCGGCTGCGCGTGGTGGGCGAAGCCGAAAGCCGGCCTCCTCTGGTTCGGCTGAGCGAAGCCGTCACGCGCGGGCGGGGCGTCGTGCTGGCCGAGCCGTCGGTGTGGCGCGGGGAAAATCGATGGCACTTTGTGCTCAGCGAGGCGCCCGCCTTCTCGCTCTGCATTGACCGCTTCCTCTCCCCCGCTCCCGGCGAACGGCTGGCGGGCGACGCCGTGCGCGACTTCCGCACCGACGACATGAAGCAGGTGGTGGCCCTGTCCGACGGCATGGGAACGGGACGCGCCGCCGCCGGCAAGAGCAAGCTGGCCGTCGACACGCTGGAAAAGCTCATGCAGGCGGGGCTGCGGCGCGACGCCGCCCTGCGCGTGCTCAACGCCGCTCTGCTGGCCGGCGAGGAGCCCGAAGTCTTTACCACCCTCGACGTGGCCATTTTCGACCTCTACAGTGGGGATCTGGAATTTGTCAAGGCCGGGGCCGCCCCCTCCTTTATCCTTCGCGAGGGCGCTCTCACGCGGGTGGACTGCCGTGGCATGCCGGCGGGCCTTCTGCCCCAGTGGGAGGCCTGCGTCACGCGCAGCCGCGTGCAGGCCGGCGACACCGTCATCCTGCTCTCCGACGGGCTGCTCCCGCCAGGCGAATCGGAAGGCCCCCTTCGGGATTTCATCGTCTCCTTTGACCGCCGCCACGGCTCCCTCTCGCGGGCCCTGGTGAATTTTGGCCGCAAAGCCTATGAGCACATCCCGGCCGACGATATGACGGCCGTCGTCATCGACGTAAAAAAGCAAAGCTGACGCCCCTGCCCCCTTTTGGCGGGCAGTCTGTGGGACAAGCCGCTCTCTCTCCCCTTTTCCGGCCTCCCGGGCGCAAAAACAAGGCTTGCGCCGCACCCCAGACGTCGCCAAAGCAGGGCCGGGGGGAGGGCCGCCTTTCCGGCGGCCCTCCCCCCGGCCCCTTTTTGTCCCGCCAATGCCCTTAAGCGGGAAGCCCTTGGCCCTTATTTGTAGACAATCACCCGAATGCGTCCCCCCGCGGAGGGCAGCTTGTCGTAATACGCCTGAAGGGAGGAGGGCTGGGCCTCCATCAGCTCGTCAATGCTGGCGTAGCGCATCTGCGTTCCCGACGCGTCATAGACTGCCACGCTGCCGCTCAAGGCGTAGCTTTGGCCGTCGGTCGTAACAAGCTGCACCGGCGACACCGAGGCGATGCTGCCCGACAGGCGCGTCAGGTTGCGCATCGAGGAAATGGTGCCAAAGACGTCTTTGGTGATCTGCGCCGCGCCGGAATAGACATTGTACCAGGTGCTGCCGCCCGACACCGAGGACACCGTGCCGGCAATGTCCACGCGGTAAGAGGGGGAGGCCGCGTCGTCCTCGTCCTGGCTGGAATAGGTGACATAGCCGTAGCTGTGCGCGTCGCCCGTGACGTCGTTTAAGATCATGCCGTTGATCTCCCCGTCGCTGTTTGTTGTCGTCAGCAGCACCGAATCAGAGCCCAGCGACAGGCCGTCAATGCGCGAGAGCGAGACAAAAACGCTCGTGCCCTTCCCGGACAGATCGAGAATCTTCACGTCGTCGCTGAGCGACTTTGAGCCGATGGTCCTTTCCGAGGCGCTGACCTCTCCGACAACCTCTGACAACGCGGTGGTGGAAATGCTTGCCCCGCCCGCTGCGTAAGAGAGTTTGACCGCTCTCCCCACAAGGGAAGAGCGGTCGGACTGACAGGCCACGTCCATCGTGGAGCCGTCGGTCAAAAGCAGCGTGACGTAATAGGTGGACGCCCCCGACAGCGTTTTTGTGCCGGCCTGCGTCACCACGCCGAGCTGCGTATCGTAGATCTCGGAGGCGTGATAGACGTCGGCCGCACCGCCGTCGCGGTCGAGCAGGACGGTGACGATGTCTCCCGTTTCCAGACCATCCAGGCCGACGGCGGCCTTGGCGGCCGACGTGCTCAGGCTGTAGGTGACGCCCGAGACGGTGATCGAAACGGGGGCCTCTTTGTTGGGGGAAATCTGCTCAAGCGTGCCCGACTTTTTGTCGCTGTAAGCCCACACGGTGTCAGACGCCACGGAATAATACAGGATGTCGTAGGCGGCAAGGTCGCTCTCGTCCGCCAGCGAGCCGTTGCGGTAGACAAGGGGCTGCGAGAGCCCGAGGGAAGCCAGCGTGGTGGAGGGCGTAAGGGTGGCGGGGCCCTTGGCGGCGTCGCTGATCACGTCGCCCAGCGAGAGCTGTCCGTCGGACAGCGTGTATCCCAGCGTCTGCGCAAGGCTTTCGCCGCTCTTGGTGTCGGTGCACAGTGCGTTGTAGAGCATCTGCGCCATCGCGTCCCTGGTCATGGAGGAGCCCTGCTGCCCGCTCACGCCGTCAAGCAGCCCCAGCGACAGGGCTTTTGACAGCGTCCCCGTGGGGTAGCCGCCCGCGTAATCCGACGTCGTGTAGCCCAAAAGGCTCATCACCGACTTGACGGCCTCCTCATAGAGCACAGGCTGGTCGGGGCGAAACGAGCCGTCGGTGTAGCCCCGCATGACCGAGGCGT
Source organism: uncultured Clostridia bacterium (assembly GCA_944376235.1). GTDB lineage: Bacteria > Bacillota > Clostridia > Oscillospirales > Feifaniaceae > Galloscillospira. The sequence goes on along the minus strand of CALWCA010000009.1, from coordinate 33,384 downwards.
CGCGCACCATGGTGATGTACGGCGCCGCCCAGTGGGTGTAGGGCACGTCGTAAAAGGGGGAAACGCTGACACTCTCTCCCACCGAGCCCCTCTGACTTGACGACATCACCAAAATCTTGGCAAGCTGCGCCCTGGTCAGCGTGGCGCCTCCCTGGAAGCTGCCGCTCTCGTCATAGGTCATGATCCCCAGCGCGTTGAGCACCTGCTCCACCGTGGTGTCGGCCGCCTGTGCTCCCAGCGTAAGGGGAGTGCCCAACGCAAGGCAGGCTGACAGCATGAGACAAACCATCTTTTTCACTTGAGTTCCCTCCTGCTTTTACGGCCGGCATGCGCCAAGGGCTATTGCCCCGGCGCACGGCATGCCGCTTTTCAAAATCATTTTGCGTCCTAAGGCGGGGCTTCCCCCCGCAGGGCGCCTGGCATGGGCGCTCACTCATAGTGCAGCGCCTCGATGGGGTTGAGCTTCGACGCCTTTGCCGCCGGCGAATAGCCAAACAAAATCCCGATGCCCACCGACACCGAAAAGGCAATCAGCACGGCCGTGCCCGAGATGACCACCGTCATGCTCAGCAGGCTGCCGATGACATAGGCGGCAATGATGCCCAAAACGATGCCCACCACGCCGCCCACCGCCGAGGTGACGGCGGCCTCAATGACAAACTGGCGCAATATGTCGCGCCGCTTGCCGCCAAGGCTCTTGCGAATGCCGATCTCCCTGGTCCTCTCGGTCACGGACACCAGCATGATGTTCATAATCCCAATGCCGCCCACCAAAAGGGAGATTCCGGCAATGCCCACCAAAACCAGCGTCAGCGTGCCCGTGAGCTCGTTGACGGTGTCGAGCATCTGCGAAACACTCGACACATGGTAATAGTCTTCATTTCCCGTTTTCTCATACAGCGTGCTCTCCAGCAGCTCGATAGCGGCCTCTACGGTGTCTGTCGACGTTGCGGAAAGGGTGTAGCTGGTGATGCGCGCGCTGCGCCCCAGGCGCTGCGCCGTGGTGTAGGGGATGACAACCACGTTGTCGGCCGAGCTCTCGCTGGAATCCCCCAGCTCCTCAAACACCCCCACCACGGTATAGCTGTCGCCGTTGATTTTCAGCGTCTGGCCCACCGCCTGCCCCGCATCAAAGAGCTCCTGTGCCACATAGGAGCCGATGACGGCCACCTTGGAGCGGGCGGAGAGGTCCGCATAGGCCACGGCGCGTCCCTGTGCCAGCGTGTAGCCGTTTAGCAGATGGTAGTCCTCGCTGCCTCCCGTAACGGTGGCCGTCATGGAGGCCGTCCCGTGCTTGAGGGTCGCCGACACCGAGACCTCGGGAGAACACAGCGACAGCAAATCGCTGTGCTGCTCCTTGAGCGCCATCATCTCGTCGGGCTCCATGACGGTGCTGCCCCCTCTGCCCATGAGCATGACGCTCAAATTTGTCGTGCCCATGGACTCAAACGAGGAGGAGAGGTCGGCAGAAAAGCCCCCGACCAGCGAAACCAGCACAATGACAGCCGCAACGCCGATGATGATTCCCAGCATGGTCAGAAAGGACCGCATCTTGCTTTGAGACATGCTCTTCCACGCCATGGCAAACGCCTGTGTCAGCTTCATGTCGGCGCCTCCTCCATTTGCAGGGTGCGAAGCCGATCCCGAAATTGCGCCCCGCTGCAGTCGTCCACCAGCCTGCCGTCGGCCAGGCGCAGCACACGCGGAGCCTGTGCGGCAATGCCGTTGTCGTGCGTGATGAGCACGATGGTGTTGCCCTCACGGTGCAGCTCCTTGAAAAACGCCAAAACCTCCTTACCGGTATTGGAGTCCAAGGCTCCGGTGGGCTCGTCGGCCAAAATCACCGAGGGGTTGCCCGCCAGCGCCCTGGCAATCGACACCCTTTGCTGCTGGCCGCCCGAGAGCTGGTTTGGCATGTGATGCACGCGGTCCTTGAGACCGACGCGCTCAAGCGACTGCATGACCCGCTCCCTTCGCTGCTTTTCGGGGACCGAGGCATAGATGAGCGGCAGCTCCACATTTTCATAGACGTCGAGCTTTGCGATCAGGTTGTACTGCTGGAAGACAAAGCCCAGCATCTTTCCCCGGATATCGGCCAGCTCGTCGTCGTCAAAGCCCGAGATCTCCTGTCCGTCCAAAAAGTATTCGCCCAGCGTCGGGACATCCAGGGCACCGATGATGTTCATACAGGTCGACTTGCCCGAGCCGGACTGACCTACGATGGCCACAAATTCCCCCTTTTGAATTTGAAAGGAAACGTTGTTGACGGCGTAAACCTCCGACTCTCCCATCTCATAGATCTTGGAAATGTGAGAAAATTCAATGAGCGCATGATGTCGGTTTTCCTGCATGGTCCTCACCTCCTAGAATCCTCCCGGGCCGCCGCCGGGCATGCCGCCCTCTGCACGTCCTCCCGACATGCCGCCCGAGGGCATTCCCGAGCCCATGCCCATACCGCCGGGCATTCCCATGCCGGAGCCCTGCGTGCTGTCCGAGCTGCTCTGGACGCTGCTGCTGACATAGACCTGCGCTCCCTCTTCCAGCCCGGCCGTAACCTCCACATAGTCGCCGTCAGACAGGCCCGTCTCCACCTTGAGCCATACATAGCCCTGCGGCTCGGTGCCCAGCGTGACGATCTCTCCCGCCTGGGCCGTGGCCGAGCCCTCTTCCTGCGCCTGCTGCGCCCCGATTTTCTGCGCATACTCCTGCGTCACCAGCACTACGTCGCCTCGGCTGAGGGCGGCCACCGGGATGCGCACGACATCCGTTGCCTCTTCGGTGATAATTTCCGCCGTGACATTCATTCCGGGCAGCAGGCCCTCATACTCCTCAATGACCACCTCCACGGGGTAGGTGGTCACGCCGGAGGAGGACGTCCCGATGATGCCGATGGAGGTGATCACGCCGTCAAAGCTCTTGCCTTCCACGGCATCGGCCGTGACAATCACGCGTTGCCCCTCCGAGAGCTGCTGCACGTCGAGCTCGTCAATCTGCATGGTAAAGGCGAGGCTGCTCATATCGGCCACAACAGCCAGCGACGTCTTGCTGCTGTCAAGGGTGTCTCCGGCCTTGTAATCCTTTTGAATGATGGTGCCGCTGATGGGGGCGGTAATCTGGTAATCGTCTAGCGCGTCATAGCTGTCGGCCAGCGAAATCTCGGCGTTTTCCAGCGACAGCGCCGACGACTGGCTGCTGACCAGCAGCGAGGAGTTTTCCAGCGTGAAGAGCAGCTCGCCCTGCTGCACCGAGTCACCCTGCCGCACGTTTAAGCCGCTCACCTCGCCCGAGGCGCCGGCCGTCACCGTCACAGAGTCGGCGTAGGAGGCCTGCCCCGCCTGCACGCAGGCGAAGTCTCCCACCACCCCCGTCAGGCTGACGCCCTCGGACAGCACTCCCGGATTGTCAAACTCAATCGTCACATAGCCCACCATGTTGCCAAGCTCGGTCACGGTGGCGCCGGTCGTCTTGGCCGTGACAATCCCCTGCAGCACATCGCCGCTCTCTTCCAGGGAGACGGTGGCCTGCTGTCCCACGCCGATTTGCTCCACGTCTGCGCTGTGGAAGGCCAGAGTGGCCGTCATGCGCGACGAGTCGACGATGTCGGCAAGCTGCGCCCCGTTGCCCACGCTGTCCCCCTCCTGCACATAGAGGTTTGTGATCACCCCGTCAATGGGGGCGCGAACGGTCAGCGCCGCAATGGACTCCTGCTCCTGCTGATAGGAAAGCTGCTGCTGCTCCATCTGGATCTGGGCCTTTTTGATGCTGTTTTCGGCCGAGGACGAATCAATGACATACAGCAGCTCGCCGGCCTCCACCTCCGCCCCCAGCACCACATAGTCCTCTAGGATATCCCCTGAGACAAGGGAGGAGATGTCATACTGCTCAATGGGCTGCACGGTGCCCGAGCTCGAAACCGAAACCGTGATGTCGCCGCGCTGCGCCTGGGCCGCCGTGAGCGTGGCCTCTCCCGTCTGCTCCGAGGCAGACGGCATGGCCAGCCGGATGCCGACCGCCGCGCACAGGACAACGACCGCCGCCGCATAGAGCAGCTTTTTCTTTGGTCGTCCCTTTTTCTTCCTGTCTGCCGCTTTGACAGTGTCCTGCCCCTGCTCTTGCTTGTGTATTTGCTGCTGCCCCTGCTCGCACCGCACTGTCTCATCGTGCTCTTTCATTGACCGTACACCTCCAAAACGGCGCTGCCATGGCTTGTCATCCCGGCCTGCCGCTCAATTCTGCTTTCAAGGTATCAGCCTTTTTTGTGCAAACTGTGTTTACAAAAAGTCGGTGCGGGGAACTTCCGGGGATGGGTTTTTGAAATTCCCCCCGTCCCCAAAAAGGGGTCATAACGGGACGGGCCTTGCCGATATACATAAAAAGGCCATGCCTTTTCCAGGACATCCCGCTACGCTGCAAAGAAAGGAGCTGCCGCAGGCCATGCAGGAACAACGAAAGAAAAGAGGAGCCCTCTTGCTCGCCGGCCTTTTGGCCGTGTCGCTGCTTCGGGGCATGCCTGCCGCCCGTGTTGCACAGGGCTCCGTGGCTGTGGAGCTGCCCATCCTCATGTATCATCATCTGCTCAAGGAGAGCTCGCGCCACGGAAAATATGTGATTTCCCCCGATGATTTTGCCGCCGACCTCGACTGGCTGCTGTCACAGGGATACGAAACCGTCACGGTCGGCCAGGTGATCGACTGGGCAAACGGCAGGGGCAGCCTGCCCCAAAAGCCGGTCATGATTACCTTCGACGACGGCTACGAGAGCTTTTACGAATACGCCTTTCCCATCCTGCAGCAGCGAAACTGCAAAGCGGTGCTCTCGGTCATCGGCCGCTACGCCGACGAATATACCGAGACCGAAGACCACCACATCAACTACTCGCACTGTACCTGGATGCAAATTGACGAGCTGGCCCAAAGCGGCCTGGTTGAAATTCAAAACCACTCCTATGATTTGCATACCTATGACGGGGAGAAAAAGGGCTCCATGAAGGTCTCCGGCGAAGAGGTGATCCACTACCAGGAGCGCCTTCGCGACGACGTCAGCCGCATGCAGTCGCTGTGCGAATACTGGTGCGGCATCACGCCCACCGCCTTCACCTACCCCTTCGGCAGCGTCAGCGCAGAGGCCCTCCCCGTGCTGAAAGAAATGGGGTTTCAGGCCGCGCTGACCTGCCTGGAGGAGGTCAACTATCTCACAGGCGACGCCGATCAGCTCTTTTCCCTGGGCCGCTTCAACCGCCCTGCGGGAAAAACCGCGCAGCAAATCCTGCAGGCCCAGTCCTGACCCCCTCCCGCGCTCTTTGTTGCCCTGTGCAGCGCATTTTTCCCAAAGCGCCCCCGTGTATGGCAGAGGTCCCTGTTTTCCCGTTAAACAAAGCAAAAGAGGGCAGACACCAATGTGTCTGCCCTCTTGCTTTTTTGTTTTCCTGCGCTGCCGGAAAGAGAATTTTTTTAAAAACCACCTCAGTCCTGTACAAGATACAGCGCATATCCTCCTACGGCCTCCAGCACATAGCAGTCGGCCGCATCATTTTCCACATGCTCGATATAATTTTCAGGCGGCAGGGTCACATAGAGCACCAGCGTCACCTGTGAAGGATCTTTGACAAACTCGGTGGGCAAAAACGCTCTCCAGTCCACCAGCATGTGCTTGGCCGCCGCATAAGTCCGCCAGGCGCCCTGCGTTCCCACAAACAAATCATTTTCAGCGACAGGAGAAGTCCTGTCGCTGCCGCCATTGCCGGCAATGGCGGCGTTTTCACTCTCCTGCGCAAAACTCCCCGGCTGCTGCAGTCCAAGCACCGTCCCCTCTGCTCCTTTTCCCCCATCCTCAGAAAAACCGCCGTCTGATGTGTCTTCTGCCGGGGAGGAGAGCAAAAACGAGCTCGCAACCGGACCCGTTACCCCGCTGTCCTGCGTTTGCCCCTGCAAAACATTCTGCTGCACATTCTGTTCCGACGCCATCCCCGACTGCACCGCACGCATTACCACCGGTGAAAAGACGGCAATGGCCAGCGCCGCAGCCAGCGCCGCCAGCGCCTTGCGGCGCCTCCACCAGGGCAGGCTGCGCACCTTGTCGGGCTGCGCTGCCTTCACGTCGATCATGATGCGCTCGGCAAGACCGGGCGGCGGCTCCTCCATCGCGTCCTGCATCAGCCACCAGAGCTGAAACTGCCAGCCGAAAGCCCTGCTGCAGTCTTCACAAAGGCCGATATGCCGCCACATCTCCCGGAGTTCGTCAGACGTATGCCATTCCAGGGGAAGCTCCATGCTCCGTTTGACTTCCTCACAGGTCATGCCTGCCGCACCTCCTTTTTCGCCTGAGCGTCTTTTTCTGTTTCTTTGGTCGTGCGTTCCTCAAAAAAGTTCCCCTCGAGCAAAAGCTGCCGAAGTCTGCCGCGCGCCCTGTTGATGCGGCTTTTCACGGTTCCCTCGGTCAGCCCCATAGCCTGCGCAATGTCCTGATAGGACATGCCGTCCATCTCCCGGAGCACAATCACCGCACGATGGTGCTCCGGCAGGGCGTCAATGGCCGCCCGAATGGCCTGCCTGCGCTCCCGGCTCTCCAGAATCTCCACCGGCAGAGGGCCGGCATCGGGCAGCGCCAGCTCAAACTCCTCGCCCTCTTCGTTTTCGGTCGAAAGGCTCACCGTGGGAGCCTCCCTGCGCCGCAGCGCGTCAATGGCCGTGTTGGCCGCAACCCTGTAAATGTATGTGGAAAAGCTGCTCTCGCCGCGGAAAGACGACAGCCCTTTGAAAATTTTGAGAAAAACCTCCTGCGAGAGATCCTCCGCTTCCGCACAGTCTCCTGCCAGTCGCAGCACGGTGTTATAGACCTTTTTTTGATATCGCAGCACCAATGCCTCAAAGGCATTGGCATCGCCGTCCAGCACAGCCTGTACGATTTCGGCGTCGCTCCTCGTATCCTGCATGGTCTTATCCTTTCTGCATCGATATCGCCTCGTCTATCAGCGTATCGAGTTCCTGTATCGTGGTGAGCTTATTGCATTTTTCCCGAAGGGAGGCTGCGCCGCGCATCCCCTTGAAATACCATCCCATATGCCCGCGCGCCTCCAGCATGCCGATGTGTTCCCCCTTGAGCTGCACCAGCTCATGGATGTGCCGCCTTGCCACTTCCAGCCGGCGATGGGGCGAAGGCGGCGGCACCTCGGGCATGCCAAGCAGAGCAGCCTTGATCTGCTCAAACAAAAAGGGGTTGCCCAGCGCCGCGCGGCCCACCATCAGCCCGTCGGCCCCCGTTTGTGCCAACGCCTCCAGCGCCGCCGACGGGCTGTCGATATCCCCGTTGGCAAAAACAGAAATATCAATGGCCCGCTTGACCCGCGCAATGACGCCCCAGTCTGCCGACGGCGCGTAAAACTGCTCGCGCATGCGCCCGTGCACCGCAACGGCCGCCGCGCCGCCCTCCTGCGCCGCCTGCGCGCACTCGACCGCATTTTCCACGCCGCCAATGCCGGCGCGCAGCTTGACCGTGACCGGCAGGTCAACCTCCCGCGTCACGGCCTGCACAATGCGGAAAATGAGCTTTGGGTCGCGCATCAGCGCGCTGCCGTCCCCACTGGAAACCACCTTGTGTACGGGACAGCCCATATTGATGTCAATCCAGTCGGGAGAAAACGCGCAGACGATGCGCGCCGCCTGCGCCAGCGTCTGCGGTTCGTGACCAAAGAGCTGGATGCCGGTCGGCCGCTCCGAATCGTCAATTTCACACAGCCTGCGGCTTTTTTTATCGCCAAAGCACAGCGCCTTGGCGCTGACCATTTCGCTGACGGCTCCGTCCGCCCCGAAGCTGCGGCAAATGCGGCGAAACACCAAATCGGTGATCCCTGCCATGGGCGCCAGTAAAACAGGCGGAACATCTGTTGAAAAAAGCAATGCTCTCATGTCTTTCCTTGTCATATTTGATATCATATCACACCCCAAAGCCAATGGCAATGCCGCGGGAAATTTGCCTTTTTTAAAAATATCTTCCTGCACCTTCAACGTATAAACCCCGGCAATCAAACCACAATACCTTTGCAGTGTTTTTGCAAAAAATCAAACGCAGGGAGGCGCCGCAGGATGATACGGGGACTCAATAAACAGGTGATTGTCGTGCGAGATACGGGCAGCGACTACTTCGAAGAAGCCATTTTTATCGTGGATCCCTCCGTGCGTGCGGCAGACGCCGATCTGGCGGCCGAGGCCCACCGGCTGATTGCCGCCAGCGCTGGAAAATCATCCAGAAAACAAAGCAGAAAACGCAAATGGCTCATTCCCGCTGTCCTTTTCGGCAGCGCGCTTTTTCTGGCACTGGGCTACTTTTTGGCACAAATCCTTTGATTTTGCTGCCTTTTTGCTGACCGTTTCTGAATAGCATACAAATGTCCGCGTCCCAAACCCGCCCTTTTTGGGCGGTTTTTTTATTGCATTGCGGACGCTTTTATGGTATCCTGAAACTAATTTAGGGCTTTTTCACAAAAATACCCTGATTTTTTTGCGTATTTTACCAACTTTCTGTAACTTTAACACCTAGGAGGAATGAGACATGCCCCCCCTTAACGCTCCACGCGCCATGAAATCCATGGATGGCAACACGGCGGCCGCCCATGTGGCCTACGCTTTTACGGAAGTGGCAGCCATCTTCCCCATCACCCCCTCTTCGGTCATGGCCGAGCTGGTGGATGACTGGTCGGCTTCGGGCCGCAAAAATCTTTTCGGCCAGCAGGTCAAGGTGGCCGAGATGCAGTCGGAGGGCGGCGCCGCCGGCGCGGTCCACGGCTCGCTGACGGCGGGCGCCCTGACCACGACCTTCACCGCCTCGCAGGGCCTGCTGCTGATGGTGCCCAACCTCTACAAGATGGCCGGCGAGCTTCTGCCCGCCGTGATCCACTGCTCGGCGCGCGCGCTGGCGGGTCACGCGCTCTCCATTTTCGGTGACCATCAGGACGTTATGGCCTGCCGTCAGACCGGCTTTGCGCTGCTGGCTTCCACCAATCCGCAGGAGGTCATGGACCTTGGCGCAGTGGCCCATCTGTCGGCCATTGAGGGCCGGGTTCCCTTCCTGCATTTCTTCGACGGTTTCCGCACCTCCCACGAAATCCAGAAGGTGGCCGTGTGGAGCGACGAGCAGCTCGACAGCATGCTCAACCGTCAGGCGGTGGCCGACTACCGTGCCCGCTCGCTCAACCCCGAGCATCCGGCGCTGCGCGGCTCTGCCCAAAACCCCGACATCTTCTTCCAGGCCAAGGAGGCCGCCAATCCCTACTACGAGAAGCTCCCCGCCGTCGTGGAGGACGCCATGCGCCGTGTCAACGAGCTGACCGGCTCGGACTACCGCCTGTTCAACTACTACGGACATCCTGAGGCCGAGCGCGTCATCGTGGCCATGGGCTCGGTGTGCGACGCCACCGAGGAAGTGGTGGACTACCTGATGCAAAAGGGTGAGAAGGTCGGCCTGCTCAAGGTTCGCCTCTACCGTCCCTTTGCCATCGACCGCTTTGTCGATGCCCTGCCCGCAAGCGTCAAGCGCATTGCGGTGCTCGACCGCTGCAAGGAGCCCGGCTCGCTGGGCGAGCCCCTGTATCTCGACGTTGTCACGGCGCTGGCCCAGTCCGGCCGCAGCGTCGACGTCGTGGTGGGCGGCCGCTATGGCCTCGGCTCCAAGGACGTCCCCCCCTCCTGCATCTTCGCCGTGTTTGAGAATCTCTCTCAGAAGACGCCCAAAAACCGCTTCACGGTGGGCATTGAGGACGACGTCACCGGCCACTCCCTGACCCGTCTGCCCGCGCCCGACACCTCGCCTGCCGGCACCGTCTCCTGCAAGTTCTGGGGACTGGGCTCCGACGGCACCGTGGGCGCCAACAAGAACACCATCAAGATCATCGGCGACGGCACCGACCTCAACGTCCAGGCCTATTTCGCGTACGACTCCAAGAAGTCGGGCGGCGTCACGGTGTCGCACCTTCGCTTTGGCAAGCAGCCCATCAAGTCGACCTACTTTATCGACAAGGCCGACTTCGTGGCCTGCCACAACGCCTCCTACCTCACCAAGTACAACATGACGAGCGACCTCAAGGAGGGCGGCACCTTCCTGCTCAACACCTCCGCCACCCCCGAGACCATTGAAAACGAGCTGCCCGCCTCGGTCAAGCGCGACCTGGCGCAAAAGCACTGCCGCCTTTACATCATCGACGGTGTCGACATCGCGCGCGAGGTCGGCATGGGCGGCCGTATCAACACCATTCTCCAGGCCGCCTTCTTCAAGCTGACCGGCATCATCCCCCTGGAAGAGGCCGTTGCCAAGATGAAGGACGCCGCCACCAAGACCTACGGCTCCAAGGGCGAGGCCGTTGTGGCCCGCAACCACGCCGCCATCGACAGAGGCCTTTCGGGCGTTGTGGAAGTGCCGGTGCCCGAGTCCTGGAAGGACGCCTCGGACGATGCGGCGCCCGCCGTCATCGAGGGCCAGGACGAGCTGCACAAGTTTGTGCGCGAGGTCATGGTGCCCATGAACGCCCAAAACGGCGACAGCCTGCCGGTCTCTGCCTTTGCCGACAGAGCCGACGGCACCTTCCCGCTTGGAACCTCCGCTTTCGAAAAGCGCGGCATCGCCGTCGACGTGCCCATGTGGAAGCCCGACCAGTGCATCCAGTGCAACCTGTGCTCGCTGGTCTGCCCGCACGCCGCCATCCGCCCCGTCGCCATGACGCAGCAGGAGGCCGACGCCGCACCCGCCAGCCTGAAGGGCGTCCCCATGACCGGAAAGGACTGCAAGGACCTGCGCTTTGCCGTCACCATCTCCCCGCTTGACTGCACCGGCTGCGGCAGCTGCGTCACCGTCTGCCCCGCCAAGGAGAAGGCGCTTGTCATGGCGCCGCTTGCCGAGCGCATGGACGACCAGGAGGGCTTTGACTACGCCGTGAGCAAGGTGGAGGAAAAGACCCTGCCCTTTGCCGCCGACACCGTCAAGGGCTCGCAGTTCAAGACCCCTCTGCTCGAATTCTCGGGCGCCTGCGCCGGCTGCGGCGAGACCCCCTATGCAAAGCTGGTCACGCAGCTCTATGGCGACCGCATGTTTGTGGCCAACGCCACCGGCTGCTCCTCCATCTGGGGCGGCTCCGCTCCCTCGGTGCCCTACGCCAAGAACAAGCAGGGCAGAGGTCCCGCCTGGGCCAACTCCCTGTTTGAGGACAACGCCGAATACGGCTACGGCATGGCGCTTGCCGTGAACCAGCGCCGTCAGAAGCTCATTGACGACTGCACCAAGTTCGCCGAATCTCTGGAAGAGGGCAAAAAGCGCGGCAACGCCCAGTGGGTCGCCCAGGCCGAAGCCTGCGCACGCTGGCTGGAAGTCAAGGACGATCCCGAGCTCTCGCGTGAGGCGGGCGCTGCCGTCGTCAAGGCCATGGAAGACGCCGTTGACTGTCCTTCTCCCCTCAAGCCCTCCATTCTGGCAAACGCGGACCTGCTGCCCCGCCAGGTCATCTGGATCTTCGGCGGCGACGGCTGGGCCTACGACATCGGCTTTGGCGGCCTTGACCACGTCCTCGCCTCGGGCGACGACGTCAACGTGCTGGTCTTTGACACCGAGGTCTATTCCAACACCGGCGGCCAGTCCTCCAAGGCGACGCCCACCGGCTCGGTGGCGCAGTTTGCCGCAGCCGGCAAGACCACCGGCAAGAAGGACCTGCCCGGCATCGCCATGAGCTACGGCAACGTGTATGTGGCCTCCATCTGTCTGGGCGCCGACTACGCCGGCGCCGTGCGCGCCATTGCCGAGGCCGGCAGCTACAAGGGCCCCTCCCTCATCGTGGCCTATGCCCCCTGCATCAACCACGGCATCAAGGCCGGCATGGGCGCTGCCCAGGCCGAGTCCAAGGCCGCCGTGGCCGCGGGCTACTGGTTCAACTTCCGCTATGATCCCCGCCGCAAGCAGCGCGGAGAAAACCCCTTCCTGCTCGACTCTCCTGCTCCTTCGGTTGCCTACGGCGACTTCCTGCAAAACGAGGTGCGCTATACCTCGCTGGAGCTCTCCTTCCCCGATCGCGCCAAGGTTCTCTTTGCCGACGCGGCGCGTCAGGCCAAAGAGCGGTATGAGGCGCTGGCCAAGAGAGCTGCCGAAAAATAAATCGTTTGGGGCATTTCTCAAGAAAAATCCTCAAAAAACCCCCGGGGCGCGGTTTCTACCGCACCCCGGGTTTTTTTTCTTTGGAAATGTCGCCTGCGGCCTCCTGCCGCCCGTTGTTTTGCATTTTTCCCGCGCAGGCTTTTGGGTCGGCACCTGCATCCCGAATGCTCCGGCTCCTCTTTGGCGCTGCCATGGCTTTGCCCCTCCCCGCCTGCGCCCTGCTGCATCATTGCGTCCTGCACCTCTGAGGTTCCGGCAGCCTCTTTTCAAAGCCTCTGCCCTCCGGCGGCCCGGGCCTGTCCCCGGTTCACGGCAAAGGCGGCGTCTACGTAAAGACCACGCCCCCAAAAAGCGTTGCTTTTTGGGGGCGTGGCCGTCTGCCGGGGAACCCGGCAGACGGGCGGTGTTTCATCCTATTATCCGGCCAAAAAAGAAGGCTTCTCTCAGTAGCCCAGGGCCTCGTTGACCAAAATGACGGTCACGCGCTGCTTGTCGCCCTGCGAGCCCATGATGGTGGCCTTGCGGCAGATCTTTCCGGGCGAAGCGCAGTCCATGCAGCGCCCGGTGGCGGCGCAGGGCGTCGACAGCCCAAGGCGCAGCGCGTTGGCGGGGGCGGCCACCTCGCGGATGCGGGCGAAGGCCGCCGGGACGTCTGCCACCAGCTTGTTCATGCCCGCAATGACAATCACGCGCTTTGGCCCAAAGAGCATGGCCGCCACACGGTTGCCGTTTCCGTCCATGTTGACCAGCTCGCCCGCCTCGGTCACCGCGTTGGTCGAGGTGAGGTAGACATCGTCGGTGAAGGCTCCCCGGAAAATGTCGGCCGTCTGCTCGGGCGTCAGCCCCGGGGCGTAGCGGTCGTGAAACTCGCAGCCGCAGCCGCGCAGCCAGTCGATGACGCCGCACTCCAACAGCGTCATAGAGCCGCCCACCGAAACGGTCTCCCCCTTTTGAATGAGCTTTTCCTGAGCGGGAATGACCCGCTCCTTGCTGTCAAGACAGACAACGTTGAAGTTGTTGCCCTCCAGCGCCTTTGCCAGGCGCTGCATGCGCAGCGCGCCGGCCGCCGTTGTGTTCTTGTCCATATGTTCCACTCCTTTATGAGGTTTTTCCTCTCAACAGGGCTTTCCCCTGCGGCATTTGACGGCGCACGCCTCCCGTCTGTGCAGGCCCGGCCTCAGGACTGCCCGGGCAGGTCTATGGGGGACACCGCATCGTCAAGCAGCTCGCGCGCCTGCTGCTCGGGCAGCTGCTCCACGCTGCGCAGCCTGCGCACAATCACGTTGGTGCGCGTCCCCACCAGCCGCTCGAGCTCGCTGTCGGCCTGGGAGAGGCGCTGCCGTGCCTTGGCCAGCACTTCCCCAAACTTGTCAAACTCGGTGCGCACGGCCCCCAGCAGCGTCCAGACCTCGGCCGAGCGGCGCTCGATGGCCAGCGTGCGAAAGCCCATCTGGAGGCTGTTGAGCAGCGCGCCCATGGTGGTGGGCCCCGCAACCGAAACGCGGTATTTCCTTTGGAGCATCTCCACTGCGCCCAGCCGCACAACCTCGGCATACAGCGCCTCTGTGGGCAAAAACAGGATGGCAAAGTCGGTGGTGTCGGGCGGGCTGACGTATTTGTCGCGGATGTCTTTTGCAAAGCCGTCCAGCCGGCGCAGCAGGGCGGCCGACGCGGCCTCCACCGCCTTCCGGTCGCCGCTCTCGGCCGCCGTCACCAGCTCGCCGTAAGCGTCCAGGGGAAACTTTGCGTCAATGGGCAGCCACACGGGGCTGCCGTCGCCCGGCAGACGGATGGCAAATTCCACCGGCTCGCGCCCGCCCGGCTTGGTCACTACGTTGCAGGCGTACTGATCGGGCGTGAGAAGCTGCTCCAAAATGGCGCCGAGCTGAACCTCGCCCCAGATGCCGCGCGTTTTGACGTTGGTCAGCACGCGCTTGAGGTCGCCCACGCCCACCGCCAGCGTCTGCATCTCGCCAAGGCCCTTGTAGACCTGCTCGAGCTGGCTGGAGACGGTGGCAAAGGAACGGCCCAGACGCTCTTCCAGCGTCTTTTGCAGCTTCTCGTCCACCGTGGCGCGCATCTTCTCAAGCTGGGCCGTGTTGTCCTCCCGCAGCGCGGCAAGCTGGGTGGAGACGGTAGTGCGGATTCCCTGAAGCTGCTGCTCGTTTTGCAGGGAAAAGGTCTTGAGATGCTCTTCCATGGTGCGAAGCTGCGCCGTGAGCGCCTGCTGCAGCGCCGCCTGCCCGGCGGCGCTCTGCCCGGCAAAGTCGCGCAGGTGCTGGTCCTGGCGCTCCCAGGCCTGCTGCTGCGCCTGCGACAGCGCCGAAAAGACCTCCGCCGTGCCGCTTGACGCCCCCGACAGCAGCTCGCTGCGCAGCGCGGCAAGCTCGTTTTGCAGCCGCTCCGCCTCCCGCTTTTGTGCCGTGACGCCAAACAGGATTGCCGCCGACGCCACCATCAAAAAGACCGCCGATGCACACAAAAAAATATCCACAAAAGTTCCCACGGTTGTCCTTCCCTCTTTCCCCACCGTTCTTTGAGAAAATTATACTAAACTTTCTCCCGGGAATCAATGGATGGACATTTACACGACCCGTCTTTTGGTGTAAACTATAATGGTTATCATTCACTACTCCCTGCGGAACTTTTTTTGCTTTCGCATGTCCCAAACAGGAGGATTTTATGTCCCGAAAAGCATCGCATATTTTCTCGTCTGCACTTGCCCTGCTCTTGGCCGTGCTGATGGGTCTTTCCCTGATTTCCTGCGGCGACGACACTGCGCCGGCCGGCGAGACCGCCCAGGCCGCCATCCGGGAGGGCGTGCTGCGCCTTCCCCTGCTCAGCCTGCCCTACACCTTCAATCCCGACGCCATGGACGAAAATGCCGAGGCCATCAGCGAAAACCTTTTTTCCCGCCTTGTGCGTCTGACCTCCACCGGCGAGCTGCTGCCCGACCTTGCCGTGGAATGGAGCTTTAACGACGCGGCCACCGAGCTGACGCTCACGCTGCGGCAGGGCGTCACCTGGCATGACGGACAGCCCTTTACGGCCGACGACGTGGTGTGGACGCTCTCGGCCATCCGCAGCCAGAGCGGCGTGCTCTACGAGCAGTTTTCGGCCGTCAAGGACGTCTGGAGCGACGAACAGGGGCTGGTCCATCTCTCGTTTGAACGTCCCTCCCCCCTGTTTGTCTACACGCTGGCCGAGGAGGGGGCTTCCATCCTGCCAAAGCACCTCTACGACGGCAAGGACTGGCTGACGGCCGAGGCCGTGACCAATCCCGTCGGCACGGGGCCCTTCCGCTTTGCCGAGCGCAGCGAGGAGGCCGGCCGCATCGTGCTGGAGAGAAACGACAGCTACTACGGCGGCAAGCCGGCGCTCAGCTCGCTTGTATTTCAATATTACGAAAATGCCAGCCTGGCCCGCGCCGCCTTTGAAAACGGGGAGCTCGAGGCGCTGACGGTGGGGCAGCCGCTCTCGTCTCTCACGGAATATGCCGACAATCCGGCCATCACCCTGCTGTCGGTGGACGACGCCACCCGCATTCAGCTGGCCTTCAACGTGGGCGAGGGCATCTTCCAGAACAATCCCACGCTGCGCTTTGCCGTGGCCTCGGCCATCGACAAGGAGGAGCTGCTGTCCGAGGGGCTGCAGGGGATCGGCTCCGTGTCGACCACCTTCCTGTCGCCTACCTTTGGAGACGCGGTGCTCAGCAGCGCCACCACCCCCGATTACAATGCGCGTCATGCCGACGAATACCTGCAGTCGCTCTATCAGAAAAACGACTCGGGCCGGTACGTCCGCCTCACGCTCACAGTGTGCGACGTTGAGCCCTATCCCGAGCTTGCCGCCATTATCAAAAGGCAGCTCGCCGAGGTGGGCATTGAGCTCACCGTTATCCAGGTCGACTTTGAAGAGTGGCAGGAGACCGTGGTCTCCCTGGGAGACTACGAGATGACGCTCTACGGCGGCTACCAGGGGCCCTATCCCGAGGCCATTTTGCACCGCATCGCCATCGGCGGGCAGCTCAACGTCATGCGCTACCAGAACACCACCGTCAGCGACCAGCTCTACGGGGCCATTGAGCAGCCCCAGGAGGCGCTGCGCCGGCAGGCGCTGTATGAGGTGCAGGCGCTGCTGGCCGAGCAGCTCCCCTTCCTGCCCCTGCTGGAGTGGTACACGGTCACGCCGGTGGCCTCCTATCTGGTTGACCCGCCGCAGACCAGCGCCGTCGTCAGCCGCAACGACTACAGCAAGACCAGCTTTGCCTCTTAGGACAAAGGCTTAACCCTCTTTGGGGGCTTTGCGCATCGGGCGGCAAAAAGGTCCCGTGTCCCTCTCGCCCGTTGTATTGCAACCGTGTAAACTTTGAAGGAGGCCGTTTCCATGGCGTATCTGTCCGACTTTCACTGTCACAGCGACATCTCTCCCGACTCGCGTACCGACCTTGTGGATTTGGCGCAGGCCGCCGCCCAAAAGGGGGTGCAGGAGATGTGTGTGACCGAGCACTGGGAGTGCGGCTCGCCCTGTCTGGACTGGCAGCTTCGCAAAAAGCCCTTCGACGCCGCGCGCTACCTTGAGCGCTTTGAGGCGGCGCAGAGGGAGACGGGCCACCTGATCAGCCTGCGGCTGGGCCTTGAAATCGGCAACTGGACGCAGGATCCCGAGCATGCCATGCGCGGGCGCGACGCCCTGCCGCTCGACTTTGTCATCTGTTCGCTGCACACCATCAAGGGCTTTGACGCCTACTTTTTCGACTACACGCAGGAAAACCTTGACGACTACCTGACCGCCTATATGGAGGAATGCCTGGAGCTTGCCCGCGAGGCCGACTTCGACTCCTTTGGCCACCTTTCCCTGCCGCTTCGCTACGCCATGATTCACGCGCAGCGCCGGCTGAGCTTTGACCACTGCCTCGATCTGGTGGACGAGGTGCTGCGCGAAATCGCGCGGCGGGACAAGGCGCTTGAGGCCAACACCTCGGGCTTTCGCTCACTGGGAGAGCCGGTGCCCTCGCTTCCCCTGCTGCGGCGTTTCCGGGAGCTTGGCGGACAGCTTGTGACCATCGGCAGCGACGGCCACAACGAGCAAAACGTCGGCTCCTTCCTGTCCGAAACCCAGGAGGTGCTCAAAGAGGCCGGTTTTACGCGCTATGCCACCTATGAGCAGCGCCGCCCCGTGCTGCACGCCCTGTAAAAAGGGGCCGCGCCGTCAAATACCCAGATTCATCTTCGTCTGACAAATAGATTTGCGGCACCTTGTGCCGCACACAGGGGAAAATACCCCGGGGAGGAACAACACGATGAACGAACGTTACACCATCAAAATCATGGGCACGCCCTACAGCGTGATGACCGACGCCGGCCGCACGGAGGTGGAGCAGGTCGCCTCCATGGTGGACGCCGCCATGCGGGAGCTGCTTGACAAAAACCCCCGCGCCTCCGTGACCATGGCCGCCATTTACGCCGCCATCCAGTTTGCCGACGGCAAGCGGCGCGCCGAGGAGACGGCAGACAATCTGAGAGGGCAGCTTCGCACCTATCTGGAGGATATGAATAAACTGCGCGCCGAGCTCGATGAGCTGCGCCGGGAACGGGGCTGATGCCTGCCATGGAAATCCTCTCTCCGGCCGGCTCGCCGCAGGCACTACGCGCCGCCGTTGCTTCAGGGGCCGACGCCGTGTATTTTGGCGGCGGCGGCTTCAACGCCCGCCACTTTGCCCAGAATTTCGAAGGGGAGGATATGGCGCGCGCCATCGCCTTCTGCCGGCAAAACGGCGTGCGCAGCTATGTCACGGTCAACACGCTTGTCAGCGACCTTGAGCTGCCTGCCGTAACTGCCTATCTCAAAGAGCTGTGCGAGCTGGGGGTCGACGCCGTCATCGTGCAGGACACGGGGCTCATGCGCATGCTCCAAAGCCTTGCGCCCGAGCTCCCCGTGATTGCCTCGACGCAGGCCGCCGCCAACTCGCTGCCGGCCATGGAGTGCATGCGGCGTCTTGGCTGTACCCGCGCCGTGGCAGGCCGCGAGCTCTCGGGAAAGGAGCTTCGCGCGCTGTGCAAGGACGCCCCGCTCGAAGTGGAGGCCTTTTGCCATGGCGCCCTGTGCTACAGCGTGTCGGGCCAGTGCTACCTCTCGGCCGTCGTGGGCCGGCGCAGTGCCAACCGGGGAAAGTGCGCCGGGCCCTGCCGCCTGCCCTATTCCATGGGCGGCGGGCAGCCTCGCCACATGCTCTCCTTAAAGGACTCCTGCCTTGCCGCAAAGCTGCAGGACATGCAGCGCATGGGCATCGGCTGCGTCAAGATCGAAGGGCGCATGAAGCGCCCGGAGTATGTGTCGGGCGTCACCCGGCTTTACCGGACGCTGCTCGATGAGGGCCGCGCCCCGACCCGCCGCGAGGTGGAGCGGGTGGGCACGCTCTTTTCCCGCGCCGGGTTTACTGACTGGTATTACGAAGGGCGCACCGGCCGCGACATGTTCGGCATGCGCGACGAACGCGTGCCCGAAAAATACGAATCTGCCCTTGCCTTTGAGAGAGCCTGCGTGGACAAGTGGACTCCGGCGGCTGCGCCGGCTGCCCGCCCGGTCGATTTTTCGCTGTCGGTGCAGGAGGGCCGGCCCGCCCGCCTGACCGCTCTGTGCGGCGGCGTTTCGGTCACGGCGGAGGGCCCCGTTCCAGAAGCGGCGCGCACACGGCCCCTTGCGAAGGAGGATGCCCGGCGTGCCCTCTCCAAAACGGGGGGCACCGGCTTTGAGGCGAGAAGCATCTGCTGCGACATCGCGCCTGGGCTCATGCTGCCGCTCTCGGCTCTCAACGCCCTGCGCCGCAGCGCCTTAGAGCAGCTCCCCGCCCCGTCGCACGAGATTCCCTGGGTGGGGGAGGCACCCTCTCTGCCCCCTGCGCTGCCCGTTACAAAGCGCGAGCTTTTGTGTATCTTCCAAAGCGTCGGCCAGGTGCCCGACAACGCCGTGCGCGCCGACTGCTGCTTTGTCCCGCTTCACGAGTTTGAAACGCGTCAAACAGAAATTTCCGCCCTGCGCACTGCGGGCTTTGCCCTGGGCGCCGTCATCCCCAAGGGCGCGCGCGACAAGGATTTTGCTCTTTTGTCGGCCCGCCTTGCGGCAGCCCGGCAGGCAGGCGCAAAAAGGGCCCTCATTTACAACCTGGGCCATCTGTCGCTCTGCCTGGAGGCGGGGCTTGCCCCGGTGGGCGACATCGGTCTGAATGTCTACAACTCGCAGGCCGTGGCCGCCATGAAGGAGCTGGGGCTGAGCGCCGTGACGGCGAGCTGCGAGCTCTCCTTCCCCCAGATCCGGGATTTGCACAAGTGCCTGCCCGTGGGCCTGCTGGCCTACGGAAGGCTGCCCCTCATGCTGAGCGAAAACTGCCCTGCGGCAAATGAGTTCGGCTGCACGGGGCGCTGCCGCCTTCCCGCCGGGCTGACCGACCGGATGGGCGAGACCATGCCCCTGCTGCGTGACGGCGACAGCTGCCGCACCGTGCTGTGCAACGCCAAAACCCTCTACCTGGCTGACAGGCAGGAGTTTCACTCGCTTCGCGTCCACTTTGCGTCTTTGCTTTTTACCACCGAGGATACCGCCCGGTGCGCCCAAGTGATTGACGCCTATTTCGGAGAGGGGGACGCAAAACTGGCCGACTTCACAAGAGGCCTCTATACCAGGGGCGTTCTGTAAAAGCGTCAAACAGAGAAAGCATGGCAGGCTCTTTTAGAAGCAGCCCCCATGTCTCTTCCCTTCGTATTTTTCGGTTTGGTTTTCCCTTTGCTTTCCTTCTTGCCGGGCACCGGTTTCCCCTGTGTCGGCGAAATGCAGGGAGGCAAAAGGGGTGACGGGCGTCTTTGCCCGCAAAATACTCTCCCATCCCCGTTTCTCTTTTGCGGCAGAGCCTTTTTGCCGCACTGTCGCTTTTTGTCTCTTGCACCGTTTTTGCAAAGGAGGACTTTTATGGAATGTGTTTTGCCTTGCCTGCCTCTGGCGCAGGGGGCATCGCTGCCCCAATATGCCACGCCCGGCGCGGCCGCCATGGATTTGTGCGCGGCGCCCGGCGTCTGCTTTTCACTTGAGCCGGGCCGGCGCGCTGTCGTGCCCACGGGGCTGGCGGTAGCCGTCCCCGAAGAACACGTCGGCCTGATTTTTGCCCGCAGCGGGCTTGCCTTAAAACAGGGGCTCTGTCTGGCCAACGGCGTGGGCGTCATTGACAGTGACTACCGGGGGGAGCTGTGCGTTGCCCTGCTCAACCTGGGGGAGAGCGCCGTGACAATTCGCGCCGGCGACCGTATCGCTCAGCTTGCCCTGCTCCCGGTCTGCCGCGCCCTGCCCACCGTGGCACAGGCTCTCGAGCCCACCCGGCGCGGCGAGGGCGGGTTTGGCTCAACCGGAATCGGACGCCTGCAAGGAGGGGATTCCCATGGCCTCTAGAGGAAAGTCCCAGGGGCTGACAGGCATCCTGCTGCTGCTCTCGGGCGTTATTTTGGGCTCCTTTGTCTCGGAGCTGACAAAGGGCGTCAAGGGCCTGTCCTGGCTGTCCTACGGCAGCAGCTTCGGCATTGGCTCCCCCACCCCCTTTACCGTTGATCTGGCCGTGGTCAAGCTGACCTTTGGCCTCTCGTTTCACCTGAGCATCGCCATCATTTTGGGCCTTGCCCTTTCATTTTACGCTTGGAGGAAATGGTTTTGAAAACAAGAATTGTACTTGCCAGCAAATCCCCGCGCCGTGAGGCGCTGCTGCGCGGGCTGGAACTGCCCTGCGAACTGGAAATCGTCCCCGCAGACCTCGATGAAAGCTGCTATCAGATGAGCATGCCGCGCGCACAGGCCGCCGTGCTCTCGGTGGCCAAGGCGCAGGCCGTGGCACAGGAATACCCGCTTTCCATCGTGATCGGCGCCGACACCGTGGTCGAGCTCGACGGCGTGATGATGGGAAAGCCAAAAGACGAGGCGCAGGCAAGGGAGATGCTCACGGCGCTCTCGGACAAGACACACACCGTGCACACCGGCATTGCCGTGTGCTGCCGTGGCGAGGTCTTCAGCGACGTGGTCTCTTCCCGTGTGACCTTCCGCGCGCTCGAACCGGAGGAAATCGACCGCTACATCGCCTCGGGCGAGCCCTTTGACAAGGCGGGCGGCTACGGCATCCAGGGCCGTGCCGCCACCATGATCCGCTCCATTGAGGGCGATTATTTCGCCGTGATGGGGCTGCCCCTGTGCCGTCTCTCGGAGCTGCTCCGGCAGCATTTTGACATCTGGCTTTTGTAAGCCTTGCGCCAGCCTCCCGGACGCGCCGCTTTTTGTGCGCACACCTTTCTTTCCACCTCTGCTCCAGCCCGCTCCCTTTCCCTTGCCTTGGAAGCCGGCGGGCGGCGCCTTTCTCCTCTGCCCCGAAGAAAGGAGGGCCCTTTGCCTTGAACCCGCGCAACCGCCGTTTCTTTCTGGCCGTCGCCGCCATTGCCCTTTGCCTGCTGGTCTCGATTTACGCCGCAGGCCAGCGCGGCACGACCGGCCCGATTTCCAGCATCTTCGGCGTGGTGCTCACGCCGCTTCAAAAGGGCGTGAGCAGCATCGCCTACTTTGTGTCCGACAAGCTCGCCTATTTCACGCGCTACGACGAGCTGCAGGAGGAAAACGCGCAGCTCAAGGAGCAGGTGCTCGAGCTTGAGCAAAAGCTGCGCGACTTTGACCGCTATAAGCAGGAAAACGAGAGCCTGCGGGAATTTGCCGGTGTGATCGAGACGCAGCGCCCCTTTGAATATGAATTCGCCCAGGTCATCGCACGCGACCCGGACAATCTTTTTTATACCTTCACGGTCGACAAGGGCAGCGTGGACGGCATCAAGCGTTACGACGCCGTCATCACGCCCGACGGCCTGGCCGGTATCGTCACCGAGGTGGGGCTGACCTATTCCAAGGTCACATCCATTCTTGACGAGCTGACCCCCATCGGCGCCGTCGTCTCCCGCACGCGGGATCTGGGGCTGCTGGAGGGCGATTCCGAGCTGCGGGAAGAGGGGCTGTGCCGCGTCAACTACCTGCCCAGCGAGTCCTCCGCCGCCGTGGGCGATACGGTGGAGACCTCAGGCCTTGGCGGCGTGTTTCCCTCCGGCATTGTGATTGGCACGGTGCAGGAGGTGCTGCCAGAGCAGCACAACATCTCCTCGTATGCCGTGCTCAGCCCCGCCGTGGACTTCACCAACATCCGCTACTGCATGATCATCAAGGCCTTTGAGGAAGGGGAGCCCACCCCCGTGCAACCGGACGACGGCACACAGGAGGAGGCCTCATGATTCTCATTGAAAAAAGCCGTCTCAATGTGATTGGCGCCTACGGCGCGCTGGGGCTTGCCGTCTTTTTGCTGCAGACCACCCTGCTGTCGGGCTGGAAAGTCCTCCAAACCACCCCCGTTATGACGGTGGCTGCCGTGGTGTGCGTGGCCGTATTTGAGGGGGAGGTGACGGGCGGCCTGTTCGGCCTCTTCCTGGGACTTGCGCTGGACGCCACCGTCAGCGCAAATTCGGGCGCGGCGGCCCTGTCGCTGCTGCTGGTCGGAGCCCTGTCGGGCTTTGTGTGCAGAACCTTCATGCTGCCCGGCTTTTCCTGTGCCCTTGTGCTCTACCTTGCCTCTTATGCCGCCCTGATTGTCGGAGACCTTTTGCTGCGTCTGCTGATCACAGCGCAGCTCTCAGGCTTTTTCCGGGTAGCCGAAGTTTATACCACCACTGCACTTGTCTCGCTGCTGTATCTTCCACCCCTGTACTATGTCGCCCGCCGCGTGAACCTCACCTTCGGCGGCCAGCGCACAACGGAGTAGCCCATGAATCGTCGCGACGCAAAGCTTTATGAACAGCACAAAAGCCGCTATGTCCTGCTTGGGGCCCTTGCGGTTTTTCTTGCCCTGCTCTTTGCCGGACGGCTTGCCAATCTGCAGGTTGTCAACGGAGAGAGCTACCGCGAGCAAAGCGAGCGGCGGGTCTACCGCACCGTCACCGTGGCGGCGCCGCGCGGCGGCATCTACGATCGCTACGGGCGGGCTCTGGTGGTCAACCGCATGGCCTTTTCGGTTCAGCTCGACGGCTACCTGCTGCCCGAAGAGCGCACCAACGAAATTCTGCTCGCCCTGCTTGACATCCTGCAAGACGAACAGCTCGCCTTTGTGGACTCGCTTCCGCTCTCGGAAGCTCCGGTCTCCATTCTCGAAGACGCTCCCGACTCCACCACCCAGGCCACCCGCCTGGCCCGGCTGCTTGAGAAAAAAGAGCTCCCCGAGAATGCCACTGCCCAGCAAATCATGGATCGGCTGATTGAAGATTATTCCCTTGAGGCATACTCTGCTCAGGAGCAGCGCCTGTTGGCCGGTGTGCGCTACGAGATGGAGCTCAGCGATTTTTCTAGCCTCACCCGCTTCACCATGGCCGAATCGGTCGACGTTGCCACCGTCACCGCCATCAAGGAGCGCCAGGAGTTTTTTCAGGGCGTGGAGGTTGAGGTGGTCCCGGTGCGCGAATACACCACCACCCTTGCCAGCCATATCCTCGGACGCACCGGGCCCATCTACAAGGCCGATGCCGAGCAGTATCTCGAGCAGGGATACCAGCTCTCGGACACTGTAGGGCTCGACGGCATCGAAAAAAGCATGGAGTCGGTCCTGCGCGGCGTAGCGGGCGAAAAGCGCGTGGAGCAGACTTTATACGGCAAAACCGTCGAGGTCATCTCCTCCAAGGAGCCTCAGGCGGGGCGCAATGTGATTTTGTCAATTGACAGCGCGGTGCAGCAGGCGGCTGAAACCGCGCTGGAGAGCACCATTACCTCCATTGCAGCGGCCGGCGCCTCCCGCGCCGACCGTCGCGGCGCCGATGCCAATGTCGGCGCCGCCGTAGCCATTGAGGTCAACACCGGAAAAATCCTGGCCATGGCCTCCTATCCCACCTATGATCTCTCCACCTTCCTGTCCGACTACAGCAAGCTTCTGGCAGACCCCGACAAGCCTCTGTTCAACCGCGCGGTGTCGGGCACCTATGCCCCGGGCTCGACCTACAAGATGGTTTCGGCCATTGCGGGACTGGAGGAGGGCGTGGTCGACATTGACACCGTGATCGTCGACAAGGGCATTTACACCTACTATGCTCCCTATACGCCGCGCTGCTGGGTCTATACCGACTACGGCACCACGCACGGCCCGCAGACCGTCGTTGAGGCGCTGCAAAACTCCTGCAACTACTATTTTTACGAGGTCGGCCGCCTGCTTGGGATTGACGACCTTGTCAGTTGGAGCCGCGCCTTCGGGCTGGGCCAAAAGACCGGCGTGGAACTGGCCGGAGAGGCCTCTGGCGTCGTGGCCGGCCCCGAGGAGCGCGAGGCCAACGCTGCAAGGTGGTACGACGGCGATACCATCCAGGCCGCCATCGGCCAGAGCGACCATCTCTTCACCCCTATCCAGTTGTGCAACTACATCGCCACCCTCGCCAACGGCGGTACGCGCTACCAGCCCACGCTCATCGAAGGCGTGAGCAGCTACCACGACACCTCCAAGATCGAACGGACTGAGCCCGTCGTGGTGGAGCAGCTTGACATCGACCCCGACAATCTGGCCGCCGTTTTGGCCGGGATGCGCGCCGTGTCCGAGGTGGGAACGGCCTCGGGCGTCTTTGGCAACTACCCCATTGCCGTGGCTGGAAAAACCGGCACGGCCTCGGTCTCCTCCGGCACGGCAAACGGTGTCTTTGTCTGCTTTGCCCCCTATGAGGAGCCCGAAATTGCCATCACTGTAGTGGTGGAGCATGCTGGCAGTGGAAACGGGATTGCCCCCGTTGCAAAAGCCATGCTCGACGCCTATTTCGGCGGAAAGCAAGGGGAAACCGATGCCCCCATCCCGGAAATGAGCCTTCTGGAATAAGGCTCGTGCAAAAGGGCGCTGTGCGGCAGCAGCTTAAAAAAACAGCCTCGCTTCGGCTGCCCTTTTCAAACCTTTCCGTCCTGCGCTCTTTCTTTTCTTCCTCAATTTTTCTTGCACTCCCCCTACTTTGCTGATATAATTATTTAGATGGGGCGCCGGTGGCGCCTCGCAGCGCGTCACATTGATTTTCGGAGGCGACTGCTGTGGAGCTTCATGTGGGCGATTGCTTTGAGATGAAAAAAAAGCACCCCTGCGGCGCGCGCCACTTTGAGCTGCTCCGCACTGGGGCTGACCTTCGTCTGCGCTGTCTCGGGTGCGGCCGCGAAATCTGGATGACCCGCTCCGCTTTCGAAAAAGCCGTTCAGCCCGGCAAGCCCGCCTCTCTCAACAAATCTCAACTACAGGAGCCAAAAGCATGATAGAACAGCTGGCGGCCGCCGAGGCGCGGCTCGAGCAGATCAACGAGCGTTTGATGGATCCCGCCGTGGTGGAGGACCAGGCTCAATACAAAGCCCTGATGCGGGAGTTCAAATCACTGTCTCCCGTGATTGAAAAATACCGCGAATACAAGGCCGCGCAGGCCTGTGTCGACGAGGCAAAGGAGCTGCTGTCCACCCCGCTTGACCCCGACTTCAAGGAGCTTGCCGAAGAGGAGCTGCGCCAGGGCAGGGCAGACTGTGAGCGTTGCCTCGAAGAACTGAAAATCCTGCTCATCCCCAAAGACCCCGACGACGACAAGTCGGTCATCGTGGAAATCCGTGGCGGCGCCGGCGGAGATGAGGCCGCCCTTTTTGCCGCTACACTCTACCGCATGTATTCCATGTATGCCGAATCCAAGCACTATAAAATTGAGGTGCTCTCCTTAAACGAAACCGAACTGGGCGGCATCAAGGAAATCAGCTTCCTCATCGAGGGAAACGGCGTTTACAGCCGCTTGAAATTCGAGTCGGGCGTGCATCGTGTGCAGCGCGTGCCCGACACCGAATCGCAGGGCCGCATCCACACCTCCACCGTCACCGTGGCCGTGCTGCCCGAGGCCGAAGAGGTGGAGGTTGACATCAATCCTGCGGACCTTCAGATCGACACCTTCCGTTCTGGCGGCGCCGGCGGGCAGCACGTCAATAAAACCGAGTCCGCCATCCGCATCACCCACCTGCCCACCGGCATTGTGGTGGAATGTCAGGACGAGCGCAGCCAGCACAAGAACAAGGAAAAGGCCATGAAAATCCTGCGCTCGCGCATTTACGAGCGCATGCAGGCCGAAAAGGACGCCGCGCGCGCCGACGAACGCCGTCTTCAGGTGGGCACCGGCGACCGCAGCGAGCGCATCCGCACCTATAACTACCCTCAGGGCCGGGTCTCCGACCACCGCATTGGGCTGACGCTGTATAAGCTTGAGTCGTTTCTCAACGGGGATCTCGACGAGATGATCGATGCGCTCATCACCGCCGATCAGACCGAAAAGCTCAAGGCCGGTCAGGCGGGTTGAAGCGCCGCACGCTCCAAAGCCCGCTACACTCCCCCGTCCGCCCTGCCCTTTGAGGGGCAACGGAGGTGCCTTCCCCCGCCAGGCTTTTCCTGCATCAGGGCGCCCCTTTTGCCGCGCCGCCGGCCCACGGCATTCGCCGTGCGGTGCGCATGCCCTGCATGCGCAAGGGCTTTTGGCCTTTGGAAAGCGGGTGCCGGCTTTCCAAAGGCCAAAAGCTGCCGGCGGAGCGGGGCCTCCTGTCCGCAGAAAGAGCTGCCTCCCCTGCCCGCACCGGGGCAGGCCTCGGCCGGTTGCTTTGCTGCGGTGCAGGACAAAATTTTGCTGCTTTTCGAATAATTCCGATTCATGAGGCATGATATGGGTATCACACCGGTTTTACATGTCAATCCCGACGACTTTGCGCAGGAGGAGCTCGCCTCTGCGGGGCGTATCCTGCGTGAAGGGGGGCTTGTTGTTTTCCCCACCGAAACGGTCTATGGCCTTGGCGCCAATGCGCTCAGCCCCGAGGCGGCGCGCGCCATCTATACCGCCAAGGGCCGCCCTTCCGACAACCCCCTCATCGTCCATCTGCCGGATTTGTCGCAGCTTGACTTGCTGTGCCGGGACATTCCCCGGCAGGCATACGACCTGTTTGCCGCTTTTTCTCCCGGGCCTCTGACCGTCATTTTGAACAAACAGCCGCAGGTGCCCGACGTGGTGTCGGGCGGGCTTGACACCGTTGCCGTCCGCATCCCCTCCCACCCCGTTGCAGCCGCGCTGCTGCGCGAGGCCGCCGTCCCGGTGGCCGCCCCCTCCGCCAACCGCTCGGGCCGTCCAAGCCCCACACGGCTTGCCCATGTCCTCGAAGACCTGGACGGGCGGGTCGACCTCATGATCGACGGGGGAGATTGCGGCGTGGGGCTGGAGTCCACCGTGGTCTCGCTGGCCGGGGAACTTCCGGTGCTGCTGCGTCCGGGCGGGATCAGCCTGGAAATGCTGCGCAGCGTGTTGGGAGAGGTGCGCGTGGACGACGCCGTTTCCCACCAGCTTGCCGAGGGGCAGCGCCCCATGGCCCCCGGAATGAAATACCGGCACTATGCTCCCGCAGCGCCGCTCACGCTGGCGCAGGGCAGCCCTGCCGACATCACGGCCTGGCTCGTCGCGCGCTCGAAGGAGCCCGGCACAGGAATTTTGTGCTATGACGAGCAGCGAGGCCTCTTCCCGCAGGCCGCCCATGTGGCAAGCCTCGGCCCGCAGGCCGACGATGCCGCCCACGCGCACGCCCTTTTTGACGCGCTGCGCAGCTTCGATGCGGCGGGCGTGCGTGCCATTTACGGCGCCCTGCCCGGCGAGCAGGGCATCTCCCTTGCTGTGCGCAACCGGCTGCTCAAGGCTGCGGGGCACCACGTTGTACATCTGTAACCAGCTCTTTTTGTATGATCTCATCACTTCCGTGCTTTGCACGGATTGGCCGCGGCAGCTTCTGTCGCGCTGGAGGAATTTCCATGCTTCGATTTGGAATTACAGGCAAAAGCGGCGCCGGCAAGAGCACGGTGGCGCAGTTGTTTGAAAAATACGGCGTTGTCCATGTGGATGCCGACAAGGTAGCTCACAGCATCTATGAGCCCGGCACCCCCTGTGCCGCCGAAATCGCGGCGCACTTCGGCCCCGACGTTCTGCTTCCAGACGGCTCGGTCGACAGGCGCAGCCTGTCTGCCATTGTCTTTTCGGACGCTGCACAGCTCGAGGCTCTTTCGGCCATTACCCACCGCTATGTGGGGGAGGCCATTTCGCAAATCGAGCAAAGGGAGCGTGCTGCGGGCGCAAAGGGCCTGCTGATTGACGCCATTGCCCTCATTGAAAGCGGGCAGAAGGGGGCCGCCGTGATCGCCGTCACTGCGCCTTACGAGGTCATGCTGTCGCGCATCATGGAGCGTGACGGCCTCTCGGAGGAGGAGGCGCGGCGTCGCCTGGACGCTCAAAAGGAAGAGGATTTTTTTGTGTCCCATGCCGACTATGTGATTGTCAACAACGGCGACGCCGGCGCGCTCGAGCAGCAGGTTGACGCGATCGCCCGCAAGCTCGGGCTGTGCCAGTGAGGCTGCATACCCGCCGTGGGCTTCGGCGCCTCCTTGCCCTGCTTTTGGTGCTGCTGCTGTGTGCAGGCTGCGGCTTTTTTGCTCTGCGCCGACTTTTTGTGCTGCCCTATCGCGACGCTGTGGAGCGGGAGGCTGCGCGCTTTTCTCTCCCCTCCTCTCTGGTGGCCGGCCTGATTTTGGCCGAGAGCCACTTTGACAAGGACGCCGTCTCCCATGCCGGCGCCGTCGGGCTCATGCAGCTCACGCCCGACACCTATCACTGGCTGTGCTTTAAGCTCGGCCACGAGGAGGGCGATTTGAGCGACGTCAACACCAACTTGTACTATGGCTGCGCCAACCTGGCGCTGCTTTTGTCGGAGTTTTCCGACTTGCCTACGGCGCTTGCCGCTTACAACGCCGGCCCCGCCCGCGTGCGGGACTGGCTTGCCGACACGCGCTACAGCAAAGACGGGCACACTCTTTCCCATGTGCCCTACCCTGAAACCAGAACACACACCCGGCGCGTCATGCTCTACAGTCAGATTTACCGACTGCTGTACGGGCTTTCTTAGTCTTGCGCAAATGCGCAAGCGCCGGATTATGGAAAGCGGCTTTTTTCAAGGCCCCTTCCCCTATAACGGAGGTATTTATTTGAAAACACAATTTGAATCGCAACTCAGTCCGTCGGCAGACGAAAGGGAGGCCGAGAAGAAGGCAAAGCAAAAGCGCCGCCGCAAAAAGCCGGCCGCGCAGGCATCTCAGGCGCCGCAGAGCTCTTCTCAGGACACTTCCGGCGCTGCGCCGGAGGCCTCGGCACCCGCGCAGCCGCCCAAGAAAAAGCGCACCTCTCCCTATCCGGGGCAGGTCATGCCCTCTCTTTTTTCCCGGCGGGCCGGCATTTCTGCTGCCGGCAGTGCCGCCGCAGCGGACAAGGCGGCCGAGGCCGCCCCAGCCGGCGGAAAAAAGAAAAAGCAGCCCTCAAAGAAAAAGTCCGCGCAGCCCCAAAAACTGCCCATTACCCCTGCCCCCAGCGCCCTGACCTCTCCCGCCGCTCTTGGCAGGCAGAGCTCCCCCAAGCGAAAAACCAGCTCTTCGGTTCGCATCATCTCCCTTGGCGGACTGCATGAAATCGGAAAGAACATGACCGTCATTGAATACGGCTCCGATATTGTGGTTGTCGACTGCGGGCTGGCCTTTCCCGACGAAACCATGCCGGGCGTGGATGCCGTAATCCCCGACGTGAGCTATCTCGTCAAAAACGCGGACAAGGTGCGCGGCATTTTCATCACCCACGGCCATGAAGACCACACCGGCGCCTTGCCCTATGTGCTTCGCCAGCTCAACGTGCCCATCTACGGCACGCGCCTGACCTGCGGCCTGATTCGCAGCAAGCTGCAGGAGCATCGCCTGCTGCGCAGCACCAAGCTGCACGAGGTTCGCTATGGCGACGTGGTGGAGGCCGGCTGCTTCTCGGTGGAGATCATTCGCAGCAACCACTCTATCCCCGACGCCTGCGCCCTGTGTATCCGCACGCCGCTTGGCAACATCGTCCACACCGGCGACTTCAAAATCGATCCCACCCCCATCGACGGGGAGATGATGGATCTCGCCCGCCTTGGAGAAATCGGCAAGGAGGGCGTTTTGGCCCTCATTTCCGACTCCACCAACGCAGAACGGCCAGGCTACACCAAGTCCGAGCGCACGGTGGGCGCCGCGCTTGACCGCATTATCGCCTCTACCGACAAGCGCATCATCGTCACCACCTTTGCCAGCAATATCCACCGCGTCAAGCAGATTATCGATGCCGCCGAGAAGCACGGCCGCAAGGTGGCGGTCTCCGGCCGTTCCATGGTCAACAATGTCAACGCCGCCATTGAGCTGGGCGTCATCGACGTGCCGCCCAATGTGATGGTCGACATTCAGAAAGTGCGGCACTTCCCGCCCGATCAGCTTGTCATCGTCACCACCGGAAGCCAGGGCGAGCCGCTCTCCGCCCTCTACCGCATGGCCTTCGCCGACCACAAAAACGTGGCCATCGGCGACAACGACCTGGTCATCATCTCGGCCTCGCCCGTGCCCGGCAATGAGGAAATGGTCAGCAACGTCATCAACGAGCTCATGCGGCGCGGCGCCGAGGTCATCACCAACAAGCAGGCCGACATCCATGTGTCGGGCCACTGCTCGCAGGAGGAGCAAAAGCTGGTCATCGGCCTCACCCATCCGCGTTATTTCCTGCCCATGCACGGTGAGATGCGCCACATGATTGCCCATGCCAAGACGGCTCAATCCATGGGCGTGGAGCCCGAAAACATCGTGCTCAGCGAGATTGGCAAGGTCATTGAGCTCAGCGAAAAGGGCTGGCGCTTCGGCGGCAGCGTGCCATCGGGACAGATTTTGATTGACGGCAGTGGCATCGGAGACGTGGGCAACGTGGTGCTGCGCGACCGGAAAAATCTGGCTGAAAACGGCCTGATCGTCGTCACCGCCACGCTCGAAAAGGGAACCCACCGTCTGCTGGCCGGCCCCGAGCTGCTCACCAGAGGCTTTGTCTACGTCAAGGAGGCCGATGAGCTCATGGACCACCTGCGCGCCGCCGCAAAAGAGGCGCTGGTGCGCTGCTGCGACAACAACACGACCGACTGGAGCTCCATGAAAAATGAGCTGAAGGACGCCGTCTCCTCGGCCGTCTACAAAAAAACCAAGCGCAGCCCCATCATTTTGCCCATGCTCATGGAGGTTTGAGCAGCAGCCTGCCATACCCTCAAAGCGCCCGCAAGTCCCCTTCTTTGAAAGACACTGGGGAGAACAGTCCACGGCCAAGGGCCGGCATGTTCTGCAAACGCATTTTCCCGGCGGGGGAAAAGGACGAGTTCCTTTTCCCCCGCCTTTTTCCCGTGATTGACTTCTCAAGCTGTGCCGGACAATGCCCCTTTTCGTGTGATATCTTTACTCCAGGCCGACACGCCATGCCCGCGCACTGACAGGACTGCTCTTGCTGTCGGCCTCATTAAATTTTTCACCGAGCACCGCGTGTCTTTTGCCTTTTCGCCTTTGCGGTCGATTTGAGATACTGCTTTGTCAAGAACGACGAGATGCCGGGCAGCACGCTGTGTCTGTGTACGGCGCGCACCTTTTCCTGGGGCATGGCTGCTACCGCGCTGCTGACGCTTGTGCTCTTCGCAGCAGGCCGTACGGCAAACACCGCCCTTATCTGCGGATTTGCAGGCGGCTGGGTGATTTCTGTGGTGGCGCACTCCCTCTTGATCGACTGGTTGGGATTGCGTGAAAGCTGAGGGCTGTGCAATGGTTAAAACAGAAATGAAGGAATACCGTACCATGCTCAACTTAAGTCAGGAGGAGCTGGCAACCAGAGTAGGTGTGCGCCGCAAAACCATCGGAAACCTGGAAAAGGGGAGATACAACCCCTCTCTGGTTCTGGCCTGGAAAATCGCCGAGGTTTTCGGCGTCTCCACCGAAGAAGTCTTTTGTGTGCAGGAAGAACAGGGATTTCATCCATTTCCAGGGTGAAATCCAGACTCTGCAGTACAAAAAGGCACAGTCTCTTACTACCCACATCCCCCCTTCGCTCCTGCGGGAGCGAAGGGGGGATTTTTATTGCCTGTGCGCCCTTCTTTTCCCTGATCCCTCTTTTCCCCCGTCTTTTTCCCATGCAAGACGCCGGCGCAGGGGCTTCTACATGCAGGGGATGCTTATCCGAAGCAAAGTCGCAGACAGGGCTGCCGTAGGGGGTAGGGTGGAAGCTGCCGGCTGCTTTTCCCGTCTTGAAAAAGCACTGCTTGTGTTTTATCATGGCAATGGCGCAGCAAAACACTGCCATACTTTCAGCGTGTATTACCTGCGCTGCAGGCCGGAAGTTGACATGCGGAGGAAATGTTTATGCCTTCTCAGAGGTTTTTATCCCGTTGGAAAACACTTGCAACCAGAAAATGTATCGGAGCGATTTTTTGTATTCCTGCCGGGAAAAAATAGGGATAAGGCCATGCTGGGAGCCTGCACCGGATGGGTCAGGCACATGGGGAGATTTGATGAAAGCAGAAGATATACTTTTGCCCTGGATGCCAAGCTGACAAAAGGAGAGGTCGAAGTGCTGCTGCTGGATCAGCAAAAGCAGCCTCTCTTAAAACTCAGCAAACAATCTCCCTTCCAGACAATCGAGCTGGATGGGAAAAACTGCAGATACTATCTGCGCTGGGAGTTTAAGCACGCCTCTGGTCAATGCGAGCTGTGCTGGCGATAACGCTGAGAAACAGTGATCGCAACACCCCATCGGCAAATTGTCAAAACCGAGCTCCCTTAAAATGAGAAGAGGGCTTTTTTATGCTTCTCATTTTTTCAGAAAGGGCCGAGATGTTCCCATCAAACGCAAATTCCATGCTTCCCGCAACCCCGATGTTTTTTCCTCCACAAAAAAGACGCCTCAGAGATAAAACCGAGGCAGACCTCCTGTGGGATATCCTTCCGGCATCTGCCTCGCCCCCGGGCTTGCCCATATGCTGCCTTGCCTGCCCCTGGATGCACCTTTGTGGGACACTTTTGCTTGCTTTGGCTCTCCCTACTGAAGAAGCCAAAGAGCCGTAACCCCAAAAAGGAAAAGGGATAAAAGGGCGGAGTTTTTGTTTTTGACGCAAAAAAAAGACCGCCGATTGGCAGTCTCTTTTGGCTCCCCCTGTTGGACTCGAACCAACGACCCTGCGGTTAACAGCCGCATGCTCTACCAACTGAGCTAAGGAGGAATATCTGCAGTGGCTGCGCCGCAGCGCAGCCACTGCCTGTGTGTTGGC
>CALWCA010000008.1 GCA_944376235.1 uncultured Clostridia bacterium | reverse complement strand
AAATAACCGCTTCAAAAAGGGCGCCACATGGTTCCGAATATGCCAATCGCCGAAAAAAGGGGGTTCGAATCCCACCAGTTAGGGGGAAACAGTGGTTGGCATCTATGGAATCATTCGTGAATTTCCGAGCGAAAAAGCCC
The DNA here is from genome assembly GCA_944376235.1 of uncultured Clostridia bacterium. Taxonomy (GTDB): domain Bacteria; phylum Bacillota; class Clostridia; order Oscillospirales; family Feifaniaceae; genus Galloscillospira. The sequence goes on along the minus strand of CALWCA010000008.1, from coordinate 54,590 downwards.
GGAAACGGTTGATGCCACTGGCTTTTCGCCAGTGGCATCTATACCGTTTTGATTTTATGGTGACCCATCGGAGATTCGAACTCCGGACACCTTGATTAAAAGTCAAGTGCTCTGCCAACTGAGCTAATGGGTCAAACGGCTTTCACAGTATATCATTCTTTGCCGGAAAAGTCAAGAAAATACAGCCCTTTTCCGCTTTTTTGAGCAAACGGGCAGCTTTGGAAAAGGCAGAGGGGGCAGGGCTGCCGGGCGGAAAAGGCAAGGCGCAAGAGAGAGGCGGGGGTGCTGCAGGAGAAGGCCCCGCAAGCGGGGAAGGCGGAGGGGCGCCGCAGGAAAAGAGGGCCTTAAGGGGGCCCCCGGGAGGATGCGCCGGGGCAGGGGGCGCCGCAGGGGTGGCCGAAGGGAGGGGATGGAAAAAGAAGAGGGCGGCGCAGAGGGCATAAGCCCTCAAAGCGGGCGGGCAGGGCTGCCGGGCGGGCAGGCGTCGGGATGGCGTCGCGGGGCGCTGCGCCGGAGGCTGGCCTTGCGTGGGAGGGGAGAATCTGCTATGCTGGAGGCGGAGGTGAGCACAGTGGAATTTCAATATGAAAAAGAGCGGATTTTTGCATGCGACGAGAGGGGAAAGGTGATTGCCGAAATCACCTTTCCGGTTTCAAACGGCGTGGCCGATATCAACCACACCTTTGTGGACGGGTCGCTGCGCGGGCAGGGGGTCGCGGCCATGCTGACCGAGGCCGCCGTGACGCACATTCGGGCGCTCGGCCTGCGTCTGCGCAGCAGCTGCTCATACGCACAAAAATGGCTTTTGGCACACCCCGAATACGACGCGCTGCGTGAGCGGGAAGACCAATCCCCCCAATAAGCACAGCCCCCCAATAGCAGGCCCTGCAGGCCGCCCTTTTCCCCAAAAGGCATGCCAGGGCAAAAGGGGCACGCGCCCCCGGGAGGACGCGCACTTTTTTCGCAGGGGCGCTGCGGCGCTTCGGGCGCCTTCCCCGGCCGGCCGGTTTTGCCTCGCACGGGGGAAGGGGAATCGGAATAGAATGGAGTGTATCACCTCATGATGGGAGGTCTCAACGGTGAATACGACCATGAATGCCAGGGTGCTGGAAGTCGGCAGCGACTTTCTGCTGGTCTGCGACTGCAGCATGGGCCAGAAGGTGCTGGTTCAAACCCCGCAGGCCCAATGCTTTTGCGTTGGAGAGCGTATCTGCATTGAGTATAACGGCGCCATGACCAGAAGCATCCCGCCGCAGATCACGGCAATTTGTATCTGGCGCGGCTCCTGCTGCTAGAGGCTTGTGCGCGCGCCGCCGGCTTCTCCCGCAAAGAAAGCAGGCGGCATACGGCCGGCTTTTGCACAGAAAAGAAAAAGAGGGTGCATCCCTTGATGCACCCTCTTTTTTGTTGTCCGAAAAAGGCGATCCGGCCTGCAGGCCGTCAGCCCTGCTCAGGCTGTGACGGATTAGTCAAGCTCGGCCAGGTGAGCCGCCAGGGACATCAGGAACTCCATGCTGACCTGAACCTTGTCAAAGTTCATGGTCTCGGCAGTGGTGTGGCCGTTGCTGCCGCCGCTCACGCCGGTGGAGATGATCTTGAGGTCTTCCTGCTTCTCGGAGAACTCGCCGCACTCAACGCCGCCGTGGATGGCCCTGAGGGCATACTCCTCACCGGTCATCTCCTTGAAGAGATCCGCAGCGATGGTGGCCAGCTCGTTGTTGGCCTTGAGGGGCCAGGAAGCGAAGGTGGTGGGGATGTTGAGCTCAAAGCCGCCCATCTCCGCCAGAGCCGTGTTGGCCATGGTCAGCTGCTCGGTCTGGTAGGTCGAGGAGCTGCGCATCATGCAGCGGAAGGTGACGGTGTCTTCCGTGATGGACACGGTGCCCAGGTTGGAGGAGGACTCGGTGCCTTCCGTGGTGGCAAGCAGGGTGTGGATGTTGTTGGGAACCGTGCTCATGAGCATGACCAGGGAGGAGGACAGCTCGCTGGACAGGGCCTTCTCCACAACGGCATCCGAAACGCCGTAGGTGAAGGTGTAGCTCGTCTCAATGGCCTCGTAGGAATCCTTGAACTTCTTGGCAAGCTCGGCCAGGGTCTCGTTGGCCTTGTCAACGTCGCTGTTCTTGATCACGATGACGGCGTCGCTGGCAGAGGGAATCGCGTTGGCGGCATTGCCGCCCTCAAAGCTGACAATGTTGACCTCGATGCCGGCCTGGTCCAGAGCCAGGATGGCGTTGGCCATGGCAACCAGGGCGTTGGCCTTGCCGCCGCCCACGCCGGCGGAGTGTCCGCCCAGCAGGCCGCTGTAGCTCAGTGCGTAAGCAGTGGTGTCCTCGGCAACGTCAACCCACTCGGCGGCGTGGGAGTAATCAAAGTAGGCGCCGCCGGCGCAGGAGATGGTCGCGCCGCCGTAACCGCCGTCCACATTGATCATGTAGGTGGCATCGGCCAGGTGGGAAACGTCCAGAGCGGCGGCGCCCAGCAGGCCGACTTCCTCGTCAACGGTGAAGATAAAGCGCAGGGGACCATGCGTCAGCTCGTCGGCATAGTCCATGTAGGTCAGCATGAAGGCAACGCCACTGCCGTTGTCGGCGCCAAGGGAGGTGCCGTCGGCCTTCAGCGTGTTGGAGGTCCAGATCAGATCCAGAGGATCGTTGCCCCAGTCGTGCACCACGCCCTCGTCGGTGTCGGGAACCATGTCGATGTGGCCCTGGAAGATGACAACCGGCGCATCCTCGCAGCCCTCGGTCGCGGGCAGGTTCATGACAACGTTGCCGACTTCGTCGGCCACGCAGTCAATGCCGCGCGCGGCAGCCCACACCTTGAGGTATTCGGTCATCTTGTCGGTGTCGTAGCTGGGACGGGGAACCTGGGTGAAGTTGGCAAACTCCTGGATGTAGTTCATCACCGCATCGTTGTCGTAGGAAATGATGTCGGTGGGAACGTTGACCATGTCATACCCCTCGAGCTCAAGGACTCTCAGACCTTCAAGAGCGTCGGTGATGGGGGTAGCGGTCTCGGCGGGAGTCTCCTCGGCGGGAGTCTCCTCAGCAGGAGTCTCCTCGGCAGGAGCCTCCTCGGCGGGAGCTTCCTCGGCAGGAGCCTCTTCGGCGCCCGGCAGGGTCAGAACGTCACCCGGGAAAATGAGGTCGGGGTTCTTGACCTGGGGATTGGCGGCGATGAGCTCCTCGAGCTCCACGCCATGCTTGTCGGCGATCTTGTACATGGTCTCGCCGCTTTCGACGGTATGGGTGCCTGCCGCCAGTGCGGTTGAGCACAGGAGCGAGCAGGTCAGCGCCGCTGCCGTCAGAACACTGAGATGCTTTTTCACTTTTTTACACCCTCTTTTTCTTTATTTCTCCGTGACAGGAAATTAACACTAATAATACAACACGAAATATACGAAAGTAAAGAAAAAAATAAATGGGAGCGCCCTGAAAAAGCGCTGTCTTTTTTCATGTATTTTGGTGAAACTGCATAAATACGCAAAAACAGATGCCGTTTTGTGGAATTTGAGATACGAAATCCCCGAAAAAACGGCAAAATTCCCGGGAATTCGAAGGGGCCTTTTGAAAGAAATTCAGTCGGATTTTGTGCCCCGTGACCCCGCAGGCCCCCTCCTTGTCCCCCAAAACCGGAAAAGGCTCCGGTCGGGGGCACTTATCCCGACTTGCGTGGGGTACCATGGCATCAGCCGATATAGGAAACGTCGGAGGGTGGGAGGGGGGCAGCTTCGAAAAAGCCTGCACAGAGCTTGCTTTTATATAAGAGGAGGGATTGATATGGCGACGCGCAGCCGGAAAATTCCCACGGAGCAGGAGGCTCCCGCGAAGGAAAAGGCCTCCGCGAAGGGGAAGGCCTCCGCGAAGGGGAAGGCCTCTGCGGAGGGGAAAGTCTCTGCGGAGGAAAAGGCCCCGGGAAAGGGGAAGACCGCGCCCGGCAGGAGCATGCGCAAAGGGCCTGCTTTTGAGGCCGGAGCGCCGCAGCAGGAGACCTGCGGGGAAGCGCAGTCGGATGCGCGTCAGATCGACCAAGCCCTGCGCGACATTTTGCGCCGGGCCACGCCCGATGCCGCACGTCTGCTGGTGCAGGCCATCGGCAACGAGCAGCTGACGCTCTCCCTTCGCATCGACTGCGCCAAGGACGTGCTCAACCGCGTCTACGGCAGACAGGCGCCGCCCGAGGAGCCCGGCAGCGTGCGCTTTGTGCTGGAGGAGGGACTGGAAAAATATGCCAAATAAGGCGCCGGTGTGGTCGCTGGGAAAGCCCAGCAGCCGGCAAAAGGAGTTTTTCCTGGCCGGCTCGCGCTTTGTGGCCTACGGCGGGGCGCGCGGCGGCGGCAAGAGCTGGGCCGTGCGAAAGAAGGCGGTGCTGCTGGCGGCGCGCTACCCCGGCATCCGTCTGCTGCTGCTGCGCCGCAGCTACCCCGAGCTGCGGGAAAACCACATCCTGCCCCTGCTCTCGGAGCTTTGGGGCATCGCGCTTTATAAGGAGAGCGAAAAGGCCTTTACCTTCGGCAACGGCAGCAGGCTGCGCTTTGGCTACTGCGACGCCGAGAGCGACGTACTGCAGTATCAGGGGCAGGAATACGACGTCATCTTCATCGACGAGGCCACCCAGTTCACGCAGTATCAGTTTTCCACGCTGACGGCCTGTCTGCGCGGGGTGAGCAGCTTCCCGCGCCGCATGTATCTCACCTGCAATCCCGGCGGCGTGGGCCACGACTGGGTCAAGCGCCTGTTTATCGACAGGCAGTACCGAGGCGCCGAGCGTGAGCAGGACTACACCTTCATTCCCGCCAGGGTCTACGACAACAAGGCCCTGCTTCAGGCGGACGCCGGCTACCTCTCGATGCTCGAGAGCCTGCCGGAGGAGCTGCGCAGGGCCTGGCTGGAGGGCGACTGGAACGCCTTTTCCGGCCAGTATTTCAGCGAATTCTCCCGCGAGCTGCATGTGACAAAGCCCTTTGACATCCCCTCCCACTGGAAGATCTACGTCACGCTGGACTACGGGCTCGACATGCTGGCCTGCTACTGGATCGCCGTGGATGAAAAAGGATGCGGCTTTGTCTTCCGGGAGCTCTATCAAAAGGATCTGATCGTATCGCAGGCCGCCGAGGCCATCCTGGCAAACAGCCCCGAGCCCCCCGACCTCATCCTGGCGCCCCCCGATCTGTGGAACCGGCGTCAGGAGAGCGGCAGGAGCGTGGCCGACATCTTCGCGGAGCACGGCCTTTTCCTGACCAAGACCTCCAACGACAGGCTGGCCGGCTGGATGGCGCTCAAGGAGTGGCTGCGCCCCGTCAGGGACGAGCTGGGAGGCAGGACGGCGCGGCTGAAGATCTTTCCCCAGTGCGTCAACCTCATCCGCACCCTGCCCGCCCTGCAATACGACGAGGCCAGGCCAAACGACGTGGCCGACCGCCCTCACGAGCTCACCCATGCGCCCGACGCGCTGCGCGGCTTTTGCGTCTACTGGACCACGCCTGCCAAGGCGCCGCCCCAAAAGCGCGCAAGCTGGCCGCCTGATTTGTGGGAGGACTACGGGAATGCCGACGAGCGGGGCAGGGCCTATCTGATTGCAAAATACGGCAGCCCCTTCTGAGCGGCAGGCGGGAAATTTGGGAAAAGCCGCCTCAGGCGCCAAAAGGAAGGCGCTTCGGGCGAAAATCAAAAACAGACATTTCGGCAGGCCGGCCGGCCCGCCGAAAAAAGGAGGAAGCACAAGGTGCCGCAGACAGCAAAAAAGACAACCCGGGAAGAGCAGAAAACAGGCGGCAGGAGGGCCAAAGCCCCCGACAGGCGGGAGCGCCGCGAGAGCGACGCGCAGCTTTTGGCCATGTGGCAGGAGCGCGCCGAGCTTGCCCGCAAGGAGACGGCCGAGCTTCGCGAGCTCATGGAGCGGCGCGAGGCGCTCTACCGGGGCAGCCGTGACATTGACGTGGTGGGCCGGGGAGGGCAGCTTTCGAGCGGCGCGCCGGCCGCAGCGGCCACCGTGGTGCGCAACATCGTGGCCGAGTGTGTGGAGAGCCTGGTCGACTCCTCCATTCCGCAGCCCAAGGTGACGGCGCGCCGCAAGGAGGACGAGCCCCTGGCCGCGCTGGTGGAGGACATCCTGCGCGCCGAGCTCGACAGGCTGCCCTTTGAGCAGCTCAACGACCTCGACGAGCGCACCACGCCCATCCAGGGAGGGGACTTTTTCCATGTGGAGTGGAGCTGCGACGGCTGCGCCGACGGGGAGCTCAGCGTGAGCCTGTGCCATCCGCGCCAGGTTTTGCCCCAGCCCGGCGTGACCAGCATCGAGGACATGGACTACATCATTTTGGAGCAGCCCCAGACCAAGCAGCGCATCAGGCGCCTGTTCGGCGTGGACGTGAGCGACGAGGGCGAAGAGGACCCCGGCGCAAGGGGCTCCGAAACGGCCCAGGACGAGCTTGTGAGTCTCATGACGGGCTACTACCGCGACGAAAGAGGCGAGATCGGGCGCGTCAGATGGGTGGGCGACACCCTGCTCGAGCATCTGCCCTGCTATCAGGCCCATGTGCTGCGCCGGTGTGCGCAGTGCGGCGCCGTGATGGACGAGGTCTGCCCCGTGTGCGGGGGAGAGCAGGGGCAGCGCAGCCCGCAGGAGTTCTTTGAGCTGCCCGCCGACGCCCTGCGCAGCGACGGAAGTCCCCTGCTCGACAAAGCGGCAGGCGGCTGGGAGGCCCCGGGGCCGGACCCTGCCGCGCCGGCACCGGTCGAAATTCCCTACTACCGGCCGGGGCGATATCCCCTTGTGCTGCGCAAAAACGTCTCGCTCTTCGGCCGCCTGCTTGGCGACAGCGACGTGGACAAGATCCGCGATCAGCAAAACGCCATCAAAAAGGCGGGCACCCGCCTGGAGGAGAAGCTGGACAAGGGCGGCTCCATCGTCACGCTGCCCAAGCAGCTCCCTCTGCGCCGCACCGACGAGGAGCTCAAGATTGTCGAGCTCGACAACCCCTCCCAGCGCAGCATGATCGACGTCTTGACCATCCAGCCCGACATCTCGCGCGATCTGGCCTATCTGGAGTACAACTATCAGGCCAGCCGTCAGATCCTGGGCCTGACCGACAGCTTCCAGGGCAGAACCGACTCCACCGCCCTGAGCGGCGTGGCCAAGCAGTTTGCCGCCGCCCAGACGGCGGGCAGGCTCGAGTCCAAGCGCATCATGAAGCAGGCGGCCTACGGCGCTCTCTTTGAGCTCATGTTCCGCTTCCTGCTGGCCTACTGCGACCAGCCGCGCACCGTGGCCCGCCGCAGCCCCGACGGCAAGGTGAGCTACGTCCAGTTCAACCGCTACGACTTTTTGCAGCGCGACGAGCTTGGAAACTGGGGCTGGAACGACGACTTCCTCTTTGGGGTCGACGCCTCCTCCACGCTGGCCAACAACCGCTCGGCCATGTGGGCCGAAACGCTGACCAGCCTGAAAAACGGGGCCTTCGGAGACCCCACGGAGCTCGACACCCTCATTCTCTACTGGGGAAAAATGGAGCTGCTTCACTACCCCGGCGCCAAGGACACCAAAGAGCAGCTTGAGCGCAAAAGGCTTGCCCTCCTGCAGCAGACGGCAGCCGGGACGGGAGGTGAGAGCGATGCTTTGCAAGGCCTGCGGGATTGACATGGCGGTGAGAAAGGTGAGCGCCGAGGGGGTGCCCATCGAAAGCTGTATCAATCCCAAATGCCCGCGCTGCGAAAGAGGGCCTGTCAGGTAGGCCCTGCGCGCGGAGAAAACGGGGGAGGGAGGTGAGCGCATGAGCAAGACCACAGGCAGGATCGGACACGCGGGAAGCCAGGTGATTGAAGCCGTAACGCCCAAAAAGGGCGGCAAGACGCCCGACGTCAAGAAGGGCGGAGATTTGAGAAGCAGATAGCTTGGGGGAAACCAACATGAAAGACAGCAAAAATGCCCCGCCTGACGCGCTGCGTCAGCAGGCTCCGGGGGAGAGAGAGCCCGGCGTGAGAGACGCCGGGCAGACGGCGCCCTCCCAAGGCGCGCAGCAGCACTCCCCCGCCCAAGACGGCGCCGACACGCCAAGCCCCGCGCCGCCCAGGAGAGAAGGGGCCGATGCCCCGGGGGAAAGGCAGGCGCAAAGCAAAAAGCCCCGCAGGCGGCCGCCCCAAAGCCGGGCTGACGCCGTCCCGGGGGAGGGCCTTGCCTCCTCCCGCACGCAAAAAAAGGCCGCCCGCCTGCCGGCGGGCGGGGAAGGGGGCGCAGGGCCTGCCGTTCCCCGGGGCAAAGCCGCGCCCCAAAAGGGAGCCGGCAACCTGCCGGGCGAGAGTGCGCAAAAGGCCTTGGAGGCCCGGGCAGCGCCCTTTGAGCGGGGGGCGCAGGAGCGCGGGAAGAGGCCCGCACCCGAGAGAACCGGTCCCGCAAGGCCTCCCCGGCAGCAGCCGCCGGGGCAGCAGGCCCCGCAGCGCGGCGAGCCCTCCGGCCGCTCACCTGCGCAGAGCGCAGGCGGGCGGGCCGAAGGCCCTCCCGGGCAGCAGGGCTGCCCTCCGGCCGGAGAGCGGCTCCCCGGCGCGCAGCAGCCGCCGCAGGAGGCGCAGCCCTCCGGCCGGGACCTGATGGGCGAGCAGCTTTCCCGCATCAGGAAGCTCGACCCCACGGTCAAGGGCTGGGAGGACGTTTTTTCCATGCCGCAATACGGGGAGTTTTCCCGGCTGGTGCAGCGCGGCTGCACCCCGGTGCAGGCCTACCAGCTCGCCTGCTTTGAGCGCATCATGGCGCAGCGCGTGGCGGCGGCGCGCAGGGCGGCGGCGCTGGCGGCGCGGGGCAAGGCCCACCTGTCGCCCATCCCGGCGGCGGCGGGAGACTGCTTTGCCGTGCCGCCCGAAATCCATGCGCAGTACCGCGCCTTTTTCCCCGAGTGGAGCGAGGCCCAGATCAGGGCCGACTACCGCCGGCGCTGCTGAGCCGGCAGGAGACGCCGGACGGGCTCTGCCGCAGGACGGCGCACAACCATAGATAAGGAGGAGTATTGATGCCAAACGTCATTTTTTCGCAGGGGAGCGGCCTCAACGACAGCATCTTCGGCAAGTCGCAGGCCCCCATCAAGGCCATCATCGAGCAGGGAGTGGAGGCCTTCCGTGAGCAGTCCATGATCGACAAGATCTTCTACATGGACAAGACAAGCAACTTTGCCGAGGTCTACACCAGCGAGACCTCGCTGGGCGACTTTGCCGACGTGGGGGAAAACGGCGTCTACCCCGAGACCGGCATGCGCGAGGGCTACTCGATCACCATTGAGCCCACGACCTGGAAGTCGTCCTTTGCCGCCACGCAGGAGATGGTGGAGGACGCCAAAATCGGCAAAATCAAAAGCCGTGCCAACATCTTTACCACCAGCTACAACCGCACGAGGGAAAAGTTCGCCGCCAGCCTGCTCATCGGCGGCCTGGACGAGACCGTCACGGTGGGGGAAAAGAGCTATTCGACCAGGTCGGCCGACAGCATGCCCCTTTTCTCGGCGGCCCACCCCTCCATCACCAATGCCGAATTCACCCAGAGCAACCGCTTTACCAATGAGTTTTCGCTCGAGGTGCTCGACGCCATGCAGGAGGCCATGCAGGACTTCCGCGACGACGACGGCAACCTGCTCAACGTGGCTCCCGACACCATCGTCATCCCCAACTCGGCCCCCCTCAAGCGCGCCGTTTTGGCGGCCATCGGCAGCGAGCTCGACCCAAACAGCGCCAACCATGCCAGCAACTTCCAGGTCGGCCTGTGGCGGGTGCTGATTTGGAACTACCTGCCCAAGACGGTGGGCGACAAGCCCTACTTCCTCATGCTCGACAGCAAGTTCAACAGCGACTACATGTGCCTGCCCTGGCTCGACCGCCTGCCCCTGACCGTCAGGAGCGACATCGACCCCGACACCGACGCCAACATCTGGCGCGGCAGGGCGCGCTTTGGCGCGGGCTTCAACAACTGGAGAGCCATCGCCATCTGCGGCGCGGGCGTTTCGTCCGGAAGCGTTCTGGTGCCGGCCGGCAGCGCCGGCTGAGCCATGGCGTCTCACTGACAGGACGGGGAGGGGGAGACCCCTCCCCCTTTTGAAAAAGGCCGGGGCCGACAGACGCCCTGCAGGGTGTTTCCTGCATGGGCGCGTCAAGGACGGCTTCCGGGACGAGATGTGCAAAAGAGAAAGGAGGAGCGCCTTTTTATGACCTGGGGGGAATGCAAAAGGATTGCCCTGCAGAAGATGTCGGCGCTGAGCGTCAACCAGCTTGTCCGGTCGCGCGACACAAGGCCCTACCTTGACATCATGACGGCGCCGGCCAACGAGGGCATGCTCATGATTGCGGCCGTGCGCCCCACGATCAAGACGCTTGAAATCGAGCAGCAGGGCCGCACGGGAGAGGGCCAGCGCCGGTATGAGCTCAAAGAGCTTGCGCCCGATTTCGCCAGGCTTTGGGACGACGGCGTCTATGTGCAGCGCGGCGGCGTCAGCGTCCGCTGCAGCGACTGGCAGCTCGAGGCCGGCAGAGTGCTGCTGCTGCCCGACCGCGAGGGCCTGTGGCGCATTTACTACGAGGCCCGGCCCGCCCTGCTCACCGAGCAGAGCGGCGACGCCGACACCCTCGATCTGCCCGACGATGCGGCCTCGCTGCTGCCGCTCTATGTGGCAAGCCAGCTCTTCAAGGACGACGACCTCAGCCAGGCCGTCCAGATGCGAAACGAGTTTGAGCTCGGGCTCTCCCGCCTTGCGGCGGTCAGCCGGGCCGCGTCGGGCGACAGCTTTGTCTCGGCGCGCCGATGGTTTTAGGAAGGGGGAGAGTGCGCATGGCCGTCTTTTCCCTTCCGGCGGGCAAGACCCGCCACACCACCGTCTACAGCAGCTTCAAGGGGGTCGACTTTTCAAGCGACACCACCAAAATCGACAACGCCCGCTCGCCCTATGCGCCAAACGTGGTCAGCGACAGCGGCGGCTACCCCCAAAAGCGCACCGGCTGGCGGGAGTTGCAGCGCGTCAAGGCCCCCGTCAACGGGCTCTTTCGCACCGTGCTGGACGGCACGGTCTACTGGCTGGCCCACGGGGGCGACACGCTCTACCGCTTTTTCCCGGGCGGCGGGCAGCAGCCCGTTGTGCTCAAAACCGGGCTCAACGACGGCTTTTCCGCCGGCTTTACGGCGGGCGGCTTCTTCTACCTGCTCACGGGCGGCGACTACCTGCGCTTTGACGGGCAGGCGGCGGTGCCGGTCAGCGAGGTGGCCACGGTGCCCACCGTCACCATCTCGCGCCTGCCTGACGGCGGCGGAGAGGTGTATGAGAGCGTCAACCTGCTCTCGCCCCTTCGCACCGATTCCTTTTTGTGCGACGGCACCAGCAAGGACTATTACCTCTCCTCCACCGACATCGACGCCGTCACCGCCGTGCTCTATGACGGCAAGCCCTGCGAGATCTCCTACACCGTCGACACCCGGACGGGCTGCGTCAGCTTCGCCCAGGCGCCCGGCGCGCCGCTCGTCACGGGGCAGGACAACCTGCGCATCACCTACTCCAAGACGGTGGAGGGCTACGCCGACAGGATCGAAAAATGCCGCTTTGTCTCGCAGTATGGCATCGGCGGCGCCGACTACTGGTTCGTGTCGGGCAACCCCGACTACCCCAATCTCGACTGGTGCTCGGCGCTGCAGGACCCCACCTATTTCCCCGATTTGAGCTATGCCAAAATCGGCGGCGAGGAGACGGCCGTGACCGGCTACGCCCGTGTGGGCGAGTATCTGGCCATTCTCAAGCAGGACAACGCCCAGGACGCCACCGTCTTTTTGCGTCAGGCGGTGGATTCGCAGGAGGGCGTGAGCTTCCCCCTGCAGCAGGGGGTGAGCGGCATCGGCTCGGTGTCGGCGCGCAGCGTGGGCAGCGTGCGCGACGAGCCCTTGTTTTTGTCGCGGCGCGGGGTGTATGCCATTGTCTCGAGCGTGCTGACGACCCAGCGCAGCGTGCAAAACCGCTCCTACTTTGTCGACCCCGCGCTCACGCGCGAGCCCAATCTGGAGCAGGCGGTGGCCGTCAACTGGGAGGGCCGGTACCTGCTGTGCTTCGGGGACAACTGCTACGTCCTCGACGGCAACCAGAAGCGCGCCTACCGCTCCCAGAGCGAAAACGACTACGTCTACGAGTGCTACCACTGGAACGGCATCCCGGCGCGCTGCTTCCTCGAGGTCGACGGCGCCCTCTTCTTCGGCACGGCCGAGGGGGCCATCTGCCGCTTCAACAACGACCTTGAGGGCGTGATGCAGTATCACGACAACGGCAGCCCCATCGTCTGCCAGTGGAGCACCAAGGCCGACGACGACGGCGACTTCCTCGAGCAAAAGCGTCTGCTGCCGCGCGGGCTCGCCATTCAGATTAAGCCCTTTGAGAGAGGCAGCGTCAGCGTGCTGCTGCGCACCGAGCGCGAGGACGAGAGCTGTGTGCTCGAGCAGATCACCGACATCTTCAGCTTTGACCGCGTGGACTTTTCCCGCTTTGTCTTCAACGCCACCGACAGCCCTCAGGTGGTGCCCATCGACGCAAGGTGCCGCAACTATCTCACGCTGCAGATCATCGTGAAAAGCGACGGCATTTACGAGGGCCTTGGGGTGCTGGGCATCATCAAGCGCTTTTCCAGAGGGCGCAGCAAACGCTAGCCCTTTGGGGCAGCCAAAAAGGAGGACGACAATGGCCATCAAGGAGCAAAAAATCTATACAAGCGACTATTCGGACAAGGACGTGTCCGGCCTGCCTGACAGCGTGGTGGGACAGGCCGACTGGCTCAAGGCGCGCTTTGACGCCCTGACCAAGGAGGTTGTGGTGCCGCGCTTTAACGCCGTGATCGACGAGCTTGCGGGAGAGCAGGGGGCAGGCAACATCGGCACGGGCTGGAAGCACGGCACGCTGGGCACGGCAGTGGTGTCGCAGGACGTCAGGGAGCTGCGCGTGGACGGCAGCAACCGCCTGGAGATGGCGGTGGAGGAGGACTACTGGATCACGCCGCCGGTGGGCCACACCCTGGTCGACGCCCATGGGCAGCAGCGCCGCGAGACGCCAAGGCTGCAGTTTCTCAACGCCGACGTCTCGGTGGTGGGCGACACCACCGTGGTGCGGCCGCTCTCGGAGGGCGACGGCCTGCCGGGGCGAGACGGCCTCTCGGCCTACGACGAGGCCCTGCTGGGCGGCTACCACGGCACGCAAGGGGAGTTTGACGCGCTGCTGGCCGGCCTGGATGAGACCAGCGCCGGCGCCGCCGGCGCCGTCTCCCCCAACTACCTGCGCAACGCCGACTTCACCCGCGCATTCAACTCGGCGGGGCAGCAGCTCTACCAGGGCGCCTGTGCGCAGACGGTGGATCACTGGAAGCTGCTGACAAACGGCTTTGAGCCCACGCTGGAGGTGAGCGGCGAGGGGGTGCTCTTCACCAGCCGCAACTTTGCCGACCAGTTTTGCCAGGAGCTCAAAGGGCTCTCCTATCTGAACAAAAAGGCGCTGACGCTCTCGGTCTTCGGGCTGCCGCAGAGCCTTGAGACCGGCTTTAACGCCACCATCCAGCTCCGCTACCCGGACGGCAGCACCATGACGCGCTCGTCGGGCCTCGTGGGCGTGGGGGCCGGGGAGAACGGGGCGCTGGCCACCGTCCTGTGCGAGCTGCCCGGCGACCTCACCGACGAGGTGGCGGTCAGAGCCTACGTCTGGTGCGACAACGAAGGCGACGCCGTGCTGCTCAAGTGGGCCAAGCTCGAGGTGGGCGCGCAGGCGACGCGCCCTGTCCCCCGGGAGCCGGCGCTCGAGGCCCTCGTCAACGGGCCCGACGTCGGCTTCAAGGTGGGAACGCTGACCGGCACGGCGGTGGAGTCGGGGGAGGTGCGCTTTGTGGACTGCGGCTTTACGCCCTCGGCGGTGCTGATGATCGTGGGAGGGCTTGACTGGTACATGTCAAGCGACACGCCCTATTTTCGCGCCTCCTCCTACATCGGGCTGGCCACACGCGAGACGCCCTATGCCTCTTCCGACCTGCAGGATGCCATCGAGATCGTGGAAGGGGGCTTCCAGATGACGCTGAGCACCTGGTCGGAATTCAACCGTGAGGGCTACACCACAAACTACATTGCCTTTCGCTGACAGGCGGCGGCAAAGCGGCCTTCGTGCCGTCATTCAAAAGGAGGGTGCACAACATGGCATATGACAAAACGCTGGGGTACGACCCCGACATCAAAGACTACTCGGCCCTGATTGCCAACACGACCGACGCCTCGACCAGGGCCGCCCTGCTCGAGCAGAGGCAAAACAAGCTCGACCACCTGGAATCGACCGGCGGGCGCGACGCACAGTGGGCCGACAACAGCGTGGTCTCGACCTGGACCTCGACCTATCAGCCCGGAGGCTGGAACGACGACACCGCCTCCTACAACCCCTATGCCGGCGGCTCGTCTGCGCCGGCCCCCACCCTCACGGGGGCCGACCGCGCGCACACCGAATACCGCACGCTGCTGGAGGACCAGTATGAAAAGTCGGCGAGGGCGCAGCAGCAGGCGGTGCAGGCCGGCGTGGACAAGGGGGTCGCGGCGCTGCGCACGCAGGCGCAGGACCTCAACCAGAGCTACGACGACCTGGCCCGCCAGGCCTACATCGCCTACATGAGAAGCAGCAAGGACATGCCCTACAGGCTGTCGGTCAGCGGACTGACGGGCGGGGCCACCGAGAGCGCCATGGTCTCGCTGGGGACCTCCTATCAGGAGACGCTGGGGCAAAACGAGCGCGAACGCCTGTCGGCGCTGCGCCAGATCGACAGTGAAATCGCCCAGCTCGTTTCGACCGGCGACATGGAGAAGGCGCAGGCGGCGGCAAACAACGCCTCGGAGTATGCCTCGGCGCTGTCCGACATCTACCGCAGCCTGCTGTCGGCACGTCAGAACGAGGCGCAGAGCATTGCCGACAACGCCTACCGTCAGCAGCAGCTCAGCGCCGAGACGCAGCAAAGGGAGTATGAGCGGCAGCTTGAGATCGCAAAGATCCTGGCCGAGGCCGGCGACTTCAGCGGCTACGCCCGTCTGGGCATGGACACCACGGCGCTCGAGCAGGCCTACCGTCAGCAGCAGGCCGGCAGCGCGGGCAGGAGCGCCGGCTCGCGCAGCACGGGCAAAAGCGGCGGCGCCTCGTCGGGACAGACGCAGGCCACGGCGCAGGACGACGACCGCCTCGAGCTGGAGGCGCTGCTGCAGGAGCTGCGGCGCGAGGGCTCCGACGCCGGGGAGGACGCCTCGGTGCGCAAGGCCGCCCGAACCTATGTGCAGCAGCTCATGAGCACCTACCACAACGACCTTGCCGAGGTGTCGCTGCAGATCGGCAGGGACTACCGCAGCAATTTCATCCCGCACAGCCTGGCCGCCGCCGCTCTGGAGCTGGTTTCTGAAGGGGGGACGCTGGCATCGTGAACGGATTTGCGCAGCAGGGCGGCGGCATGCGCCTGACACTGGCCGCCCTGGGGGCATTTGTAATGGCCGAGTTTTGCTACTACGCGCCCGCCCTGCTTCTTTTGGTGTGCTGCATCACGCTCGACTACGTCACGGGCCTGACAAAGGCATGGATGAAAAAAAGCCTGTCCAGCGAGGTGGGGCTCAAGGGCATCGTCAAAAAGCTGTCCTACCTCCTCGGAGTGGGCGTGGGCTTTGCCGCAGACCTGCTCATCTCGCTTGCCGCCGACAGCTTCGGCCTGCCGGTGGAGCTGCCCGCCCTCTTCGGGCTCATGGCCACGCTGCTGCTCAGCCTCAACGAGCTGCTTTCCATCGTGGAAAACCTCGGGGAGATCGGCGTGCCCATGCCAAAACCACTTGTGGACGCCCTGCATAAACTGGGAGAGCAAGACCATTTTCGGGAGGAATAGCCTGTGGCAATCAGATATCAGTATCCCTTTCAAAAACCCTATCGAATCGGAACCCCCTTCGGCCAAAAGGGCACGCTTTGGAAAAGCGGCTATCACTCGGGCCTCGATTTGATTTCGCTTGCGGCGGGAGGCGACGGAAAGGTCTACCCCGTCGCGCCCGGCAAGGTCATCCGCCGCGTGATGGGAGACGTCTCCTACGGCAACTATGTCACCGTCCAGCACGAAGACGGCATGCTCAGCCTGTATGCCCACCTCAAGAGCATCGCCGTGACGCTGGGGCAGGACGCGGCCTATGACACGCAGCTCGGCGTGGAGGGGGCGACCGGCAACGTCACCGGAGCCCACCTGCACCTTGAGCTGCACGAAAAGCAGTATCACTATCCCGCGACCATCGACCCCGCCGCCTTTCTCGACGCAAGGCTCGGGGAGCAGCAGGCCCCGGCGCCCCAGCCGCAGCCGGAGCCCTCGCCGGCCCAGGACAACCGGCCCGACGCATATGCCAGGCAGGCGGTGGAGTGGGCCGTGGCAGAGGGGCTGCTGCGCGGGGATGACACGGGAAACCTGAGGCTGCACGAGCCCATCACAAGGCAGGACGTCGTGGTGCTGCTCTACCGCGTGAAAAGCCTGGCCTGACGGCAGGGCCGCATGCGGCAGCAAGACGGAAAACAGGGGCAGGAGCCGCCCTCACAGAGGGCGGCTCCTGCCCTTGTTCATATTTCCCCCAAAGGGCCGCCAAAGGGAAAGGGCATGGGGAGAAGGAATATCTGTAATGATAAAATACTTTACATATATAAAAGAGACGGCCGGCCTGTCCGCCGCAAAAGGCGAAAAAGGAGGAATCGGGGGAGAGAGGGGAAAATGCTGGGGAAACAGGGAAAACAGGGAGAAAAAGCCCTGTTTTCCGGGAAAAAGGGGCAAGGGCGGCAAAAGGCCGGAGGGCGTCTGCAGAGAAAAAGGGGCCGGCAAGAGGGAAGAAGAAAAACGGATAAAGTGAAATATCTTTACAGAGAAAAAAGGGGAGCACGGGTTCCCGGTGCTGCCGGCAGGGGAGCGCGGGGAGTGCCGGAGGGGAGGGGAACAGGAATTTTGTTACATTTCCTTGACGGATTTTGCCTGCCCCTTTACAAGTGCGGGCCGCTTTGGTACAATAACAGCTGCCGGGGGGAGTGCCGCGCGCCGCAAGAGGGCGCGGCGGGCAGTCCGCCACGGCGCAGACCGTGGGAAAAGGAGGAGGTCGTGATGGGCCGGGACGCCGCTGGAAAAACCATTGCGCAGAACAAAAAAGCCTTTCACGACTATTTTGTGGAAGAGCGTTTTGAGGCGGGCATTTCGCTGGCCGGCACCGAGGTCAAATCCATTCGGGCGGGGAGAGTCAACCTCAAGGACAGCTTTTGCACGGTGGAAGAGGGGCAGCTTGTGGTGATCGGCATGCACATCAGCCCCTACGAGCAGGGCAATATCTTCAACAGGGATCCTCTGCGCAAGCGGGTGCTGCTCATGCACAAAAAGGAGATCATGCGTCTGTTTGGCAAGGTGAAGCAGGACGGGATGGCCATTGTGCCTCTGTCGCTTTACTGGAAGGGCCCGCATGTGAAGGTGGAGCTTGGGCTTTGCCGGGGCAAGCGTCAGCACGACAAGCGCGAGGCCATGGCAAAGCGCGACGCACGGCGCGAAATCGACCGCGCCATGAAGCAGGCAAACGCACGCGGGTAGGACAAAGCCGGCGCCGTCCCCGGGCAAGACCGGGGGAGTGTGCCGGCAAGAGCAGCCGCTCAGACGCCGCGAAACGAAAAACGACCCGCCCCTTTGACGGGTAAGATACACGGGGGTGCAATGGTTTCGACGGGGGTCTTGAAGCGGGAGAAGCAAGCCGAGTTGCGGGGACTCGCAAAACACCGCAACCTATAAATGAAAGAACAACAATAAAGTTGCTCTTGCAGCCTAAATAGGCTGCCGTCCGCCCCGGGAGGACCACGGCCCGGGTGACGGGCGTCGTCAGTGGTGCACGTGAGGCGGGTAAGCTTTGCCCCGCCCATGAATCATGAAGCTACCGACTGGGGCAGCCGGCCGCATGGCGGCTCCACGGGGGAATCTCAAACACGCGGCTAAGCTTGTAGAAACTCCCGGGGATGGGCTTTCGGACAGGAGTTCGATTCTCCTCACCTCCACCAAAAAAGCACCGCAATTTTGATACAATGGGTATCAGGGCTGCGGTGCGTTTCTTTTCCCCAAAGCCCTGATTTCAAGGGCTTTGGGGATTTTGGGGTGTCTGCTGCTGCGTGGACAGAACAACAGCCCGCGCCGATCCAATCCTCCGAGGTATCGGGTGGCAAAGGGCTGTTGTCTGGCCGACGGGTCATCGCTTGCTTTGTGGGCGATTGTTTTTTCGTTGATGCAGGATTTATATCCGCACCGCAATACCCTCCCAAAAGCCGCTTGTTTCGGCCGCCCTGTGTACTGCCGCCTGCACATACCTGCAGGGGGCTATTTGGGTATTGCAAAAGCCGATTCTCTTTGACCTTGATCATTTCAGACAGCGAGCATCGGGGGAAGGCGGCGCGGCAATATGCCGGAGAGAGCGACGCTGTTGAAAAACCGTGACAAGGCAGATTGATTCATATTCATGCGATATGATTTTTTCAAAAACTAAGCAGAATTTGTGGAGGACAGCACGATGTATCGGGAACTGATTTTGGAGTTATCAAAAGGAAACAGATGGGTAAAAATACAGCCGCCATGTCCTGCTGAAGAAATTAGGCATGCGGAGCAGGTTGTAGGTTATCCTTTTCCCAAAGAGTTGCGCAAATTGCTTCAGGAGGCAAACGGTGATCAGTGTTGCCTGTTGTCTACACAGGAAATAATAGAAAATGTCGAACGGAACAGGGAAATTTTGTTTCCCCTTTTTGAACAAGATTACAGCAAAGAAAAATATATCGAATTAGTGGATAGATTTATTTTCTTTGCGACCAATGGTTGCGGAGATTATTATTGCTACCGTGTCAATGAAGATGGCATTCCCGATGAAGCCGCCATTTACATTTGGGAACATGAATTTCTCGGCGAGAAATGTTGGAAAAAAGTTGCCGGAAACATGGCGGAATTTATCAATAGGTATTACAACGGCGAGATTTAACAATTGAAAAATGATCCTTAAAAATAATGCGGAGGTTTGATGTGAGCGTTTGTGTTTTCGTTGCCGCAGATTGTCCCTTGCCAGAAGCAAGGCCCTCTCGGGAGTGCCCCCTTCATGTTGACCTGGAGGGTAATACAGTCCATGAGGGCAGGGCAGATGATAATTTCTCCCTTCTTTTGTTTGATGATGTGAGTGTATACTGTGAAAAGAAATATGGGGTGTATCTTGAACTTCCTGCATACACCAATGGAAGGGCCAAACAGATTCTTGACTATATAAGATCCGTGCTCCGGCAAACGGAAAGTGCAGAGCTTTGGAATGTATGGCTGTTGGGATGTTGGGAATATGACGACAGACCATACATCCATAGGAAAACTGTTCCCATAGACGATTTGACCGTTGCCGACATCAAGGGAATAATCGATGCAAAAAATTGGAATGGCAAAGACCCGCAACGCCCATCGTTCTACTGTATGGAAATTGTCCGGTGAATCATTTTTAAACATAAGAGTTGAGAGCTGCGTTGTAAAGAGCACCCACTTGCGCAGGGCATCCTTTTTGCGAAACGATCGAACCTCCTGAGGCCCAAAAAAGGGGGGAGGTATTTGTATCACAATCAGGGTCGTTTTGCCAGATGAACATGACACCAACACCTGCTTTTTCAAAGGCGGCTTTTCCGTAAGGGTGCGGCTGTGATGTCAAAACGTAACGCCCGGGGGCAAGGTGCAAAGTACCTTGCCCCCCGGGCGTTTGTGTTTGTTGCTCTGGCATCAAACTGTGCGGGCGGCAAAAGGGCCTCACACAGCAGAAATCCTGCCGGTACAAGGGACCGCACACACCCCTGACAAAATGGCAAAAGGCAGATGCGGCAAATGCCTCATCTTTTTTGCGGTGCGCCCCTTCTGTTTTTACCCGGGAAGGCATGTGAGAGGGCGCGGCGGCTGATTTTCCGAAAGGATGCCTTATTTTGCAAGGTTGAACACGCGCAGCGCCAGCAGCACGCTCTGCTCCACCGAGCAGGGGTCTGCGGGGGAGAGGGTGGTGTCCGACGTGCCCTTCATGATGCCGTTGTTGGCCAGCACGCCCACGCCCTCGGCGGCCCAGTCCGAAACGCTGTCCCTGTCGGTGTAGGCCGACAGGTCGGAGTTCTTTTCGGCAAAGGTTTTGCCGCTCTGCTGCTCGATGTAGGTGACGGCGCGGTAAATCATGGTTGCGATCTGCTCGCGGTTGGTGGTCTGGTCGGGCGCAAATTGCTGGTCGCCGACGCCCGAGACAATGCCGGCCGCATACGCCTTCAAAACGGCGGCCTCGCTGCAGTCGGTAAAGGTGGTGTCGGGAGCGGGCTCGATGGTTTTGCCGGCGGCCTTCTCGGCCATATTGACAATAAGCTCTGCAAACTGGAAGCGGGTGATGTCTTCCTTAAAGCAGTCGTCGGTGTGCTCGGTCAGCAGGCCGGCCTCGCGCGCCTGCTCGATTTCAGCCTTGGCCCACTCGTGCGGAGCGTTGATTTCGGTGAGGTCGCCGCCCTCCACCACGGTGAAGGCCAGCGCGTTGGCGCTGAGAAGTGCGCAGACGGCGCACACCGCCAGCAGGATTTTTCCGGTTTGTTTCATCATGTTGTAGCCCCTCCCTTATTTCAGATAGTCGGCAAAATATTGATGGATAAAGCTGCTGGCCAGCTCGTTGCCCGCCTGGGTGCGGTCGGAGGGGTGGAAGGCACTGCCCAAGCTCCACACGCCGATGGCGTTTTGCTCCAGCAGCTCCATATCGCCCTCGTCGAGCTTGACGACAACGTATTTGAGCATGTCGGCAGGGAGTCCCCACTGAGGCTGGAAGGAGGCCTTCACCGTCTCGCCCGGCTGCAGCGTGGCCTCGATGTGCAGGATGGGCAGGGGATAGTAGCGGTCGGCCTGCAGCCCCAGACGGCCGTCTAAGTCAAAGTCCCCGCCGCGCACGCAGGGGATAACGGCAATGTCGACCTGGTCGGCCGTGGCGGTGTTGTTTTGCAGCTTGTAGTTCACCCGGTAGTAAGAGGCGATCGAGTCAAAGGCCCCGGTCGGATTGACCAGCTCAAAGCTGGTGGTGGCGTAAGCCGACTGGTTGCGGGTGGTCTGCGGCGCCGGAAGGTCGGCGTCGGCGTCCAGCCTGTCGCCCATGTCCGAAACAAAGCTCAGGTCAGACAGCGTGTCGACCGGCGTGTAGGCCTGCACCAGAGCTCCGGCTTTGTCGATTCGGCCCACCTGAAAGCTCGGCACAGAGCCGCCCATGGGGTCGACCGAGACCGCCTCTTTGAGCACCGGCGCCGTCCCGTCCCTGAAGTAGCCCGTATAGACAACGCCCATGCTGTCGTAGGCCCCGAAGGAGCAGGGAATCACAAGCGTTCCGGTCGTGTCAATGTAGCCCACGCCGTCGTCGCCAATCACGGCGGCCAGCCCGTCAAAGAAGGGGAAGACATAGGAAAAGCGTCCCTTGTTGAGGTCGACAACCTCTAAGCTTTCGTTGATGTAGTTCCAAACGGTGTCGGGCACCCAGCCGTCCGCCAGCTCGTAGCCCCAGTCGTTGCGCACCAGCACGGGCATCAGGCCGTCCTGAAACTCGTGAACGCCATACCGGAAGACGCCCTTGCCCTCCAGAGCTGCGCCGTTTTGCGTCCAGAAGGCCTCCAGGTCGAAGGCCAGGGCGCTGCCGCACAGCAGCACTGCGCACAGCAGCGCCGACAAAACCCTCTTGCATCCTTTTTTCATTCCTTCCTCTCTTTCCATTGCCGCACCCTGTATTTTTTATTTTTGCAGCAATACACAGTGCCAATTATAACATACAACACAGGATTGACAAGAAGCTGTGTGCAGATTGTGAGTTTTTTTGAAAAGGGGCTTGGCAAAAAGGGAGGCCCTGCAGCGCCGCGCGGCGCCAAAGGGCCTTTTCCCCGTGGAAATGGAAGGGTGGATAATGAAAGGAAAAGGAATCCCAAAAGGCGGGCCGTATGGCGTCCGGAGAGTCGCTGCACAGGGGAGAATGGGGGAGCGGTGGGCGCGGGGAAATTTTTTGCAGGACAACTGCCCACAAAAACCCAAAAAGGCTTGATTTTTGAAGCAAAAATGAGTAGAATGGAAGCAGCGGCTAACCTGTTGGCCCAAAGTGTGTGCATTGGAGGAACAGAATGCAAGTTCTGTCCGGAAAGGGGGATTATGCCAGAAGAGACAACCTCTGCCTCCTGCATGTTTGAAGAGGACAAGCAAAACATCAAAAACAAAAATATGTTAAGGAGTGAACCAAAGCCAATGAAAAGGAAAGTGTTGGCGGTCCTGCTGAGCCTGTGCATGCTCTTGCCGCTGCTGCCTGTTGCGGCGTTTGCGGCGGAAGCTCTCACGTTTGGCGAAAAGACCTTTACGCCCGTGCCGAAGGAGCGCATGACCTTCCATCCGGTGGAGAACACCACGATGGAAGCGACCGACGACGGCACCGTTACTTACACCATCAACGCCACGGAAGGCGTCGACTGGGTGCAGAATTCGGGCGAGGGCAGCAATCAGGCCTATACCTATGTCGGCCTGTATGTGGCCATGCCTGATGGCGCTGTCTCCCTCAAGCAGAACTTTGAAGGCGACCCTAAGAACATGGATGACGTCGATGCCGACTTCCTGAGAAACGGGAAGTACGAGTCGTGGTATCCCGTTGCCGAGGGCCTTGGCGGAGATAACGGGGAAGCCCCCTTCTCGCTCTTCTCGGGCGGCAGAGTGTATACCCTGCTGCTGGAATGGTATGACGCGGAGAACAACCTTTTGAAAAGCGAGTATGTCAAGGTCACCCGCGAGCTGGCCGATGAGTTGGTCGTTGCCCAGACCGATGACGGTCTGAAGTATGCCACGCTGACCGGTGCAGTGGACGCTGTGGTCGAGTCGGAGGACAAGACCGGAGAGGTCACGCTGTGCAAGAACAGTGAAGGCTCTGCCGTGGGCCTTTTTGTGGACGAGGGTGCTTCGGAGGTCGATTTGACCATTGACTTCGGCGGGTTCACCTATACCTGCAACGACCCGGCCACTGGCTCGTCCGGAACCGAATCGCAGAGCTTCCATCTGGAAAAGGGCAACACTGTGAAGCTGAAAAACGGCACCATCAAGGTTGCTGAGGACAGCAAAGAGTGCCTGATGCTGATTCAAAACTACTGCGATCTGACGCTGGAAAACCTTACTCTGATTGGGTCTGATGTGACGAGATATCTCATTTCGTCCAACTATGGCGATGTGGTGCTTCGCAACGTCAACGTCAGTGGAAGCAGCGAGAACCTCACTGCGATTGATTTGATGCACTGGCTCAACAACTCTTATCGCGACAAAGCTCCCACACTGACCATCGAAAACAGCGCGGAAAACCTGATTGCAGGCCGGATTGCCGTGTATTGCTCGGAGAATGGAAATACTCCGGTTGACTGCGCGGAGAAGCCCACCCTTACCGTGTTGGGCGGCACCTTTACGGATGAGAACGTGGGGGGCTATCTCTCGACGGATTATGCCTTGGATGAAAATACCGAAGACGGAACCTGGACTGTTGTTGAGGCCGAAGGCCTGGTGGTCAAGGCCGAATCCGATGGAAGCAATGCCACCGCCAGTGTGGGCGGCAGCTTTGCCGGAAACCAGTCAGGTGATGGCGTTGAGGCCGACAAGACCACTGTGGAAGTCTCCGTCACCACCGGTGCGGAGGGTGCGCAGGATGACGCCGTCACCTCCTCTGCCGTGACCATTTCCGCCAATGCGATGGCCTCCATCGAGGGCAGCACGGTCAAGACCGTTGACATCAAGACCGACGTGGCCACGCTGAGCGTCGACAGCGACGCCTGGAGCACCATGGCAGAGGCCCGCTCCGCCGTCACGCTGACCGTCTCGGTTGCGGATGAGAGAAAGGCAGGCGGCAAGCTGGTCTACACCCTCACCGCCAAGGACGAAGAGAACAATGATGTCTTCACCGAGAGCACCGGCAGCATCACCGTTTCTGTCGGCTACGATGTGGGCAAGGACAACGCCCCCGTGGTTTACTATCTGAGCGGCGAGGGCGCCGTCCAGCTCGACACCGTGACCTATGACAAGGAAACCGGCGCGCTGTCCTGGAGCGTCAACCACTTCAGCGACTACGAAGTGGCCGACAATGCCTATGAGGCTTCGGTCACCATCGGCGACACGACCACCACATATGCGACCGTTGAGGAGGCTCTTAAGGACGTTGCAACCTCCGGCGGCACCGTGAACCTGCTTGTCGACGAGGCGGCTGTGGAGAGCCTGAGCCTGACCATCGCGGGCGAAGTGGAGATCAAGGGCACCGGCACGATCAATGTCACCGTGGAGGATGTGGGCGATAAGAACACCTCCGTTTTCACCATCAAGAACACCGGTTCGCTCACGCTGGACGGCGTGAAGATGGTTGTCAACGGCGTGCAGAATGAGGGCCAGGGCTCCGACGGCACCGCCTTCACCCTCTATGGGAACGCTGACGGAGTTGGCTCCGAGGTCATCGTGAAAAACGGCGGCGAGCTTGATCTTCGCAATCTCAACAAGGGCTTCATCATGGGCGGCCCCGCCCCCTCCAGCGCCAAAGTCACCGTGGAGAGCGGCGTGCTCAATGCCTCCGGCATCGACGGCAACTTCTCCAACGGCGGAGAGTTTGTGTTTGACCAGGCCACTGTCGATATTGTGGCGGGTGTTGACCAGGTCAGTGAGTGGGTTGGCCATGCCCTGAGCGTCCATAAGCTCACGGCCACCGACTCCAAGATTACGGCGAGCGCCACCAGGTATGGCCTGTTCACCACCGATACCGATGGTGAGGTGAAGCTGCTGGAAGGCACTACCCTGGAAGTGAAAGACAGCGGCTCCAAGCTTGAGGATGGCAAGGCTGCCATGACCATGGCGGGCGGCGCCAGCCTGACGGTGGATTCCACTTCTTCGCTGTCTGTGACCGGCACCAATAACAAGCTGCATCTTGATGAAGAGGGCACCAGCGTGCTGCTGGGCACGGTTGAGGCCGACATGGCCGGCAACACCGTTCCCTACATCTATGCCGTGGGCTTCAAGGCCAACAAGGCCGACGCCAATGAGACCATCACCGGGCTTTACACTGAGCTTGCGCAGCTCGTGGGAGCCGAAGGCACCCCTGCCCCCATTACCGACAGCGACGACAACACCATGTTTGTGCTCTTCACCGGCACCGGCACAGAAGATACCTATACCCTGACCGTCACCAAGGGCGGCGAGCAGATTTACACCGAAAATCTGGATGCCACCAAGGGCGGCGTGATCTACTTCACCTTTGAGCAGGACGGCGGCTCTCCCACGGCCGAGCCCATTGCCTCCGGCACCTACACCCTGAAGGTGGAAAACGACGAGGCTAAGGTCGTTGGCACCACCGACATCACCCTGGCCAAAGTTTCCTTCGAAACGGACAGCGGCGTTGCTCCTGCTGCCTTCTACGGCGCTGCCGGCGACACCGTGACGCTGCCTGCCGACAAGCCCACCAAGACCGGCTACAACTTTGCCGGCTGGAAGGATAAGACTGCTGGCGAGGATGCCAAGACCTTCAAGGCCGGCGCCGAGTATCTCATGGGCAGTGGAGATGTCACTCTGACCGCCCAGTGGAACAAGAGGAACAGCGGCGGCGGCGCTCCTGCCGGCGGCGGCGCGGCTGCGACCGAGTATGCCGTGACTGTCAAGAGTGCCGACAACGGCACCGTGGCCGTCAGCCCCAAGAATGCCGAGAAGGGCGACACCGTGACCGTGACCGTCACGCCTGACGAGGGCTATGTCCTTGCCAGCCTGACCGTCACCGACAAGGACGGCGACAAGGTGAGCACCACCAAGGGTGAGGACGGAAAGTACACCTTTACGATGCCCGGCTCCACCGTCACCGTGAAGGCTGTCTTTGCCGAGGAGGGCACCGTCAGCGAGCTGCCCTTTGAGGATGTCAAGGTGGAGCAGTGGTTCTACGATGCCGTCAAGTATGTCTATGACAACGAGATGATGAACGGCGTCAGCGCAACCGAGTTTGCTCCCGACGCTTCGCTCACCCGTGGCACGATTGCAAGAGTTCTCTTCAATCTGGAGGGTGCGGCTTCCGGCGCCGCCGCCACCTTTGACGATGTTCCTGCCGACGCCTGGTTTGCCGATGCGGTCAACTGGGCTGCCGCCAACGACATTGTCACCGGCTACGGCGACGGAACCTTCGGCCCCGACAACAACATCACCCGTGAGCAGATGGCGACCATCCTGTATCGCTATGCGCAGTTCAAGGGCTATGATGTCTCCGCCAAGGGCGATCTGAGCGCCTTCACCGATGGAGCCGACGTCTCCGAGTGGGCGAAGGATGCTCTGAGCTGGTGCGTGGGCGTCAAGCTCATCAACGGCCGTGACAACGGCACCGTGGATGCTCTTGGCACCGCGACCCGTGCGGAAATCGCGCAGATCTTCATGAACTTCTGCGAGAACATTGCAAAGTAAAATCCTTGTGCAAAGCCTGAGGAGGCGCCCCTTGCGGGGCGCCTCTTTTTTTGTGCTGCGAAGCAAAAAAACCCCTGAGAGCTCTGTGGGAGAGAAAGGGGATTTCAAGAGGCTTTTTGCACCGGGGCGGGGTGGTCGGAGCTTTTGAAGGGCCAAAGGCCGGCGCAGGCTGCGCTTTGCCAAAGGGCAGGGGTGAAAAAAGGGGCCGGCGCGCTGCGCGGGGGAGGGGCCCGCACCGCCGAAGGCGGGGCAGTCTGCCCCGCCGCCGAAGGCGGGGCCCTGAGAAAAAAGGGCGTGCAGAAGAAAAAACTGCGGGAGGGGGAGGGTGTGCCGCAGCAGAAAAAAAGGCCCCGCCGGCGGGAGCGCGCCGCAGGCGCGCGGGGGCGGTGCGGGGCGGGGTCGGGGGAGGCGGGCGGGAGAGAGAAAGGGCGCAGGGGGAGGCGCCGGCCCTGAGCCCCGCCGGGGCTTTGGCGGGAGAGGGGAGGGCGGGGCTTTGGCGTTCAGCACTGGGGAAATGCGGCGCGGAGGGCCGTCCGGCAGATGATGCCCGGCAGATGATGCCCGGCAGGGCAAGGAGGGGGGAGGCGCCCCTTGCGGAGCGCCGGGCTCGACGTCGCTTTATCCCTCTGTGCTCTGATCCCTTTTTGCTCCGGGGGAGCTGTCGGGGCTTGCCTGCGCCCCCTGCACGGTGGATGTTTTCGGGCTTGCGGGCTTGCCTGCGGCCTGCCGCCCTTTTCCCCGTGTCATGCCCTTGCTTTCGCGCACGGCGATCCCGGCGCCGTGCCTTCTGTGCCGCAGTCTGCCCTGTTAAACGCCTGCCTGCTGCGCTCAGCTCCGATTTGCCGAGCCCCGGTGCGCCGCGCCGTTTTTCAGCTCTCACCAGTGGATGAAATACCGTTTTGTCGCGGGGAATTTGCCGGTTTCCTGAGGGAAATGCCGGGGCAGAAGAAACACCTTCGCCAAAAGCCTTTCAGGCAGGCTTTTAGGAAAAAGGCGGCGCTGCGCGCAGAGGGAAAATGGGCTTTTCAGTGATTTTTTCGGCTTGGTTTCTGGTGGGAAGAGAAAATAACTGTTGAATCAAAGCGACATTTGACGTTTTTAGCGCGACAACTCGTTTTCCGTCGTATGATGTTCTCAAAGAGCTTAATAAAGGAGACATTACCATGACGGTTCAGGACACTCTGCAGGCCCTTGGAATTACCCGCAGCTATCGCGGCTGCCTTCGTGCGGCCACGGCCATTGAGCTGGTCTTGGAGGACGAGGATCGCCTGGAAGCTGTGACCAAGGAGATTTATCGTGAGGTGGCAAAGCGCTGCCACTGCAATTGGTATGCGGTGGAGCGAAACATCCGCACGGCGGTGCAGAGGGCGTGGCGCATCAACAGGCCCCTGCTCACTCAAATGGCGGGGTATCCACTGGAGGCTCCGCCGACCGCGTCGGAATTTATCGCCATTGTTGCAGATTACATGCGCCGGACATCGGAGCAGGAGGCTGTGAGCGCGCTGCCCGCCGACAGGGTGTCGGGCTAACGGCCGGCAGTCCCTTTTGCCCCAAAAGAAAGGGGAAGGGTGTCGGCCGGGAGCAAAAGCCGCCGCCGGGAATCGGCGCAGGGCGGGCAAAGGGAAGCGGCCGGGAAAAGCGGTCAGAAACACTGTCAAAAGAAGCTGTCATACCTGGGCAACCCCTTGGGATAAGATGTTGGGGAAGGGGGCGATGCAATGGGCAGCGTCAAGGCGGCGGTGTTTTGTCATGCACCATGGGAGCCGGAAGGCCGGGAAATGGAGCGCGAGCTCAGCAGGCAGCTGGAGCTTTTGGAGGAAGGCTGTAAAAAAAGGGGGATCGAGGTTGTGGCCCGTTATTTTCATGTGGGGCAGACAGGCCTTCATCCAAAGGGCAGCGTGATGCTGGACATGCTGCGCGCCGCAAAACGGGGGGATTTTGAGTGGATTGTCGTGGAGAATTTCGGGAAATTTCCCCGATGTCCGCAGCAGGATATTCCGCCGCTCTGCCTTTATTCCATACGGGAAGGACGGCAAAAAAGAGTGGGCAAGAGCCGCAGCAGGCTCTTCTTTGGCGCACCGGGACTTCCGTAAAATGGCGCTGGCGCACGGCGGAGGAGCGGAGTGCTTCCAGGAAGTGAGGCGGCAGGCAAGCCGTGTGGGGAGGGCGCGCGGCGTCCCTGCCCCAAAAGAGAGGAGCGTGACGCACACGGGCTCCCCGGCAGGGGATACAAAAAGAGCGCCTTGTTTGAAAGGCGCTCTTTTTGTATCATTTTCCCGATAAAATTGAGACGGCACATCATCAAGGAAAGGGGCGGGAGCCGACAGGGGACCTTGCGGATTTTTTGCGTTGGCAGGCCGTAAATTGGCATAATTACGCTTCCAAGAGCAACACAATCTAACGTTTTATTTTTAAAAAAACACGCCAAGGTTGTAAAACTCAAAAATCAAAAATTCGACAAAATTCTACAAAATATGCCTGCAATAAAGCGATAAATTGACAACAAAATAAAATAATTGTATAAAAACATATCAAATTTTACAAAATGAACCAATATAAAAAAAGCAAGATATGCGCGAAAACTATGGACAAGATTAAAATATATGATAGAATATTGGTAATTTAGAGCGAAAAAG
This sequence comes from uncultured Clostridia bacterium, assembly GCA_944376235.1. Classification (GTDB taxonomy): domain Bacteria; phylum Bacillota; class Clostridia; order Oscillospirales; family Feifaniaceae; genus Galloscillospira. The sequence goes on along the minus strand of CALWCA010000008.1, from coordinate 25,453 downwards.
GGCGAACCGCTCAAAAGAGAGAATTTTAGAAAGATAATAAATAATATTTAAGATAAAAATTTTACAAATTCCTTTGCCGTGCAGTCCCTCCCATAGAAGCCGTTTGTGTCCCGGGTTTGAGGAGCGGCTGCATCCGAACATGCCAGACGATTTGATGCAAGATACAACAGACAAAGAAGAGAGGGAGAAATATGAACGGCATCAAAAGGCTTCGGCTAGAAAAGAGCATGCCTCAGGAGGAGCTGGCGATGAAGCTCAACGTGTCTTAAGCAGGCCATCACCAAATGGGAAAACGGGGGACGCCAATCCCCGTGCGGACAAGCTGCCTCTCTTGGCCCAGGCGCTGGGGTGCAGCATTGATGCGTTGTTTCAGGACGATTTGGAGCAGGCACGGGGAGTTTGAGCGGCATGGCCGTGAGCGGGCCCCCGGGGAGGGGGAGCAGGCTGTGCCGAAGTGCCGGCGGGGGGCACGAGCCCCTGCTGCTGCCGCTCGTAGAAAAAGAGCATCTGCTGCAGAAGGCCTGCAAAGCCGGCGTAGCGCGGCAGGGGAAAGCCTTGGGGGAATTCCCTGTTTAGGATGCGGCCGATCCAGACGTCTTTGGGGAAGGCGTCGAGATGTCCCAGTCCGAAGAGAAGAATGCAGTCGGCCACCTTGGGGCCGACGCCGTGCAGCGACAAGAGGGTGCTGCGGGCCTGCTCCCGGCTCATGCGGGGGAGCTTGCGCAAAGGGGCGAGGGCCCCTGAAAAGGCGGCTGCCGCGCAGGCGACGTAGGTATCGCGATATCCCAGCCCCAGCCCCTGAAGCTGCGCGGCACAGCGCAGGCGCTGTGCGCAGGGAAAGCCGTAAAGGGGGCCTCCCGGGGCGGGCTGCAGGGGCGGCTGCACGATGACGGGGCCGAGCCTGCGGCACAGCAGCTCCAAAATTTTTCGGATGCGCGGAATGTTGTTGTTCTGGGAGACGATAAAGGAAACGGTGCTTTCAAAGGGCTCCTGGTGCAGGATGCGAAGGCCCCGCCCGGCGCGGACGGCGCGGGTGAGGTAGGCGTTTGGTCCGTCGATGTCCGCCCAGTGCTCGAGCACCTGCCAAATGGAGTCGTAGTCGTCGTCGAGGGCCAGGTAGTGCGTCCAGAAGGCGGTGTCCTGGGGCGGGCAGGTCAGCTCAAGCAGGTTTTCTTGGGGCTGCCGCGCCACGGCGGCGCGCCTGCCCGACAGCAGCAGGTAACCGCCCGGCTCAAGCTGACGCCAGCGAAACACCTGTCCGCTGTTTGCAATGTCGTCAAGCTGAAAGTGGGAAACCGGGATGGTCCGTGTGGGCATCGTCATGGGTGCCCCTCCTTTTTTGAGGCTGTTTTCCTGTTCATCATACCGCGGGCCGGCGTATTTTTCACGGGGAAGAGGCTTTTTTGAGGGGAAGAAAAGTTTTCCTTTGAGGGGAAGGGCATGGAAAGCGCGTATACAAAGGGCGTGGAGGGCGCCTGCCGAAAGGACGGTAACGCCGCAGAGGCCTTGGAGGACGTGCGGGCCGGGCATTGACAGGCCGGCCGGGAACGCGGCCGCCGTGGCCCGCTTTTGCGGGGCACGGCCTTTTTTAAGGGCAGCCCTCAGGAGGCGGCCTCTCAGGAGCAGGGCGTGGGGGTCGGCCTTGCAGGCGCTGCCGCAGGCGGCAGTCCCCGAAAGGGCCGCTTTGGGATGCGCAGGCCGTTTGCGAGGGTGCGGTACATGGACGCAGAGCCGGGGAGGGGGGCGTGCCGCGCAGGGAGTGCATTGCTTTTTGACGCAATGTCTGCTATACTGATAAAATACAACAGGGAGTCCCATTTTTTGCGAAAGGACGGCGGACAGTTTGGAGCAAAAGCGCATGTTTCGCACCAGTCTGAGCGGGTTTCATAAAGAAGACGTCAATCGTTATATTGCGGAGCTGAGCAAGAAGATCGAGGAGGTCAGCGCGCGATGCCAGAAGGCGGAGCAGGAGACCGACGGTCTGCGCGGCGAGCGCGACCGGGCGCAGCAGGAGAGCGAGCAGCTCAGGCAGGAGCTGGAGAAGGCAAACGCCAGGCTGGAGTCGCTGCAGTCGGGCAACGACGTGCTCATGGAGAAGGCGCGCAAGCACTTTGAGGACGAGGCCCGGGCCGCAAAGGAGGAAGACGAGCTGCGGCAGAGGGTGGCTGAGCTGGAGGCGCGCATTCCCGAGCTTGAGCAGCGCGCGGGGCGCTACGAGAAGGAGGCGCTTTCCATTGCGCAGACGCTCATCGGAGCGAGGGAGGAATCCGAGCGCATCGTGGCTGCGGCCAGGGACAACGCGCGTCTGGTGCAGGAGCAGCTTCGTCAGGAGGTGGCCAGGGTCGCCGGGGCGCTCGACCGCATGACGGCGGACTATGTGGAGATCCGCGAGGGCACGCAGAGATACGGCGAGCAGCTGCGCGTGATGATGCAGACGCTGTTTGACGAGCTCGAGCTGACCAAGGGGCACCTGAGCGCCATTGAGATCACGCCCATCGGGCAGGAGCAGGAGGAAAAAGATCCCGACGGCGCGCAGGAGTGAGCCTTTGTACCCTTGGCAAAGGGGGCCACGCAAAGCGGGGCTCTCCCGGGGGTGTGCCCGGCCACGGCGCAGAATGGGCGGCAGGACGCCCGGGAGGGCACCTTGCCGGCAGGAGCGCCCTGGAAGGCTCTGCCCCGGAAGAAAGGGAGCGCCTTTCAAAAGCCGCGCAGCAGGGCGGCGTTTGAGAGGCAGGCGCCTGATGGAGAAAAGAAGCCTTTATCATCTCTGGCAAAAAGAGACCCGGCTGCGGCCTTTTGCAGGCCGCAGCCGGGTTTTTCCAAAGGGTCTCTGGATTTGGACAGACCGCTTGGCCGGGAGCAGGCGTTTTGCGGCGTGCCTACCGCTCCCGGGCGGTAGGCAAGGAAAAAGAAAGCAGCCGCGCAGGAAGCGGGCTTTTGTCGGGCTACCGGCTTTTGCAGCCTCAAAAGCCGGCGGGAGACAGGCGCGGCAGGGCCTTCCAAAAGGCCCTGCCGCGCTTTTGAGCTCTTTTTTGAAAAAGGGGCGCGCCTCCCCGGCAGCAGTTGCTGCAAAACAAGACCGTCCTGCGGCAGGGGGATGCCCAAAAGACAGGTGTTTTCCGCAAAATGCGCTCTCTCAGGCTCTCCAAAGGGAAAAGCTCCTGCTTTAGGCGCCTTTTTAGGGGGTTTTTGCGCAAGGGCAGCCAAAGACGCAGACCTTGGGGCAGGAGGGCTGCTGCAGGGCAGCCCTCCTGCTGCCGCCCGCCCTGCTGTTATTTCTCAAAGCCAGGCGCTCCCCCCTGCGAACAGTTCAGGCGCCCTGCGGGCAGAAGGAGGCCCTACTCTTTTTTGGCAGCCAGCTCGGCGATTTGCTTCATGTGCTTTGGAATTTCGATGTGCTGGGGACATTTGGGCAGGCAGGTGCCGCAGGCGATGCAGTTGTCGGCGCGCTGGCCGGCGTCAAGGGCGTGATAGAGCTCTTCAAACATGGAGCGGCTCTTGCTGGTGGCGTAGCGGTTGTAGGCGGCAAAGACCTCGGGGATGCTGACGCCTGCCGGACAGTCCATACAGTAGCGGCAGCCGGTGCAGGGGATGGTCACGGCCTTGCGGTAGGCTGCCAGGGCATTGTCGATGACCTCCCGCTCCTGCTGCGAGAGCGGACGGAAGGCCTCCATGGTGGCCACGTTGTCGGTGACGTGGTCGAAGTTGGTCATACCGCTCAAAACGGTGAGCACGTTGGGCAGCGAGGCGGCGTAGCGGATGGCCCAGCTTGCGGTGCTGACGCTTGGATTTGCCTGCTTAAAGCAGTCGACGGCCTCGGGCGTCAGCGTGGCCAGCATGCCGCCGCGCACCGGCTCCATGATGGTGCACTGGATGCCCTTTTGCTCGATGAGCTCATACTGACGCTTGGCGTCCTGAAGCTCCCAGTCGAGATAGTTGAGCTGAATCTGGGCAAACTCCCAGTCGTGGGCGGCGAGGATGCGCTCAAGCACGTCGGGCTTGTCGTGGAAGGAAAAGCCGATGTGGCGGATCTTACCCCTGGCCTTCAGCTCGCACAGGTGCTCAAACATGTGGTGCTTTTGCACCAGCTCGAAGCGTTCGGCGTTGAGCGAGTGGATGAGGTAAAAGTCAAAGTAGTCCACGCCGCACTTTTGCAGCTGCTCGTTGAAATAGCGCTCGATGTCGGCCTCGCCGTTGATGAGCCAGGTGGGCAGCTTGGTCACGAGGTTGTAGCTCTCCCGGGGATATTTGGAGAGGGCGGCCCCGATGAAGGATTCGCTGAGCCCTTCATGGTAGGGGTAGGCGGTGTCAAAATAGTTGACGCCGTGGGAATAGGCGTAGTCCACCATGCGCTGGCCGAGCTCGGTGTCGATCTCGGGCTTGTCCGGGTGCAGACGGGGCAGGCGCATGCAGCCAAACCCCAGCAGCGACACCTTTTCCTTTGTGCCGCGCAGCTCTCTGTATTCCATAAAATCCTCTCCTTCTCCTTTTGTTTTCCATTATCTTACCACGATGCCTTTTCTTTCGCAAGGAAAAAGCTAAAAAAATAAGAAGGCTGGAGCGGGCTCCAGCCGTTGAAAGGGGAGGGGAAATGCGATATAATAGCTCCAGCTTCCGGGGCCAAAGCTCCAGGAGCGGCCTTTTGACGGCAAGAAGACAACAGGAGGGGAGAAGCACGCATGGAGCTTTCAGAGGTGTTTGACAAAAAGCTGGGGTTTGGCTGCCTTCGCCTGCCCCACCACGGCGACGATGCGAGCGACGTGGACGTGGAGCAGATGAAGGAGATGGTGGACCTCTTTTTGGAGCGGGGCTTCCGGTATTTTGACACGGCCTACTCCTATCTGGACTACAAGAGCGAGCTCTTCGTGCGCGAGGCGCTGGCCAGGCGGCACCCGCGCGACGCCTTTGTGCTGACCACCAAGCTTCCCTGTCTGGAGCTTACGCCCGACGACGATGCGCAAAAGCTGGAGGGAATGGTTGAGGAGCAGCTGCAAAAGTGCGGCGTGGACTACTTTGACTTTTATTTTCTGCACAGTGTCGACCAAAGTCATTTGGGGCTCATTGAGCAGCTCGGCTGCTTTGAGCTGCTTCAAAAGCTAAGGCGGGAGAAAAAGACGAGGTTTTGCGGATTTTCCTTTCACGACACGGCCGACGTGCTCGACCAAATCCTGACGCGCCACCCCGAGGTCGACGTGGTGCAGATTCAGCTCAACTATCTCGACTGGGAGCACCCCGTCATCCAGTCGCGCGCCTGCTTGGAGGTCTGCCGCAGGCACGGCAAGCCGGTGATTGTCATGGAGCCGGTCAAGGGCGGCACGCTGGCTGCGCTGCCCAAAGCGGCGCAGGAGCTTTTGCAGCAGGCGGCGCCCGGCAGCAGCCCGGCCTCGTGGGCCATCCGGTTTGCGGCAAGCCAGCCGGGAGTGGCCATGGTTCTGTCGGGCATGTCGGACCTGCAGCAGGTGGAGGACAACACCTCCTTTATGCGGGACTTTGTGCCGCTTGACGGGAGCGAGAAGGAGGTGCTGCGGCAGGCCGCGCGCATCGTGGGCGAGGCGGTGGCCATCCCCTGCACGGGCTGCTCCTACTGCACCAAGGGCTGCCCCATGCAAATTCCCATTCCGCGCTATTTTACGCTCTTCAACCAGCACAAGCGCGACAGATGGCAGGCCAACGCAAAGGAACGGTATGACCAGATGCTCAAAACGCATGCGCCTGCCTCGGCCTGCGTCGAGTGCAGGCAGTGCGAGCAAAGCTGCCCGCAGCACATCGGGATCTGCGGCTGGCTCAAAGAGGTGGCGCAGGCCTTTGAATAAGAGAAGGGCCAAAACGCCGGCTTTTTGGGAAAGAACAGGCAAAGGGCCGGTGTGTCCGCCGACACACCGGCCCTTTGCTGCGCGCAGCCTGCGCAAAAAAATGGAGCGGATGACGAGGCTCGAACTCGCTACCTCGACCTTGGCAAGGTCGCGCTCTACCAGATGAGCTACATCCGCACAGTGAAGGTATTATACCACGGAGAAATGCCCTCTGTCAATGAGCGGGCACTTCTTTTTCGGAAAACCTGCCGGCAGACATATTTTGCGCAAAAAGGGGCAGACTGAGCACAAACAAGCGCAAAAGGAGGACTGCCCGTGAAACCGAGCACAGACAGCAAGACCTGGGCCAATCTCAGGGCCGCCTACGCCGCCGAGTGCGGCGTTCGCACCAAATACGACTACTTTGCCAGCCTTGCAAAAAAAGAGGGCTACGAGCAAATCAGCGCCATTTTCAAGGATACGGCGTCCAATGAAAAGGAGCATGCCGAGCTGTGGCTCAAGCAGCTGGGGGAGGGCGAGAGCGCCACGCTGGAGAACCTCAAAACGGCGATGCAGGGCGAGCACGGGGAATGGACCGAGATGTACCGCGACTATGCGCAGCAGGCGCGTGAGGAGGGCTATCCCGAGATTGCGGCCCTGTTTGAGGGCGTGGCCGAAATCGAGCGGGAGCACGAGATGCGCTTTCAGGCCCTGGTGCACAACTTCACGGCCCAGCCGCAGAGGATTTTTTCCAAGGAGAGCGACGTGGTGTGGGTGTGCCGCAACTGCGGACATGTGCATGTGGGCAGCGAGGCCCCAAAAATCTGTCCCGTCTGCGCCCATCCGCAGGGCTATTTTGAACTCAAGGCCAACAACTATTGAAAAATGGCTGTAAAAAAGAAATGGGGCCGTGCCGCTTTTGCGGCACGGCCCTTTTGATTTGAGCGGGAAAGCAAGACGGGCAGACGCAAGGTGCGGCGCACTTTTTTGGGGCAGAAAGGCCCCCGCCCGCGCTGCGGGCGGGGGCCAAAGGGCCGGCGTTTGGAGGCTGCTGCCCGCAGCGCGGACAGCAGCCCAAAGCCTTTGGCTTTGCGGGAAGCCGGCGCGCCCTTTGAGAGAGCGGGCAGGGGCAAAGCTGCCTGACGCAGGAGAAACGGCGTGCCTTCCACGGGCGCCCGGCGCGGCCTTAGGCCAAAAAGAGCGGCGAGCCGGGGGCGGCAAGGCCGGTGAGCAGGGGCAGCGTGCGCTCGAGGGCAACGCCCTCGCGCACCGGGGTGTCCATCTGAATGGTCAGAGAGATGGTTTTGGCAAGGTAGTCGGTGGTGTGACGGAGAGCTTTTTCCAGGGGAACCCCCAGCACCAAAAGCCCGGTGAGGACTGAGGTGAAGAGGTCTCCCGTGCCGGGGTAGCTCTTTGGCAGCACGGGGCATCGGGCCTCGGAGAAGGTGCCGTGCACGCTGTCAAAGGCACAGTTGACCAGCATGCCGTCCTGCAGCACGGCGCCGGTCAAAACGGCGATTTTGGCTCCCAGGGCGCACAAATCCTTCAGGTGACGATGCAGCTCGCCCGCCGCAAGCGGAGCTGCCTTATAGGGCCTGTCAAGCAGATAAGTGCACTCGGTGAGATTGGGGGTGATGACGTCGGCCATGCTGCACAGCTCTCTCATGCGGTAGCCCATCTCGCCCGACATGGTGGAATAGAGCGCGCCGTCGTCTCCCATGACGGGGTCGACCACGCGCAGCGCCCCGGGGCTGTGCTCGAAGATGCTGCGCACAATGGAAATCTGCTCGAAAGAGCCAAGAAAGCCCGAATAAATACAGTCCATGGAAATGCCCAGGCTGCTCCAGTGGGAGAAGATGGGGTAGACGTCGTCGGTCAGATCGCGGAAGGTGAAGTTTTCAAAGCCGTCGGTCTGGGTGGAGAGCACCGCAGTGGGAATGGGACAGACCTGAATGCCCAGCGCCGAGAGGGCGGGAATGACCACCGCCAGGGCGCAGCGCCCGAAGCCGGAGAGGTCGTGAATGGCGGCAACGCGGGGAATGGGATGGGGGGAAGATGACATAAAAAGGCCTCCGTTTTGTGCGCCGCATCCAAAAACAGCGCATTTCTTTTCCCCATCCTACCATATTTTTCCCAATCGCACAACTGCCGGGAAAAGGCTGCTGCGGGGATCTGTTGCGACTGCCTGAGAGGGGAGGCCTTGAGGCCCCATAGGAGCGCCCGGCGTCAGGGCAGGGGAAGCGCAAAATGCGCAAATGCGCAGGCCGGCAGGCGCTGCGCACAAAGGACAGCCCGCACAAGGGGCATTTTTTGAAGAACGGCTTTGAGAAATTCCCTTGACAGGACGCGCGTGGGATGTTATACTGTTTCCAGAAGAGATACAGATAAAAATTCCCATAAAACGGAAGGAGAAAATGCGATGAAATATCAGTATCGTCCGAGAGGTGTGTGCTCTTATGAGCTGGAGTTTGAGCTGGAAAACGGCGTGATTCACAACGCCCGTTTTGAGGGCGGATGTCACGGCAACCTGCAGGGGATCTGCTCTTTGGTGGAGGGAATGCCGGCGCAGCAGGCAGTGGAGCGGCTCAAGGGCATTCGCTGCGGACGCAAGGACACCTCGTGCCCCGATCAGTTTGCCAGGGCGCTCGAGCAGGTGCTGGCGGAGCAGCCCGTCGCCATCTGAGGCGATGCACTTTGAAGTGCGGGGGGCTGTCCGAGGACATAGGGAACCGCCAAAAAAGGCACGATGCAGCAGCATCGTGCCTTTTTTGCGCCGGGGGCCGCAGAGGGCCCCTTTGGAGGACATGTAGCGTGTGAGAGAACATGCAAAAGGGCAGCGAAGAAGCCCTGAAAACCGAGGAGCAGGGATAGGGCTCACCCTCCCGGAACACGCTTTTGACGGTGAGCGGCATGGGTGCTTTTCCCCTGCACCGCCTGCCGGTTCAGGTCCAAGGCATGCGCCCTCAGGGTGCGGGAGAGAATTTACGGCTCAAACAGAGGCGTGCTGAAATAGCGCTCGCCGGTGTCGGGCAGAATGGTGACGACCCGTTTGGAGGGCCCCAGCTTTTTGGCCAGCCGCAGCGCGGCCGCCACATTGGTGCCGCTGGAGATGCCGCACAGCAGCCCTTCCTCCCGGGCGAGGCGGCGGGCGGTCTCAATGGCCTCCTCATCGCTGATGACACAGACATGGTCGTAAATGCCGGTGTCGAGATTTTCGGGAATCAGGCCGTCGCCGATGCCCATTTGCAGGTGGGAGCCGATGGGGCCGCCCGACAAAATGGCGGCCTTTTCGGGCTCGACGGCCCAGATTTCAATATCGGGATTTTTTTCGCGCAGCACCTGACCCACACCGGTGATGGTGCCGCCGGTGCCGATGCCTGAGCAAAAGCCGTGAATGGGGGCGTCAATTTGCTCAAGGATCTCAAGGCCCGTCCCGTCCCGGTGGGCCTTGGGGTTGCTGGGGTTGACAAATTGCTGCGGGATGTAGACCCTGGGGTCTTCGGCCGCGCGCTGCTGTGCCACTTCCAGACACTGCGCAATACACTTGCCGATGTCACCATCATCATGTACCAAAATGACCTTGGCGCCGTATTGCGCAATCAGCTTGCGGCGCTCTTCACTCACCGAGTCGGGCATGACAATCTCGACCCGGTATCCACAGACGGCGCCCACCAGAGCAATGCCGATGCCCTGATTGCCGCTTGTCGGCTCGCAGAGAATCGAGTCCTTGGTGAGAATGCCCTTCGCCGCCGCGTCGCGCAGCATGTTCCAGGCCGTGCGCGTCTTAATCGAACCGCCCACGTTGAGCGCCTCGACCTTGACGAGAATTTCGGCACTGCCCGGCTCGGGCATGCGTTGGAGCCTGACGATGGGCGTGCCTCCAATCGCATCCAGAATGTTCTCGAAGACCAACAGGAACCCCCCTTTATCAAACAAGATTGTGTTATATTATATGCAAATTTGGCGTTTGTGGCAAGTATTTTACTTGAAAAAGTCGGATATCGAAAAGTTTGTCCTGTCAACCGGAGCGGGAGTTTGCTTTTTTTGGCGCAGTGTAGTATAATCAAGGACAGAAAAGCCGGACAGGAAAGTGGCCTGCCGAGAGGGATTTTGCGGGAACCGGCCTTTGTGGGCGGCGGGCGTCCGGAGAGCCCTTGCCGCTTGGGCGCATGTCTTTGGAGAAGCGGTATGCGGCGCCCCCGGCAAAACGACAAAAATGACAAAGGTTTGACAAAAGCTGCCTGCTTTGCCAACATGTCCCCGGGAGCGGGCCGGCCAAAGGCCTGAGGTTTTGCGCGGGGGGAAAGGGAAAGGCGCATGGAAAAGCACACAAAACAGATTGTTTCGGCCGTGCTGTCGGCCGTCGTCATGCTGGCTGTTCCGGTGATTTGGCTGCTGGGGGTGGTATTTGGCGATATGCCCACGGCGCCGACGCTGATTGGGCTGGCCTTTTCCCTTGCATGGATCATGGCGGGGATTTCCACGCTCAAGGAGAGAATCAAAGAGATAAGGAGTGGAGAAGAAGATGATCTTGGTCAATACTGACTACATCACGGGAAAGGAACTGGAGATGCTCGGGCTGGTCAAGGGCAGCACCATTCAGTCCAAGCACATCGGAAAGGACATCATGCAGTCGCTCAAGACCATTGTGGGCGGCGAGCTCAAGGCCTACAATGAGATGATGAATGAGGCGCGGGCTCTGGCCACTAAGCGCATGGTGGAGGAGGCGGCGCAGCTCGGGGCCGACGCCGTGGTCAACGTTCGCTACGCCTCGGCCGCCGTCATGGCGGGGGCTGCCGAGGTCATTGCCTACGGCACGGCGGTCAGGTTCAGGCAGGACTGAACGGGGCGTGAGGCAGGCCCCCTTGTGTTTTGGGAAACAGGAGGCTGGCCGGCGGCAAAGGGGGGACTTTTAAGCAGGCCGTTTCCGGAGCAGGACGCCTTCCCGAGAGGGCTTGCGAGGCCGACGCGGCAGACGGCTGCGCGCTCTTTGACGGCCCTTCTTTTCCAAAAGGCCGGCGAGGGGATTGGCGCAGGACGCCTCTGGCCGCATTTTGAGCATGCGAGGCGTGGTGCGCATTTCCGCTCTTACGGCCCTTGAGAGGGTGACAGACGGGCCTCTTTGGGAGAAGGAGAGAGCCGGCCTGCGCTGGCGCGGGCCGGGGGTTTTGAGACCGGCGCGCAAAATGCGTGAACAGAGAAAAAGGGAGGAATGACCTTGAAGAGCATCAAACCGGGCAGAGGCCCTTCGGCCATGAGTGCCGTCAGCAGTGCGGTGGCGGTGATATTCGGCGTGTTTTGGACCGTCATGACGGTGCAGATGGGGGCGCCCTTTTTCTTTCCCCTGTTTGGGCTGTGCTTCATCGGCCTTGGCGTGATGCAGGTCATCTACCACACCCGCAACGCCACGCGCAAAAACCGCTACTCCACCTTTGACATCACTGATTCCTCCGAGGAGCCCGACCCTCTTGCGCAGAGGTTTGCGCCGCAGGAGGAGCCGGAGCCTCAGGAGGGGGAGGCGCAGCCGCAGGAGGGCGCGCTGTTTTGTCCCTACTGCGGAGCCCCGATGCAGGAGGACTACAAATTTTGCCGAAAGTGCGGCAGGCAGGTGGAGTAAGGCCCCTTACAGCCTGAGCCAGGGCTGCCGCCTGCAGCCGCGCGCCTTCTTCTTAAGGGGATGCGCCTTAAGGCCGCCCTAGCCGGAACTCTCCCGGCAAGGGCGGCCTTTCTTTTTTCCGGGGGTCCTTGCCTGCGGTGGAGGCTGCCGTAAGAAGGCCCCTGACGGGGCGCCGCACCGCCGCCGGGCGATGCCGCCCGGCCCGCGCGCCCTGGCGCGCCAGCCGGCCGACGGCCCCTTTTGTGAGAGGCAGAGGGGGGAAGGAAAAGGGCAGGAGGGCAGAAAAAAGGCAAAGAGGGCAGCGCCTCTTTGCCTTTTTTGTGTATTGGGGAGCAGCCTTTCCACAGGGGCTTCGGCCGGCTTTGCGGTGCGGCGCCCCGTCAGGGGCCTTACTGGGGTCAGGGTGCGGCGCGCAGCAGGCGGGCAATGGCTCCCACCGCCGTACGGATGGCCTTTTCGGTGTCAAATTCCCGCTCCTGTGGCAGGCCGGCGGCCTCGCGCTCCTGGTTCCAGATGCACAGCATCACGGCGCCGGCGCGCAGCCGCCGCACGCTGGAGACCGTGAAGAGCGCCGCCGTCTCCATTTCGCTGGCCAGGGCGCCGCCCTTGATCCAGGCGTTCCATTTGTTTTGCAGCTCGTAGCCCACCGGCATGCTGGCGGGGTCGTGCTGGCCGTAGAAGCTGTCCTTGCACTGCACGACGCCGACGTGGTGGGCAAAGCCCAGCGCCTGTGCCTCGTCGCGCAGGGCGGCCGTCACCTCGAAGTCGGCCACGGCGGGAAACTCGATGGGCAGATACTCGCGGCTGGTGCCCTCCATGCGGATGGCGGCATTGACGATGACAAGGTCGCCGGCCTTGACGTCGAGCTGCATGCCGCCGCAGGTGCCCACGCGCACGAAGGTCTCCACGCCGAGCTGCGCCAGCTCCTCCACGGCGATGGCGGCCGAGGGCCCGCCGATGCCGGTGGATACCACCGCCACCGGCTGCCCCTCCAGCCTGCCCAGCCAGGAGGTGTATTCCCGGTTTTGGGCAAGGGGCTTTGCCTCCTGCAGCAGGGCGGCGATTTTGGGGACTCTGCCGGGGTCTCCCGGCAGGATGACGGCTCTTGCCCCCTCCAGCTCCTCTTTGCAAAGATTGATGTGATACATCCGTTCACTCATGCAAATCACCTCACAGGTTGTACAATTTCAAAAAGGGGCGAGAGACTCAAAGCCCCTCGCCCCCTTGAACAGACTTCTGCCAAAGACAGCAGATAAAGTCGCCTCGGGGAGATTACCGCCGATCATAACCCCTGCTTATGTGCAGGTGGGTGCGCTCCTTCCAGTTTTGTGCGTCCCACTTCGTCAGACGTCGCCGTCAGGGTGGGCTGGCATACCCGCTGCAAGAGATGCTGCTCCCTTATGATTAGTGTCGGATTTAAATGGCGGCAAGTATCCCTTGCGGGAAGCTCCGCCGAGGTCATCATTATTATACCACAAATGGATTGGTATACAAGAGGAAAAATTAGATAAATCCGCTTCAAAAAGTTTGGTATGTCCCACAAAATCGTGAGGGAAGAGGCGCCCTTGGCTCAGTTGATGATGTCAAACTCCTCGCTCAGGCGGTCTTCAAACTGACATGCCACGGCGTCGAACTCGTCTTCGTTGTCGATGGTGCACAGGATTTCCTCGCCGTTTTCCTCCACCACCTTCATGATTTGCAGCTCCCCGTCGGCCCCGACGTAGTCCTTGGGATCGTCGTAGACGGGAACCAGCGCGAGATAGGTTGCCCCCTCATACTCGAGGGAGTCGAGGTGCTCGTATTCAAGCTCCCTTCCATCCTCGTCGATCAGGGTGATGAGGGTACCGTCAAACTGGGGATTTTTCTCTTCGGACATGGCGCATGCCTCCTTTTTCTGGCTTGGTTTGCGGTCCTGCCGCCGCGCGGGAGGGGGACGCAGGCTTTTCCGGGGGCGGCCGGCCGCCGGGTCCCCGCCTGTCGCGGCGCTATTTTTTGATTTCGTTAAAGTGGTAGATGAGCTCTTCGGGCTGGTGCTCAAAGTCGCCGTAGGACACCAGCGTCGGGGTGCCCGCCTCGTCAAAGGTGAAGGTGGAGATGGAGGTGTTGCGGGCCCAGTCCACCGTCTGCAGGTCGTAGTCTGCGTTCAAAACGCGGCGGGCATAGACGCGGATGGGGGTGGCGTGGGTGGCAATGGCGATGTGCTTTCCGGGGTTTTGGGCCACGATGCGCGAGATGGCGTCTGCCGTGCGCTGCTCCACCATTTCAAAAGTCTCCCCGTTTTGAAAGCGCATTTCATAGGGGGCGGTGCGCCATTTTCTGGTCTCCTCGGGATAGGTGGCGTTGAGCGTCGCCCAGTCGTGATCCTCCCAGTCGCCAAAGGACATCTCCTGAAGGTCCTCCACCACATGGATGGGAAGGTCGCGGCCGCCCCGGATGGCCTGCGCCGTCTTGTAGGCGCGCAGCAGGGGGCTGGAGTAGATGACGTCGACGGGAATGTCCGCCATGCGGCGCCTGAGGTTTTCAAGCTGGCGCGCGCCGTTTTCCGAGATGTCGCAGTCGGTGCGTCCCTGCATGCGGTTTCCGATGTTGCCCAGCGATTCGCAGTGGCGGACGAGATACACGGTTGTAGTCATGAAAAAGGTCTCCTGTCTGTCTTGCGGCTTTGGAAAGAAAGCCGCAGGCGGATGGTTTAGTAGGGGATTACGGCTCCAATGATATCACAAACCGACTCGCCTGTCGAGTCCAGTCTGTCGCGCAGGCCCTCGAGCACCTCGACGGCGGCCATGGGGTTGACGAGGTTGGCCGTGCCCACCGAGACGGCCGTGGCGCCGGCCAGCAAAAATTCCACGGCGTCGTCTGCCGTAGAGATGCCGCCCATGCCGATGACGGGCAAGGGCACGGCGCGCGCCACCTGATAGACCATGCGCACGGCCACCGGCTTGACGGCCGGGCCCGACAGGCCGCCCATGTTGTTGCCCAGGATGGGCCGGCGGGTGACGGTGTCAATGCGCATGCCCAGCAGCGTGTTGATGAGCGAGAGGCAGTCTGCCCCGGCCTGATGCGCGGCCTTTGCCATCTCCACGATGTCGGTGACGTTGGGCGAGAGCTTGACGATGAGCGGCAGCGAGGTGGCCTTTCGGCAGGCCGACACCACGGAAGAGATGCCGCTTGCCGAGGCGCCGAAGAGGGCGCCGCCCTCCTTGACGTTGGGGCAGGAGACGTTGATTTCAATCATGTCCACGCCGCCGGCGGAGGAAAGGGTTTGGCACATATCGGCATATTCCTGCGGCGTGGCGCCGGTGATGTTGGCGATGATGTTGGTGTCAAAGCCGCGCAGAAAGGGCAGCTCGTCGCGCACGAAGGCCTCGACGCCGGGGTTTTGCAGGCCCACGCTGTTGAGGATGCCAAGCGGGGTCTCGGCGATGCGCGGCGGGCGGTTGCCCTCGCGCGGGGCGGGGGTCAGGCCCTTGACCACGATGCCGCCCAGGCGGGAGAGATCGTAAAAGGGGGCAAATTCCCGGCCGAAGCCGAAGGTGCCGGAGGCCACCGTGACGGGGTTTTTGAAGGGGACGCCGGCAATGGTCACACCAAGCCTGCTCATTCGAAGACCACCTCCTCACGACGGTAGACGGGGCCCTGCTTGCAGACGTGGCTGTAGTGCTCGCCGTCCTCGCCGCGCACCTTGACGGCGCACACCAAGCAGGCGCCCAGCCCGCAGCCCATGCGCTCGTCGAGCGAGAGGTAGCAGGGCACGTCCAGGCGCTGTGTGAGCTCGGCCACGGCGCGCAGCATGGTCATGTTGCCGCAGGCGTAGACGGCGCGGTAGGCCTCCTTTTCAAGAAGCTGCTGCGCCGCGCCGGTGACAAAGCCGGCAAAGCCGTAGCTGCCGTCGTCGGTCGACACCGTCACGCTGCGGCAGCAGCGCGCAAAGTCGCGCTCCAAAATCACGGCGCCGGCGCTGCCAAAGCCCAGCGCCGCGTCGACGGGGACGGGGCTGCTCTTGGCGCAGTAGAGCAAGGGGGCGCTGCCCACGCCGCCGCCCACCAGCAGCAGCGGACGGGAGTCGCCCTGCGCCGCGTCGGGGACGGGAAAGCCGTGGTCGCCCAAGGGGCCCAGCAAATCCAGCAGCTCGCCGGCCTGCCGCTCGCACAGCCACTGCGAGCCCTTGCCCACCGATTCGATGACAAGGCGGATGGTGTCCTGCTCCACGTCGCACAGGCTGATGGGGCGGCGCAGCAGCAGGTCGGGGGAGCACTTGATGTGGACGAACTGGCCGGGGGAGCAGAGCGGCGCAATGCGGGGGGCGCCCAGCACCATGTCGACCACGCCGGGACGCAGCTCGCTGCGGTATAAAATGGGGCACTGTTCTAGCACGCAGGCCATTGGCAGGTTTCTCCTTTGCGTTTGAATTTTGTGTGGCAGGGCCCCCCTTTTGCCCGGGGCGGCGCGCAGCGCCGCCCCGGGCAAAAGGGGACTCTTTTTTTGGGGGGGCCGGGCGGGTGCGGGATCAGAGCTTGGTGATGTCTACGAGGTCGAGCTCCGCCGTGTCCATGTCAAGCTCCAGACAGCTCACGAAGGCGTCGGCCGTGTCGATGGAGGTGAAGCAGGGGATGGAACGCTCCACCGCCTTGCGGCGGATTTTGACGCTGTCAAGCGAGGGGATGCGCCCCTTGGTGTCGGTCGAGATGACATAGCCGATCTTGCCGCTGTCGAGCAAATCCAAAATGTCCGGCTTGCCCTCGCCGATCTTGCGCACCACGTTGGTGGCGATCATGTTGGAATTGAGCAGCCGGGCGGTGCCGGCGGTGGCGTAGAGCTCGTAGCCCAGCGCCGCAATGCGGTCGGCAATGGGGATGAGCTCCTGCTTGTCGGAGTCTCTCACGGTGAGCAGCACGCCGCAGTCGCCCTTGCGGTTGCGGTAGCCCGCCGCCGTGATGCCCTTGAGCAGGGCCTGGCGGTAGTCCTCGGCAAGGCCGAGGACCTCTCCGGTCGACTTCATTTCGGGCCCGAGCTGGGTGTCGAGATCGTGCAGCTTTTCAAAGGAGAAGACCGGCACCTTGACGGCGTGGAACTGCCCTTCGGGGTAGAGGCCGGTGCCGTAGCCCATGTCGGAGAGCTTTTCGCCCAGCACGCAGCGGGTGGCAAGCTCCACCATGGGCACGCCGGTCACCTTGCTGATGTAGGGCACGGTGCGCGAGGAGCGGGGGTTGACCTCGATGATGTAGACCTCGTCGTTGTAGACCACAAACTGGATGTTGACAAGGCCCTTCACCTTGAGCTCGCGGGCGATGGCGGCCGTGTAGTTGACCATGGTGAGCTTGGTGCGGCCCGAGATGGTGCGGGTGGGATAGACCGAGATGGAGTCGCCCGAGTGGACGCCGGCGCGCTCGACATGCTCCATGATGCCGGGGATGAGGATGTCCTGCCCGTCGCAGATGGCGTCGACCTCGACCTCCTTGCCCATGAGATACTTGTCGATGAGCACGGGGTGCTCCTGGGTGGTGCGGTTGACAATCTCCATGTATTCCGCCACGTCCTCGTCGGAGAAGGCGATGGCCATGCCCTGGCCGCCCAGGACATAGGAGGGGCGCACCAGCACGGGGTAGCCCAGGCGGTTTGCCGCCTCCACGGCCTGCTGCACCGTAAAGACGGTGTCTCCCGCCGGACGGGGGATGCCGCACTTTTTGAGCAGCGCGTCAAAGCGCTCGCGGTCCTCGGCGGCGTCGATGCTGTCGGCGCTGGTGCCGAGGATTTCCACGCCCATGTCGGCAAGGCAGCCGGCCAGCTTGATGGCGGTCTGGCCGCCAAACTGCACGATGGCCTGCGTGATGCCCTCGGCCTGCACGATGGCGCGCACGTCCTCGGGCGTCAGGGGCTCGAAGTAGAGCCGGTCGGCGGTGTCGAAGTCGGTCGAGACCGTCTCGGGGTTGTTGTTGACAATCACGGTGTCGCAGCCGCAGCGCTTGGCGGCCCAGACGCAGTGCACCGAGCAGTAGTCAAACTCGATGCCCTGCCCGATGCGGATGGGGCCCGAGCCGAAGACCAGCACCTTTTTGTGCTGGATGGGCGAGACCTCGCACTGCTCGTCCCAGGTGGAGTAGAAGTAGGGGGTGGCGGCGTCATACTCGGCGGCGCAGGTGTCCACCATCTTGAAGGAGGCGCGGCGCGTGGGCGTGACCTTGCAGCCGGACAGGCGCTCGATGACGCCGTCGGGGAAGCAGAAGGTCTTGGCCCTGTTGTAGAGCTCGTCGGTCAAAGGGCCCTGCGCGAGCTCCCCTTCGAGCTCGACAAGCCCTTTTAGCTTGCGCAGGAAGAAGCGGTCGATCTTGGTCAGCGAGAAGAGGGTGTCGACCGTCACGCCGCGGCGCAGCAGCGCGGCGATGGCGAAGATGCGGCGGTCGTCGCAGGCGGCAAGCACCTTAAAGAGGGCGTCCTTGTCGAGCGTCTCAAGCTCCTTTTGCCACAGGTGGTCGCAGCCGATCTCGGCCGAGCGGACGGACTTCATGAGCGCGCCCTCGAAGGAGGTGGCGATGGCCATGACCTCGCCGGTGGCCTTCATCTGGGTGCCCAGCTTTCTCTGGGCGTGCACGAACTTGTCAAAGGGCCACTTGGGGAACTTGAGCACGACGTAGTCGACGGCGGGCTCGCTGCAGGCGTAGGTCTTGCCGGTGACGGTGTTGAGGATCTCGTCGAGACGGTAGCCCACCGCCAGCTTGGTCGCCACCTTGGCGATGGGGAAGCCGGTGGCCTTGCTGGCCAGCGCCGAGGAGCGCGACAGGCGGGGGTTGACCTCGATGAGGGCGTATTCCATGGAGTCGGGGTCAAGGGCAAACTGGACGTTGCAGCCGCCCTCGATGCCAAGCGCCGTGATGATCTTGAGCGCCGAGGCATGCAGCATGGAGAGCTCGGGCTCGCCCAGCGTCTGGGCCGGGGCCACCACAATGGAGTCGCCCGTGTGGATGCCCACGGGGTCGACGTTTTCCATAGAGCAGATGGTGATGGCGCAGCCCGAGGCGTCGCGCATGGCCTCAAACTCGATTTCCTTCCAGCCTGCGATGCAGCGCTCGATGAGCACCTGCCCCACGCGCGAGTGGCGCAGGCCGTTTTCGGCGATTTCCACGAGCTGCTCGGGCGTTTCGGCAATGCCGCCGCCCGTGCCGCCCAGCGTGTAGGCCGGGCGCACGATGACGGGGTAGCCGATCTGCAGCGCCAGGGCCTTGGCGTCCTCCACCGTCTCGACCACGCCCGAGGGCACGATGGGCTCCCCAATGCTCATCATGGTCTCGCGGAAGGCCTCGCGGTCTTCTGCCTTTTTGATGGATTCGGGGTTGCAGCCCAGGAGCTTGACGCCCTCGCGCTCCAGAAAGCCGCTCTCGGCCAGCTCCATGGCCAGGTTGAGGCCGGTCTGCCCGCCCAGCGTGGGCAGCAGCGAGTCGGGCCGCTCAAGGCGGATGATGCGCTGCACCGTCTCCACGTTGAGGGGCTCGACATAGATGTGGTCGGCCATGTGCTTGTCGGTCATGATGGTGGCGGGGTTGCTGTTGATGAGGATGACCTCAAGGCCCTCCTCGTGCAGGGCCTTGCAGGCCTGCGTGCCGGCATAGTCAAATTCGGCTGCCTGGCCGATGACGATGGGCCCGCTTCCAATCACCAAAACCCTGCGGATATCGCTTCTCTTAGGCATTGAGGCCACCTTCCTTTCTCTGAGCCATGGCGGACAAAAAGGCGCCGATGGCGTCGGCCCTGCCGGTGGAATCGCCCCGATGGTCTGGCAGATACTGCGTGGAGAAGGCGGGGCAGCCGGCGTAGCGCAGCCCCTCCACCGAGCCGTCGTTGCGGTTGACGTGGGTCACGGCGGCCCTTGCCGGGTCGACCGACTCCGGCACCACGGTCAGGCCGTGGCGCTGGGTCGTGGTGAAGGTGGCGCCGCCCGTCGCATGGACGGGGTGGTTGGGGCCCCTGTGGCCTGCGGGCAGGGGCTCGAGGCGGCAGCCCGCCGCCACGGCCAGAAGCTGGTGCCCGGCGTCCACACCGTAAAGCGGCAGGCCGCTTTGCAGCAGCGCCCGGGCGGTCTGCAGCGCGCCCTCCGTGGGGGTCAGGCGCTCGGGCCCGTCGGACAGCAGCACGCCGTCGGGGCCAAGCGCCGCGATGTCGTCAAAGGGGGTATCGGGGGCAAGCAGCGTCACGCGGCAGCCGCGCAGGGTCAGCCCCAGCAGCAAATCCCGGCAGCAGCCAAGGTCGAGCACCGCCACATGGAAGTCCTCCCTCCGAGGCCGGGGCGCGGGCTGCGCGGCGCGCGGCGCCGGGGGGACGGGGGCGGGGGAGGCCAGCTCGCGCAGCAGGGCGGCCTCGTCGGCCTGCCCCGAGACGATGGCGCCCCGGCAGCTGCCCTTGTCGCGCAGGTGCCGCGTGAGGGCGCGCGTGTCGACGCCCTCGATGGCCACCACGCCCCTTTGGCTCAGGTAGTCGGGAAGGGACTGCCGGCTGCGGAAGTTGCTTGGCACCCTGCAGCACTCGCGCACCACCATGCCGACCGCAAAGACGCCCGTGCCCTGCGCGTCGTCCTCATTGACGCCGCAGTTTCCGATGAGCGGGGTGGTGAAGGCCAGAATCTGCCCCTGGCAGGCGGGGGTGGTCAGAAGCTGGTGCGTGGAGGTGCCCGACGTGTGGAAGACGACCTCCCCCACGGCGACGCCGCGCGCCCCCAGGGCACGGCCTTCAAAGCGCGTGCCGTCGGCCAGCAGCAAAACGGCCTTTTGGCTGGATTCTTTCATATTCATTTACCTCTCCTCCCCGATGGGGTGCCCGATGGCACGCAGTAAGTCCTCTTTCATGGCAAGGGCCTCCTCGCGTGCGGCCTTGGCAAACTCCCTCTCGTCTTTTTTGTGGCGGCTCCAGGCGCAGATGATGCCGCGCGAGGAGTTGACAACGGCGCCAAGCCCTCTGGCGTCAAAGGCGGCTGCGGCGTCCTTGGCCCCGCCGCCCTGTGCGCCGTAGCCCGGCACGAGGAAGAAGGTGTGGGGCATGGCGGCGCGCAGCGCGGCCAGCTGCTCGGGGTAGGTGGCGCCCACCACGCCGCCGGCACAGCCGTAGCCGTAGCGGCCCAGGCGGGTCTGCGCCAGCTCCTCCACCGCCTGGCCGACGCGCTCATACAGGGGCGCGCCCTCGAGCAGACGGTCCTGAAACTCGCCCGAGGAGGGGTTGCTGGTCTTGACCAGCACAAAAACCATCTTATCATATTCGTGGCAGCGCTTGACAAAGGGCAGCAGCCCGTCGGCGCCAAGATAGGGGTTGACGGTCAGGGCGTCGGCGTCAAAGACGGGCAGCTCCTCTCCCGCCAGCCCGACGCGGCCCAAAAAGGCGTTGGCATAGTAGTCGCAGGTGGAGCCGATGTCGCCGCGCTTGGCGTCGGCAATCACATACATGCCGCGCTGCCTGGCGTAGCGCACGGTCTCGTAGAAGGCCCTGACGCCCTCGTGGCGCAGCTGCTCGTAGCAGGCGAGCTGCGGCTTGACGGCCGGCACGATGTCGCACAGCGCGTCGATGAGGGCGAAGTTGAAGGCGGTGACGGCGGCCGCCGCGCGCTCAAAGGGGTTGTCTCCCTTCGCCTGCTCGAGCAGGTGAGGGGGCATGGCGTCGGGGTTGGGGTCAAGCCCCACCACGGTGGGGTTTTGCAGGGTGACAATGCGTTCGATGAGCAAATCGACAGACATGAGGGCCTCCTTTATGATATAAATGAAATTTCAAAAAAAATCCGAGCTGCGGTGCAGCCTGAAATATCAGAGGAAAGCGGGGAGCGGCCTGGACGGCCCTGAAGGCCGAAGGCGGGAACTCCCGGGAAGCGGTGATTTTGCAGGCCGGCGCGCATTGGGGCCGGCAGGGCTCAAGAGAGATGGGAGCAATGGCGCGTCCCGGGGGAAAAGAGGAGGGGCTGCGGGCAGTCGCTTTTTAAGGGAGCAAGGGGGCCCGGTAGACCACGGCGCCCGCCAGCAGCGTGAACCTGACGCGTCCGAAGAGGCGGCGTCCGCCAAAGGGCGTGTTGCGGGATTTCCCGTGCAGCGCGCCGGGGTCGACCGTCCAGGCCTCGTTTTCGTCGAAGAGCACGAGGTCTGCCGGCTGGCCGGGCTCGAGCGAGCCGCCCTCCAGCCCGAAGAGGCGGGCCGGGACGGTGCTCAGCTTGGAGAGCAGCATGGGCAGCGTCAGCACGCCGCCGCGCACCAGCTCGGTGATGCCCAGCGCCAGCGCCGTCTCGAGCCCCACGATGCCGTTTGGCGCCTTTTCAAAGGGAAGGCTTTTTTCGAAGTCGGCATGGGGGGCGTGGTCGGTGGCGATGAGGTCGATGGTGCCGTCGGCCAGCGCCTCACGCACGGCCAGGCGGTCGCGCGGGGTGCGCAGAGGCGGGTTCATCTTGGCGTTTGGATTGCCGGCGCAGCCCTCGTCTTCACAGGAGAGCGTAAAGTAGTGGGGGGCGGTCTCGGCCGTCACGGGGATGCCGGCGCGCTTGGCGTCGCAGATCAGGCGCACCGAGGCGGCGGTCGAGATGTGGCAGAGGTGCACGGGGCAGCCTGTCTGCTCGGCCAGGCAGATGTCGCGCGCCACGGCGCAGGACTCGGAAGCCGCCAGCCCGGACGGCAGGGTGAGCTCCTCGGCGTGCGACAGCACCGGCTTTCCAAGCGCCGCCGCGCGCTCGAGCGCCAAACGCATGAGTTCGCCGTTTTCAACCGGGCGTCCGTCGTCCGAAAAGGCCACGGCGCCGGCCTGTGCGAGCGCCTCAAAGTCGGAAAGGGCCTCTCCGGCAAGGCCGCGCGAGATGGCCCCCACCTGACGCACCCGCACCAGCCCCTGCACCCTGGCGCGCGCCTGCAGGTCGCTGAGCAGGCCGGCGTTGTCCATGGCTGGCAGGGTGTTGGGCATGGCCACCACCGTGGTAAAGCCGCCGGCGGCGGCCGCCGCCGTGCCCGAGCGCAAGTCCTCCTTATACGTCTGGCCGGGGTCCCTGAGGTGGACGTGGGCGTCGATGAGGCCGGGGGCCGCAATCAGCCCGTCGGCCTCGAGGACCCGGGCGCCGCACGGGGAAAGAGAGGCGCCGGCCTGCACGATGCGGCCCTCCCGGATCAGCAGGTCTCCGACCTGACGGGTACCCTTGGCGGGGTCGATCAGCGTGGCATGGCGCAGCAGCAGGCTCATGGGGAATCGGCTCCTTTCGGTTTGTGTCTTGTGGGGTGCAGGCTCTTCCAAAAGGGAGCGAAGCGCCTTTGGGGCCTGCGCCGGGGATGGGATGCTGCGGGGAGAGCTTGGAAGGCCGGCCGTCGGCAGCCCGGGGCCTTGGACCCTTGGTCTCTGGCCTTGGGTCTTGGCCTCTGGTCTTGGCCTTGGTCTTGGTCTTGGTCTTGGTCTTGGGTCTTGGCCTTGGGTCTTGGTCTCTGGTCTTGGGTCTTGGGTCTTGGGTCTCTGGTCTTGGTCTTGGGTCTTGGGTCTTGGGCCTTGGTCTCTGGCCTTGGTCTTGGGTCTTGGCCTTGGTCTTGGGTCTTGGTCTCTGGTCTTGGTCTTGGGCCCAGGGTCTAGGGCCTGCCGGCCGCTATTGCTCTGCAGGCTCGGCCTGCCTCAAATCTGTAATCACCACGCCGTCCTCCCCGTCGAGCTCGAGCAGGCGCACCCAAACGCGCTCGCTGTGGGAGGTGGGCAGGTTTTTGCCGATGTAGTCGGCCTTGATGGGCAGCTCGCGGTGCCCCCTGTCAATCAGCACGGCGAGCTGGATGCAGGCGGGGCGGCCCCTTGCCATGATGGCGTCGATGGCGGCGCGCACGGTGCGGCCCGTGTAGATGACGTCGTCGACCAGCACCACGCGCACGCCGTCGAGCGGGAAGGGGATGTCGCTGCAGTCCTCGGGAGTGCTGCCGCTCAGGTCGTCGCGCCGGGGGGTGACGTCCAGCCGGCCCACCGGCGGCGCCGTGCCCTCCACCGAGGCCAGCTTGTCGGCAATGCGCTGCGCCACCACGGGGCCACGGCGCAAAATGCCCAGCAGACACAGGTTGTCCACCCCGTGATTGCGCTCGGAGATTTCAAAGCTGATGCGGGTGATGGCGCGCTGTACGGCGCCGGCGTCCATGATTTCGGCCTTGACGGCGGGAGTGAATTGTTGCTCCATAACAGCCCCTCACATTTCGTAAATTCCGAAAAACGGCATGGGCGAAAGCCGGAAAGAAGAACAAAAAAAGGCTCTTTTTCCACGCGAGGTGGCAAAAGAGACCAACAGTTTGGCATAACAAACCCTTCCCACGGCAAAGCGGGCGCCCACGGCAAAGCCACGGGCTGCGGGGATGCGCGCCGATATTGCGTTGTCTTCCCTTGCCGGCCTCACGGGACCGATTTAAAGGTCGCCATTATTATACAGGCATCCGCACGATTTGTAAAGCCCCGTTTTTTTGTAAGGGGAGCTTTTTTTGATTTCGACCGGCGGGGATGACAAGAAAAATCTCAAAATATGAAATAGATTTGAACAAGATGTAAAGGATCTCTTAATTTAACTCGTTACAGTTGACAATCGAAAAAAACAGAGTAGCATTAAAAATAGAAAAACAAAAAAATAACGAAAGGAGGGTAGTGGATTCCTGGGTAATTTTCTAAAAATACAAAGAAAGGACGAATGAAAATGAAGAAAAAGTGGTATTGTATTGCGCTAAGCCTGCTTTTGGTTGTCTTTATGGTAGGAACAGCGTTCGCGTCTACTGGAACCAATTGGCGCTCCCCCTATACGCCGTACAAATGCACATATGCTATGACCGACTATAGTTGGTCGATTAGCAATGTAAAATGGAATTCGGAAAGCGTTTCTTGGTATAATGCGTGTTCATATCGTCCTGCCTGGGAGGCCGAGACCCGCTCTATTCCTGATCCAGAGGATGAAAATGGCGAGGATCCATTATTCAATTATGGAGATTACTGGGATAGGTACAATGGGGTGATTTCGGTCAGCTCCAACCTGCCAAATGCCTATGGCGAGATGGATGCGGATGATTTTAGTGTGGGATGCAATAATGCTAAGAATTTGGTGGCGGAGACAAATTATTCGGCTTCGCTGCAGCTTTATAGGAAAGACCCCTCAATTTATCCGATTCCCAGTGATTTTCGATATCGGTTTGAATCTGAGGTAGGGGAATGGATGCTGTATGACGCGTTCCCCGTTTATTATCAGGTTCACCATGAACCGCAGGATGAGAAACGCATCAATACAAGTTATTCCTGGAACGACCCGACCTCCACTCCCATCAATGCAGTTGGGGGAGTGCAGACAACAACGGCGGCAGTGGAGGAAGAAATTTCTGTGGTTGCAATTGGAGAGTATGACAGCTCTTCTATTGCAAAGGCTGATGAAAAGCTGCAGCAGGCCGTTGCTCAGTCTGAAGAGCAGGCTTATAGGGCGCTGGTGGTATTTGATGAATACCTCTCGCCCGACGATGTAGCCGAGCAGTTTGAAAATGTGGAAGCGGTGTATTGCTGGGTTCCCGGGGAGACGGGGCGAAGCATCATTGCTGTGAAAGATGGTGATGTGGAAGCCTCTATTCTTGAGCATGCAGATTTCCTGGAGGAGGAAGATGTTTCGGATGAGCTGACAGAGATTGCCCAGCAGTATAAAAATGGAAACATCGGCATTTTTGCTGTCCGGGTTTCCGAAACGGCACAGGAGCTTGCAAGCGCGAGAGACCTGAGTTTTGTAAAAGCAGTGGACCTGCATGCAGATGTTCAGGAAGGTGTTGTGACGGCGGTATCCGGCAACACAAAGATTATTGAAGTCCCGGAAAAACCTGATAAGGATTTTGGAGTGTATTGATATGTTCTGGCTGTTTTTGATAGGGGCGCTTGTGCTGGAGGTATGCCTTCGCAGGCTGGTGCCCCAGATGGGGACGCGGTGGAAGGTTGTGGGGGTGACGGTGCTGTTTGCCGTGGTGCTTTTTTACCGGGGGAACCTGCTTTTGCCTGCCAGCGAGGTAAAGGAGGTTATCCGGAACCCGGGCAATGAAAATGCCGCAAGGCTTGACCCCTT
>CALWCA010000007.1 GCA_944376235.1 uncultured Clostridia bacterium | reverse complement strand
CAAAGCAAACTTTGAACAACTGGAGAACCAGGATGTATCCATTGCGGGGCGGATCATGTCCAAACGGGATATGGGCAAGGCCTTCTTTGCAGATATCCAGGACGATCAGGGGCGCATCCAGCTCTATGTCCGTGTCAACGAACTCGGCGAGGCACAGTTTGCCGAGTTCAAAAAGTGGGATATTGGGGATATAATCGGCGCGAGCGGTTTTGTTTTTCGAACCCGGCGCGGGGAGATCAGCGTGCACTGCAAGCAGATTCGCCTGCTGGCCAAGGCCCTGCGGCCCCTGCCGGAAAAGTTTCACGGCCTGACCGATCTGGAGACGCGGTACAGGCAACGTTATGTCGACCTGATCATGAATCCGGAAGTGCGCCGTACCTTTGAGATCCGCAGCGCCTTCATTCGCCATATCCGCAACTTCCTGGACAGCCGCGGCTTCATGGAGGTGGAAACGCCGGTGCTCAATACGATCTCCGGCGGGGCGACGGCACGCCCGTTCATTACGCACCACAATACGCTGGATATCGATATGTACATGCGCATTGCCACGGAGCTGCACCTCAAGCGGCTGGTGGTCGGCGGCAGGGAGCGGGTCTATGAGATCGGGCGTATTTTCCGCAACGAGGGGATGGATACCAAGCATAACCCGGAATTTACCACCGTTGAGTTGTACCAGGCCTATGCCGACTATGTCGATATGATGGATCTGTTCGAGGCGCTGCTTTCCTCCGCCGCGCAGGAGATCCTCGGCACATACCGTTGCACCTGGCAGGGCCATGAGGTTGACCTGACGCCGGGCTGGCCGCGTATGACGATGGCGGAAGCGGTCCGGCAGCATCTTGGCGTGGACTTTATGGCGATTTCAGACGATGCGCAGGCGGTCGAGGCGGCCAAAGTACTTGGCGTAAATATGGACGGTGTGGAACCGACCTGGGGACACGCGCTGTATGAGTGCTTTGACCAGAAGGTGGAGGAGAAACTGATTCAGCCAACCTTCATCACCATGCACCCGGTGGACGTATCCCCGCTGGCCAAGCGCTGCGCGGACGATCCGCGCCTGACGGAACGCTTTGAGCTGTTTATCTGCTGCAACGAGATAGGGAACGCCTTTTCGGAGTTGAATGACCCGATCGATCAGAAAGCGCGTTTTGCCAAGCAGGTGGAGCTGCGGGCCAAGGGCGACGATGAGGCCGGCATGATGGACGAAGATTACATTCAGGCCCTGGAATATGGCCTGCCGCCGACAGGCGGCCTCGGTATTGGCGTCGACCGTGCGGTTATGCTGCTGACTGGAAGCGACACGATCCGCGACGTCATCCTTTTCCCGACAATGAAACCCTTGAATGGTGTAAAGGACGAAATTGGTGTAAACTCTCAGCCGATTGAATCCCCAAAAGCCGAGCCGGAAAAGATAGATTTCTCCAAAGTAGAGATCGAGCCTTTGTTCAAGGATTTCGTAGATTTTGAGACTTTCTCCAAGTCCGATTTCCGGGCAGTCAAGGTACTCGCCTGCGAAGCAGTACCGAAGTCCAAGAAGTTGCTCAAATTCACGCTGGACGATGGAACAGGTACGGAACGCACGATTTTAAGCGGTATTCACGCCTATTACGAGCCGGAGGAGCTTGTCGGCAAGACCTGTATCGCTATTACCAATCTTCCGCCAAGACCGATGATGGGCATTGATTCCTGCGGTATGCTGATTAGTGCGGTACACCACGAAGAAGGCGAAGAAAAGCTCCATCTTCTGATGGTAGATGACCATATTCCGGCGGGCGCAAAGCTCTACTAAAACGAGATGTACTTCATTAAAACAGCACGAATTTATAGGGATATAGCGATTCGGGAAGAAATCCCGTTTAGACCTGTTATGAGATATGAGGAGGTTCAGGAGAGATTGAAAAGATGGTTGCTTTCGTCCCCACCATGAAACCTCTCGACTAAGAGCAGGCCCTGCAAACCGGGAGCAGGCCCCCCCAGGGGCCTGCTCCTTTCTTTTTTGCGGACAGGGCATCCCTTCGCAAGCCCTCGCTTTTTGGATAAACCCCTTGTTTTCATTTTTTGAAAATTTCCTTTTTGGGGGTTGTCAGCCTTGCTAAAAGGGGGGATGCGCCGCAGCGCGGCCATCCCCCTTATAATGAAATCAAAGCGCCACAGGTATGTGCCTTAAGAGGTACGCACCTCTTTTTTTGAGCAGGCAGAAATGGCAGGGGCATAGCCCCCTGCCATAAAAGAGGCGGGGGAAATGGCATGAAAAAGTTTTTGACAGAAAAATCAAGGCCCTGTGCACCGTTATCCTCTTCTTTTGCAGCTTCATCAAGACGCTGGCTCTGCGCGCAGCGCACAGGAGCCGCCAAGAAAAGAAGCAGGGGCGAAAGAAGGGTTAGGCAGCATATCCCGCCATTCCCTTTATTCCCACTGTCATATTCCAGAACATGCCCTCATAAAGATGGAGAGAACGCATGGGGGAGGGGACGAGATGACACGTCGGGAGCGCGGCAAACAGGGCAACCTTGCGCGGGCGATGCCCGCCTTGCAGCCTGTAGCTCTTTTCTTTGGGCTCTTGCTTTTGCTCAGCCTTGTGGGACGAAACATGAGCAGCAGATTGTTCGAAGAAGTCGCATTGTCCTTTATCTTAATGGCAGTAGCTGCGGATGCAGGATTCTTATACTCCAAGCAAAGTACTCTCAAGGCATGGATGGCTGCCGGAATCGTCGCGGGAATTTTTCTTGGCATTTTGTGCCTTGGGGCACTCTTTCTATACAGCCAGACCCCGGAGTTGGAGGATCTTCTTCTCACCGGAGCAAGGATTCTGGCAGGCTCCCTCATTGGTGCCGTTGTCGGAGAAAAAAGACGCCCCCGAAGAAAAAAATAGAAAATTATTACACAGGGAAAGTTGCACAAATGCCGCACTTCCCCTGTGTTTCTTTTTGCAATCCCGTATCTTGTGGAAGAGGGAGAAACGCAAACATAGCTCTAGTATATCAACAGGGAAAAAGGGGATGATTTTTGCCTCTCCACATAATTTAGTTTACATAATTCATTTACATAATTTGTTTAAATGAGAAAAAACCGTCTCTTTTTTTTGCATATTGGCCATTGATTTTTCCAGATAGATGCAGTATAGTAATAATCACCCCTGAGGGGAAAGTCTTAAAAACCCGCCTGTTTCTGCGAGGTATACGGCGCGGTGTATATTCCGTCTGTCTTCTGCGGACAACTTTTATTTTTATACATGAATAAACATCGGTTGCAGCGCGGTATTTTACAGACATTTTCGTAAACCTGTGATTCAATTTACCACTGTATCTTGTGGAGCCTGCGCAATCACACCCTGCGCAGGTACTCATAACCCACCCCGCCGATGCATAGACTGGACAAGATGCGTTTGGCGGGAGGATACAAGCATGACACCACGCAACAAAAAGACAGGGCCTTCTCTTGCCCGAAACAGAACCTTAATTTTACCTGTCGGCTCCTACATCATCGGCACGCTGATTGGCTCTCTTTATTGCGACGTGGCGCCTCCTGCCACAGGCTGGATGCTGCTGCTGCTCACCCTGCTTTTTTGCTCTTCCTTTTCTCTTTTTGGGATTTTACTGTCAGGCGTCGGCTGCTTTGGCTTTGGGCTGCTCACGGGCGGAATTTTCGCCCACCTCTTTCATCCCTTTACCTGGCTGAGTTTGCTCTCCTTGCTGCCCATGGCCTTTTTGCTGGCCCCCTGCCTGCTGCTGCTGGCATCCTTTTCCCTTCAGTCTTCTCTTTTCTTTATCCAGGCTGTGGCTGCCTCCCGCAAGGAAGCGACCCTTCGTCATCTTGTCGTGCGCCTGCTGCTTTGCGCGGCGGCGACATTGTCCATCATTTTGCTTTGCCTGTTCCTTTCCGGTATCGGAGCCTGAGCAGGCGGGCAGGGAAGTTGTCATTTCAAGAAGTTTAAGTTCAACAAGGAGTTTGTCATGATTGGTTATGTTGAGAGATTTCTCCACTATCTGGGTTCCGTCAAAAATGCTTCCAAAAATACGCTGCAGTCCTACCGTCATGACACGCTTTCCTTTCTCTCCTTTGCGCAGCATCACGGCGTTTCCAATTTTGATCAGGTGCCCCCTGAGCTTGCAGTCGACTACTTCGATGAGCTGCGCGCGCAGGGAAAGTCCTCTTCCACCATTTCCAGAAATTCTGCAGCGCTGCACTCATTTTACAAATATTTGATGCAGTTTGAGGGGGTTGTCAACAACCCTTTCCACGGCGTCAAGGCGGACAAAACCATCCGCCAGATCCCGCAGATCCTCACCAAGGAAGAGGTGGAGCTGCTGCTGGCCCAGCCCAACCTGCTCGACTGCAAGGGCCTTCGCGACCGCACCATGCTCGAAGTGCTCTACGCCACCGGCATGCGCGTTTCCGAGCTTTTGGAGCTCAACGTGGAAGACGTCAACCTTGGCGTCGGATTTATCCGTCTGCATGCGGAAGGCGTCGGGGGCAACGAGAGATACATGCCCCTGTATCCCATGGCGGCAAAGTTTTTGCAGCAATATCTCACCTCGGCAAGAGGCATTCTCCTTTCCCCAGACTCCGGGGACGCGCTCTTCCTCAATCTCAATGGCGAAAGGCTCAGCCGGCAGGGGTTTTGGAAAATCCTGCGCAAGTATCAGCAGCAGGCACAAATCGAAACCAAGATCACCCCGCAGACGCTGCGCCATTCCTTTGCAGCGCACCTGCTGGAAAACGGCGCTGATTTGAAGCTGGTTCAGGAACTGCTCGGGCATACCGACATCGCCTCCACACAGTTTTATTCCCAGCTTCTCAAAATGCGCATGCAGTCCTCCTATTCCAAGTATCATCCCCGCGCTGCCGAAGACAGACGGTGATGCGCTGCATACGGCCTGCAAGCGGGGGCCAAGATGCCCGGCAGAAAAATCGCAAACAGCCCTCTGACCGAGAAGCTGCAGCTTCCCGCCAGAGGGCTGTTTCTATCCAGACAAATTCTCTGTCACAGGCGCAAAAAAGCCTCTCTTTTGAAGGCTCTTGACAAAAGGGAAGAGAGCTGTTATTATTTAGACAATTATCGAATTGATGTTTGTCTAAATAATAAAAAAGGGGGGTGTCCTCTTGCTCAAAGCCACCTTTCGCGCTCTTTCCGACTCCACGAGGCGTGAAATCCTCTCCATTTTACGGGAGGGGCCAAAAACGGCAGGGGAGATTGCGGCGCATTTTCCCACCACCTTTGCCACCATTTCTCATCATCTTGCAGTCCTCAGGGACTGCGGGCTCATATCGGATGAAAAGCAGGGGAAATATATCCTGTATGAACTCAACACCTCCGTCTTGGAGGAAATCGCCGTCTGGCTTTCCTCTTTCAAAAAAGACAGCAAAAAGGATGAGACCCTCTGACCCACCATCAACCCCGAGAGGAGAGTGCCCCCTATGAAAAAAAGCAGATTGTTGATTTTTCTGATTGCCACAGCTCCGGTTTTGCTGGTGGCCCTGTGTTATGGGCGTCTGCCCGACACCGTGCCCACCTCCTGGCGGCTGGACGGCCAGATTATTTACAGCCGAAAAGCTGCCCTTTGGCTGATCTCTGGGCTCAGCCCCCTTTTGGCGCTTCTCTTCTTCCTGCTTCCGAGAATCGACCCGCGCGCAAGCAATTATCGGCGCTTCTCTCGCTATTATGATTCTTTCGTGCTGCTTGTGGAGCTTTTTTTGCTGGTCATGGTCGGCATTATCGTCTCGGAATCCTTCTCTCCGGGCAAAATTTCGGTGGCTCATACGGTCACGGTTTTGCTGGGCCTGCTCTTTGTTTTTATCGGAAACCTGCTGCCGAAAATCAAGAGCAACTTTTTTCTGGGCATCCGCACTCCCTGGACCATTTCGGATACGACGATCTGGTACAAAACGCACCGGCTGGCCGGCCTCTTTTTCTTTGTTTCCGGTCTTTTGATGATGGCGATAGGCTTCATTTTTCACAGTCAGCGTGTTATGATGGTATTGGTGCTGCTGCTGGCATCGCTCAGCGCCGTCATCCCTTCGGCAGCGTCTTACTTCTGGTATCGCGCTGCGCACCGCTCGTCGGCGCCCCGGCAGAATTAACAAAAAGGAGGACTGTCATCATGTTTGTCAAACCCAGCATCTACAAAGTGGATTGCACGGACGGCTCTTATGTCTACGCCATTTCCAACGAATACGGCATCTCGCTGATCGACACGCATTTCCCCGGAAAGGGGGAGGAGATTGCCGCAGAGCTCAAAGCCGCCGGCATGGAGCCTGTCGAGCGCATCCTGCTGACCCACAGCGACATGGATCACACCGGCAACGCCGCCTTTTTGCAACAGAAATACGGCTGTCCCGTCTATTTGTCCGCACGCGAGATGGAAGCCGTGCAGGATAAGACAAAATCCAAAGACGGAAAAAGCGACCCCCTCGCCGGCCTGGAGCGCCCTGAACTGAGCGTTTTCGAAGGGGATACCATTGCCGGCATCACCATTGTCCCTGCATATGGCCACACCTGGGGCCACGTCTGCTTCCTCTATGACGGCGTGCTCTTCGCGGGAGACCTCATCTGTACCGAAGACGGCATCATCAAGGAGATGGAGCTGCGCTACATCAGGGACAGGAAGGAGAGCTGGAAGGCCATCGAGGCGGTGGACGCTGCCGCAACCTTCGATTTGCTGTGCCCCTCTCATGGCGAGCCGCTTTCCTGCAGCAAGCTGGAAGTGGGCGAGTGGCGCAAGGCGTAAAAGCCCCGATGCGCCAAAAACGGGAAAGAAGCTGAAAAGCCAGGGACCAAAAAGATGGGGGTGAAAAGCAAAATCGCCTTTCACCCCCATCTTAAATTTTATGCCCCTTGGAAAAGCTCCCTTTTCCACACAACGCCTTCAAACCCCCTTCTGAGCGTCCGGCTCCCCAAAGTCCCGGCAATCCTCTTGCTCCTGCCGCTCCCCAGAGGCCTTTTTTTGCTCCACTTCCGGAGCCCTTGGCCTCTCCCTTTTCAGGCCCGCAAGCGGGTTCTTCTGTGTGGCCTCTCTGAGCTGCCAGTCTCCCACATGAGTGTAAATCTGCGTGGTGTTGAGCTGCTCGTGGCCCAGAATCTCCTTGAGCGTACGCACGTCGACGCCGCCCTGCGAAAACATCAGGGTCGCCGCCGTATGACGCAGCTTGTGAGGCGTATATCGCTGCTCATTGAGCTGCGCATCCTTTAGGTACTTCTTCATCATGAGCTCCACCGTGCGCCCGTTGATGCGCCGTTTTTGCCTGCTGAGAAACACGGCGTCCCGATGTTCGCCCTTGACGCCCTCGGTCGGACGCACCGCAAGATAGGCTTCAAGCGCCGAAACGCAGGCGTCGTTGAGATGGATTTGGCGTTCCTTGTTTCCCTTCCCGACAATGCGCACCACGCGCTCCTTGAGGTTGAGCCTCGACAGATTCATGCCGCACAGCTCGGAAAGGCGCATGCCGCAATTGAGAAAAAGCGTCAAAATGGCATAATCACGCAGGGCGTTTTCCCCCTCCACCGCATCCAAAAGCCTTGTGGACTCCTCAAGCGACAGGTAAACCGGCAGGCGCGAGGGGTTTTTGGGCACCTCCAGCAGGTCGGCGGGGTTGCTTTCCAAAATGTGCCGATGGTTTGTGATGTATTTGAAATAGGAACGAAGACAGGAAACCTTGCGGGCACGTGTGGCTGCGGTGTCACCCTTGTCGCGCGCAAGATAGCTTAAAAAGGCATAGAAATCGCTGAGCGTGACACTGCGCAGCAGCGCCTCATCCACGTCCTCGATGGGGATTTCATCAAAGGGAAGGGCAGGGGATGCCAGCCCTCGTTCGCGCTTGAGAAAGCGGAAAAACATGCGCAAATCAAGCGCATATTCGTCTACCGTAAGCGGCGATTTTCCTCGAATGGTCTCAAGATATGTGAGGAAATCCTGTATATGACGGGGAAATTCCTGCATAAATACACCTCAAAACTCTTGAAAAATGTGAGATTTTATGATATCCTAAGGACAGACTCAAGGGAATAAATGTTCTTTTTTGGAGGATAGGGAAGCCGGATGGAAAACAATGTCATTCATTTTTGCATGTTCTCTTCGCCCATTGGAGATCTCAAGCTCTTTGCCCATGAACACGCTTTGATCTATATTCAGTTTCCAGAAGCTCTGCCGTTTCGTCTTGAACTTTATCTCAAGCGGTTTTACAGGGATTTTTCCGTTGTTCCAAGCGACAGCCCCATCCTAAAGCAAACCCGCATCGAGCTGCTGGATTACTTTGACCATCCGGGCAAGCCCTTTTATTTTTCCGTTCCCACCGAGCTCAGGGGAACCCCGTATCAGCGCAAGGTATGGCAGCAAATCGCAACCATTCCATACGGAAAGGTCATCACCTACGGCACGCTGGCCTCCTGGTGCGGAGGCGGCAAAAGCTCTTCCCGGAGCGCAGGTGCCGGCTGCGGCGCCAATCCCATCTCCATTGTTGTCCCATGCCACCGGATTTTGGGGACAAACCGCAAGCTGGTCGGCTTTGGCGGAGGGCTGGCCGTGAAGGAGTGGCTGCTGTGCCACGAGGGGAATGATATTCAAGGCCATCGCTACCTGGGAGAATTTTATACCAGGCCTTCAACGGCCAACTAAGACAAAAATCACTCAACCAGCCGAAAACAAAAGCTGACCAAAAGCGAAAAACATCAAGGCCAGGCGCTGAGGCTCCAAGCCCGCGCGTCGAGGCCGCACACCAGCTGCTCACAAGCATGGAAGCTTTCATTTTGTTGTTTGTTGTTTGTTGTTTGTTGTTTGTGTGCAGATGAAAGCTCCCATGAGCAAGGCTGTCTTTGCAGCACATGAGCAAGGCTGTCTTTGCAGCACAACGAGCCGACGGAGGAGTTGCGTGCCCGAGGGCCCTGAGCTTGCGGCGCGCCAAACGCAGCGCCGCAAGCCTGCCGTCCAGCGCGGCGAATTCTGCGGGGTTTCAGCATCAGTGGGCTGCAGCAGCATTTTACGCTTTTGATGCATTGCCCATGCGGCGCGCGCTATCATAAACACCGGGGCTTTTGGCCTAGGCCCGTCCGTCGAAGCCGTCAGGCGGGGCGGCGCTTCTTTTTACGCTCCCCTCAATTTCGCAAAATTTTTATTTTGCGAAATTATGTGCTTTGCCTATACTATACCCTCTTTTTCCCTTCTTGTCAAGAGCCGCCCGGAACATGCAACGTCCGGGAGCCGGTATGCAAATCCGCGCCGATCATGGAAACCCACTTCAAAATCAACTTGGAAGTCTTGTCCTTTCTTTTTCTTGAAGCATAATTTCAGCACATGCTCAAATACTAGAAGCACGTTCAATTATTTGAAAAACAACAACGAGCCTGCAACGATATTGCTTGTGGTGCTTGCGTTTCTCCAGACATCCCTTTCCCACGGCTGTCAAAAATGATTGAAACGGAGGGCTGAGCTTGATTTGCTGTTCTTGCGACTGCCGGTATCAGGTCGACGGCGTCTGCACCCTTGCCGGCGGTGCCGCAGTCACCAACTCCGCAGCCGGCGGCTGTGCCTTTTATGAAAAAAAATAAAAGGCCAAAATCGGCCCTCTCCCCTTTTCCCGCCGGGGAGGCGCTTTTTCATAAAGCGTCTCCCCGGCTTTTTCTTTGCTATGCCGCGCGCACGCCCTCGCTTTGTCAGGCCCACGGCGTATCATCACATAATTTCGCATTATTTTGGCTGCAGCGCGATTTCCACGGCCTCTCCAATATTTTTTACCGCATAAACCGTTGTCCCCTTTATGGGGGCTTTGGGGCGGTCGGTATGCGGAACCAGAAAAGAAGTATACCCCAGACGCGCCGCCTCGGCAATGCGCTCCGAAACGCCTCTCACACTGCGCAGCTCGCCGGCCAGCCCCACCTCTCCAAAGGCCACGATTTCATCGTACACCGGGCGGTTAAAGTAGCTGGAGGCGGCCGCCAGCACCAGGGCCAAATCCGACGAAGGCTCATTGAGGCGCAGGCCGCCCACCACGTTGAAGTAGGCGTCGCTGGTGCCCAGCTTCAAATCCAGATGCTTTTCCATCACGGCCAGCAGCATGGCGCAGCGATTTTGCTCCACACCCGTCGACATCCGACGCGGAGAGCCAAAACGGCTTTCCACCAGCAGGGCCTGGATTTCGGCCAAAATGGGCCGTGTCCCCTCCAAAATACAGACCGTGCAGGTGCCGGACACCCCGTGTGGCTTGCCCGAAAGCAGTGCCGCCGAAGGGTTTTCCACCTCCCTGAGACCTGCTTGGCCCATTTCAAAAATGCCAATCTCGTTGGTGGAGCCAAAGCGGTTTTTGCTGGCGCGGATGATTCGATAGGCCAGGTTCTTATCCCCTTCGAAATAAAGCACGGTGTCCACCATATGCTCGAGCATCTTGGGGCCTGCAATCGAGCCCTCCTTGTTCATGTGTCCGATGAACAAGAAGGTGATTTCCCGCGTCTTGGCAAGGGAAATCAAGGCGCTGGCACACTCTTTGATCTGGCTGACCGTTCCGGGCAGTGAATTGAGCCTAGCATCGAACATGGTCTGAATGGAATCGATGATGACCACGCGCGGCGCTTCCTTTTCCACGGCCCGCTCCACAGCCTGCAGCTCAGTGTTGCTCAGCAGCAGCAAATTTGGATCTGACACCCCAAGCCTCTGGGCGCGCAGTCTGATCTGCCTGGGGGATTCTTCCCCCGACACGTAGAGCACCTTTCCCTGCTGCGCCATGGCCTGACAGGCCTGAAGCAAAATGGTCGACTTGCCGATTCCGGGATCCCCGCCCAGCAGCGTCACCGAGCCGGGCACAAGCCCTCCTCCAAAAACGCGGTCGAGCTCGGACATTCCGGTGACAATGCGCTCTTTTTCGTCCTGGGCCTGCGGGCCCTGCGGCTCCTGCGTCAAAACAACAGCCTCAGAAGAAAAAGAAGCCTCAAAATAGCGGGCTCCTCTCCCCTTCTCCGCAGGCTCGGACAAAACCAGTTCCTCTTCCATTGCGTTGAAATTCCCGCAGGAAGGGCAGCGTCCCAGCCACTTGAGGCTCTCGTACCCGCACTCCCTGCAAACATATTTGCTCCTGCTCTTACTCATCGGCCGATTCCCGTCCGGCGGCATCCTGTGCCGCCTGTGTTTCTTTTTCTTCCTCCCCATTATAATAGTTTTGCAGTCCGCTTGCAATGGCCTGCGCCAGCGACTGCTGATAGGACTCTTCCTGCAGCTTTTGCGTCTCCTCAGGATTGGACAAAAAACCGCACTCCACCAAAACAGCCGGCTGCTGCGCCTGCGCCAGCAAATAAATCTCTCCGCCGGCAGGTTTGATTTGCCGCGTATTTTCCGGCTGAAGCGTTTGACGGATTTCCTGTTGAATGCACTCGGCCAAAAGCTGTGAATCGGAGTGATTGGTCGAATAAAAAACCTGGCTTCCACTGTACTTCGGGATTCCAAATTGATTCATGTGAATGCTGATCAAAATGGCGTCGGGATTGTCCTGTGCAATTTTGGCGCGGGCACGCAAATCCGCCGATTTTCCGGTTTGGCCGTCCAGGGTCAGTGCCTCGTCCTCGCTGCGCGTCATGATAACCTGTACCCCCTGGGACAGCAAAAGCAGCTCCAGCTTTTTTGCAACGCTCAGATTGAGATCTTTTTCCAAAACCTGATCCTGCGAAACAGCCCCACCGTCAAACCCGCCATGACCCGCATCCAAAATCACCGTGGGCAGCCCCTCAAGCACGATGTGCCCCGCCGCCGTATCCTGCGGCAGCGTATGATACCCCGCCGCAAGGCAAAGGACGGCAAACAAAAGGGCGGCATTTCTTCTCATCGCATACAGCCGATGGAGCATTTTTCTTTTTGCCTTTTCTACAGACATAAGATTCCCCCATTTCTCTCACTGCAGATGTATCCCCCGATGCCATGCCGAACCCCCTGCCTCCAAGGGGGTACAGGGCCGTCTCTTTTTTCCAGGCCAAGGGCTTTTCTTTTCCCTGGGGTTTTCTTTTTAATGTCTATTCCGTAAAACCCGAAATCTTGTGTGAAAGGCCGTCCACTTTGCGGCGATTTTTTTCAAAATCCATTGAAAAATTCCTCAAGACAGCTTGCCTGCTCCAAAGCTGCACCCCCTGTTGCCTTTTAACAGAGTCAGTGAAGATGCTCCTTCAATCTTCGAGAGCGGCACACATCCCATACTCATTTTGGAGAAAAGGATAAAAAAAGCGGCAAGTCATATCGACTTGCCGCTTTTTGATGAAAAACAAACTTATTCGGTCACTCTGGCGGGGTTGACGCGGATGCCGGGGCCCATGGTGGAGGCCACCACGCAGCTTCTGATATACTGGCCCTTGGCTGCCGCAGGCTTTGCCTTGACAACGGCGCCCAGCAGCGTGTTGAAGTTGTCCAGCAGCTTCTCGGGGCCAAAGGACACCTTGCCGATGGGGCAGTGAATGATGTTGGTCTTATCCAGACGATACTCAATCTTACCGGCCTTAATCTCTGCAATGGCCTTGGTCAAATCGGTGGTCACGGTTCCGGCCTTGGGGTTGGGCATCAGGCCCTTGGGGCCCAGCACCTTACCCAGGCGGCCCACCACGCCCATCATGTCGGGCGTGGCCACGACCACGTCGTAGTCAAACCAGTTTTCTCCGGTGATCTTGCTGACCAGCTCGGCTCCGCCGACGTAGTCGGCGCCGGCAGCCGTGGCCTCGTCGATCTTCTCGTCCTTGGCAAAGACCAGCACGCGGACGTTTTTGCCGGTTCCGTGAGGCAGCACCACGGCGCCTCTGACCTGCTGGTCGGCGTGACGGGAGTCGACGCCCAGCTTGATATGAACTTCCACCGTCTCATCAAACTTTGCCTTGGCGGTGTCGACCGAAAGCTTCAATGCCTCATTTGGATCATACAGCTTGAGCTTGTCATAGAGCTTCACACTGTCCTGATAATTCTTGCCTCTTTTCACGATATCTTCCTCCTGTAAGTGGTTGACGGACGTTTCTCGTCCTCCCACGGTAGTGATGCTCCAAGGCGGGCCTTAAAGCTACTCTTCCACGGTGATTCCCATGCTGCGGGCGGTGCCGGCGATCATGCTCATGGCCGCCTCAAGGCTTCCCGCGTTGAGGTCGGGCATCTTGGTCTCGGCGATCTTCTGCACCTGCTCTTTGGTCAGGGAGGCCACCTTGACCTTGTTGGGGGTACCGGAGGCCGTCTCAATTCCGGCAGCCTTTTTGATCAGAACGGCGGCCGGCGGAGTCTTGGTGATAAAGGAGAAGGAGCGGTCTGCATAGACGGTGATGACGACGGGGATGACATATCCCACATCGTTTTTGGTTCTCTCGTTGAACTCCTTGGTAAAGGCCATGATGTTGACGCCGTGCTGACCGAGCGCCGGTCCCACGGGCGGTGCGGGAGTTGCTTTACCTCCCGGAATTTGCAGTTTAATATAGCCCACGACTTTCTGAGCCATACGAACACCTCCTGATTAAAATGTGGTGGATGGCGGAAGCCCGAAGGCCCCTCCCACGAAAAGGGCCGCCGCGCGGCCCGGGGTTATCCTCTTTTCTCCTGCCTGCTACTGCGCCTGGATTTGCCAGAGCTCCAGCTCAACCGGCGTCTCCCTGCCAAACATGGAGACTACCACCTGAACCTTCTTTTGCTCCAGATCAATGGACTCAATCTGCCCCAGGAAGCCGCTCAGCGCCCCGTCCACAATCTTGA
Source organism: uncultured Clostridia bacterium (assembly GCA_944376235.1). Taxonomy (GTDB): domain Bacteria; phylum Bacillota; class Clostridia; order Oscillospirales; family Feifaniaceae; genus Galloscillospira. Next base: position 57,275 of record CALWCA010000007.1, on the reverse strand, counting down.
CCACATCGCCCACCGAGAAATCGGACACGATCTCCTTGGTCTCCACATCCAGTGCGGCGACCTCTTCGTCGGTCAGAGGGACGGGCTTGGAAGAGGGGCCGACAAAGCCTGTCACTCCTCGGATGTTGCGGACGACATACCAGCTCACGTCGGTCATCACCATCTTGACCAGGACATATCCCGGGAAAAGCTTGCGCTTGATCTCCTTGACCTCGTTGTCCTTGACCTCCGTCACCGTTTCCATCGGCACGCGGATGTCCTGAATCAAATCGTGCAGCTTGCGGTTTTCCACGGTCTTCTCAAGGTTGGTCATCACCTTGTTCTCATATCCGGAGTAAGTGTGAACGACATACCATCTTGCAGGTTCAGCCATGCCTTCTCTCCTCTTTCGCGAAACTAAAGCGCCCCGTCAGGCATTAGAGCAGCTTGAGCAGGGTCTGCAGCCCATAGGTGAAAATGGCGTCAAGCACGCCGATAAAGGCGCCCACCACCACAATGCAGGCAATCACAACACCGGTGTTGTTGATGGTCTGCTGCTTTGTGGGCCAGACAACCTTTTTGACTTCACTTTTCGTATCCCTGAAATACTTTTTCAGGCGGGCAAAAACGCCGGGCTTCTTTTCCGCCGGCTTTTTCTCCACAGGCTTCTGATTGGGTTCAGCCATTTTGTTACCTCCTTAAACTAATGCAACCCTTGCGGATTACTTCGTCTCCTTATGGAGGGTGTGTTTTTTGCAAAACGGACAATACTTGTTGAGCTCAATCCTGTCGGGCGTGTTCTTCTTGTTTTTCATCGTGTCGTAGTTGCGCTGCTTGCACTCGGTGCAGGCCAGGGTGATTTTTACTCGCATTTGGCACCTCCTGATAAACGAAAACTTGTGTCGTAAGAGCTCTTGCACAGCCCTCACAGCTCTCTCCCTCTTCCTTCAGGCAACGAGGGGCAAAAACCCCATAAAAAAAGACCTGAACAGAGGTATAACCATCATAGCACACTTATGCCCTAAGGTCAAGCATTTTCTTGCTGGTTGAAGGTCGGGGCCGTGGGCTCCTTCCCGTACAGTTTTTTCTTCGCTTTGCGGGAAGGAAGAGAGGCGCTCCCCTGTCTTTTTCCGCAGGGCGCGCGCCCCTCTCCCCTTTTGGCCTCTTTCCTTCTTTCTTTTGCGTTATGAAACGCCCTGATCTAGCCTTTTATGCCCTGTTATGCCTTGCCGGAGCACCCGAGCACATGGCGCATCTTGTGGGCAACCACTTCGCGGATGGCGTCTCTGGCCGGGGTCAGATACTGGCGCGGGTCAAAGTGGTCGGGATGCTGCGCCAGGTGTCTGCGCACCGAGGCCGTCATGGCAAGGCGTAGGTCGGAGTCGATGTTGATTTTGCACACTGCCATGGACGAGGCCTTGCGCAGCATGTCCTCCGGCACACCGATGGCGCCCGGCATCTGTCCGCCAAACTCGTTGACGATTGCCACATACTCCTGCATGACCGAGGAGGCCCCGTGCAGCACGATGGGGAAGCCCGGCAGGCGGCGGCCCACCTCCTCGAGGATGTCAAAGCGAAGCTGCGGCTTGGTGCCGGGCTTGAATTTGTAGGCCCCGTGACTGGTGCCGATGGCAATGGCAAGAGAATCCACCCCTGTGCGCGACACAAATTCCTCCACCTGCGCGGGATCGGTGTAAGAGGAATCGGCAGCCGACACGTTGACCTCGTCCTCCACCCCGGCCAGGCGGCCCAGCTCTCCTTCCACCACCACGCCCTTGTCGTGGGCGTAGTCCACAACCTGCTTGGTCAGGGCGATGTTTTCCTCAAAGGAATATTTAGAGCCGTCAATCATCACCGAGGTAAACCCTCCGTCAACACAGGCCTTGCAGATCTCAAAGCCATCCCCGTGATCCAGGTGCAGGCAGATGGGAAGGCCTGTGTCCTCGAGGGCCGCCTCCACGAGCTTCATCAGATAGACGTGCTTGGCATACTTTCTGGCTCCGGCAGATACCTGCAGGATGAGCGGCGCCTTTTCCTGCGCCGCAGCCTCCGTGATCCCCTGAATGATCTCCATGTTGTTGACATTGAAGGCGCCCACCGCATAGCCGCCCTCATAGGCCTTTTGGAACATTTCCTTTGACGTTACCAGTGGCATCTTGCACTCCCCTTTCGCAATTTTGCAGCATCTTCGGGACGGTGCAAAAAGCCCTGCCCCAGCCCATAGGCAAGCAGCACCCGGCATTCCCTTGAAAAAGCAGTCCGGCGCCGCAAAAAGGCAGTCTCACACACATCCCGCCTCAAACGGAATCTGCATTTATTATAATGACAAAGCCCCCTGCGTTCAACCGTCTTTTCGAAAAAGAGGGCTGAAGGCAGGCGCTTCTCCTCCCATCGTTCTTCTTCGGTCAGCCCTCTCCCGCAAGGAGGGCGATTTCCTGACCTTTTTCTCAAAACCTCTTGCAAAGCACCCTTGTTTTTTATATAATTTTTCCACCAGATCCTTTGTTTTCCCATCCGTACCGAAAATGGCAAAAAAATGCCGCCCGCTTTTTCCGGGGCGGCACCGGGAGCGTGAAAAAATGAAAAAGCAAATCACCTGTATTCTGATGGCGCTGGCCCTGATGCTTGGCCTGCTTCCTGTCACGGCGCTTGCCATCCCTGAGTCCGTCCCTGTCACCCGGGCGCAGCTGGCAGGGGCCCTTTATGCCAACGAAAGCCTCAAAGCGCTGATTGACGAGGCAGGAGAGGGGCAGCAGGCCCCTGACTTTTCCGATATTGGCCCCGTACAGGTCGGGGCGGACCCCTGCACCGACCAGCAGAGGGAGGCCATTTTGGCCCTGGCCAAGGCCAAAATCCTAAACGGAACTGCTCCTGGGGTCTTTTCCCCAACCGGCGGCGTTACGCGCGGCGAGGCGGTCGTCGTTTTGTGGCGCGTCACCGGCTGCAAGAGCAATCCAACCGCCGCAACGGTCAGCTACACCGACGTTGGCCTTTCGGACTGGTATACCCCCGCGATCCATGCCCTGACGGCGGCCGGCCTTCTCAAGGGCACCGGGAACGGCCTCTTTGAGCCAAACAAGCCCGTGACCGACATCATGCTGACCGGGCTTCTCACGGCTTACAGCAAAAGCGATTTCTCAGGCTTTGGGGACGGCGTCTCCCGCATCGACATGCTGATGGCGGCCTATGAAACCTACCAGGACAGCCCCCTGCTCGGACAGGTGAGCGACGACTTCACTTCGAATCTTTCCGATATTGCCGCCCTCTCCAATGAGCAGCAAAAGGCAGTTTGCTTTTTTGAAGAGCTGGGCGTTGTCAATGGCTTTCCCGACGGCACCTTCCGGCCTGACGCGGCTGCCTCCAACCTGCAGGTCGCCATGTTTTTGAAGCGGTGCTCCCAGCTCGACGCGCAGGATGTCTCGCTTCAGAGAAAAAGCGACGGCCTGCTGCTCTTGAACCTTCCCGGCGGTGAAGAGCCGAAGGTGCGCTCCGCCGAGCAGGACGTCATTAACGAAGCCTTTGCCTTTTTGGAAGCGCAGGGCCTTGAGGTCAACGACGCCAAGGGCAATCCCCACGCTCCCGGCCTTGAGGCCAGCCTGATTGAATGGAACGGAGCCCTGGCACCCACGGCGCCCTCCTTCTCCCCAGAGGGCGGCAGCTACGCAAAGGCGCAGACCGTCTCGATTACGGCAGAGGAAAATGCGCAGATCCGCTACACGACCGACGGCAGCGCCCCCACGCAGGACAGTCCCCTGTATACCGGGCCCATCCCCGTTGAGCAGACGCTGACCCTCAAGGCAGTCGCCGTCAAAAACAGCCTCATGAGCCCTGCTGTCTCGGCAGAATACGTCATAGACCCCACCCCTCCCCAACCGCCTGAGGCGCCCGTCTTCTCCCCTGAGGGCGGAAGATACCGCAAAAACCGTCAAGTGACCATCACCTGCCAGACCGAGGGGGCGGACATCTACTATACGGATGACGGTACTGCTCCCACCCAAGCCAGCACGCCATACGAAGCGCCCATCACGCTGGACAGGGCCCTCACCCTCAAGGCCATCGCCGTGAAGGACGGGCTTGCCAGCGACGTCGTGAGCGCGCAGTACACCGTCTTTTCTGGGAGCTCCGGCGGCACTCCTCCGGCGGACTCCCCGAGCGGCAGCAGCTCGGGCAGTGGCTCCGGCAGCGCCGGACAGGCCCAGCAAAATCCCGACGGCTCCACCACGACAACCGTGACCAATGCCGACGGCTCGACCATTGAGACCACGGCAAATGCCGACGGCTCCGAAAAAGTGGTTGAGACCGGGGCGGACGGCAGCGTGACCACCACTCTCACCGATGCCGGCGGCAACAAGGTCACGACGGTTGAAAATACCGACGGCTCGGGCAAGACCACCGTGGACAACCGCGACGGTTCGGGCTCGGTCACGGCAGTGTCGCAGGACGGCGGCGTACAGGCCGAGGTCGTGCTGACGCAGGAGTCTCTGGAAGGTGCAGGCCAGCAGGGTCAGGCCGCCAAGCTGCCCATGCCGGCCCTTTCAGCCGGTGCAACGCCTGAAAAAGCCCCCCTTGTCACCGTGAGCCTGCCCGGGGAGGGCAGCGTCAGGGTGGAGATCCCCGTGGAAAACCCCACCGTCTCCACCGTGGCCTTTCTCGTGAAGCAGGACGGCTCTTGCGAAGTGATCAAGTCCTGCCTGCCCACCGAAGGGGGCGTGGCGGTCACGCTTTCGGACGGCGATACCGTGGCCGTTGCGGACAACGGCAGGGCCTTTGCCGACGTTTCAGGTGACTTCTGGGGCGCCAGAGCCATCGCCTTTGCCGTCAGCCGTGAGCTCTTCTCGGGCACCGGCGACGACACCTTCTCGCCCGACATGCCCATGAGCCGCGCCATGATTCTCACTGTACTGGCCCGGCTGGAAGGGGTGGACACCTCCGGCTCCGTCTGGTACGAGGCCGGCCGTCAGTGGGCGGTTGAAGAGGGGATTTCCGACGGCCTTGATCTCGAGGCCAACCTCTCCCGCGAGCAGCTTGCCACCCTTCTCTATCGCTATGCCGGCCAGCCCGACGGCGCCGGCGCCGATTTGAGCGGCCATCCGGACGAGACGCAAATCGCCTCCTATGCACGGCAGGCCATGGCCTGGGCCGTGCAGCAGGGCCTGATCACCGGCATGGACAACGGTACCCTGGCTCCCCAGGGCGAGGCAACAAGAGCCCAGGTCGCAGCCATCCTTCAGCGTTTTCTCGAAAAGGCCCCGGCGTAACCTTTTGCTTTGCCCCACAGCAAAAAAAGAGGACGAACCCTTTATGCGTTCGTCCTCTTTTTCTTTTGTGAAGCGTTCTTTTTTCCGTGGGGCAGGATGCCTTCCTGCGGGGCAAGAGGCAAAGACCCTGCACATTTTCCCAGCGAGCCCTTCCAAGGGGGATTCCAAAGGATGCCGCAGCAAAGGCGGGGGCGCTTTTTGTCATTCCTCCTGTCCGCCCTACCAGGCGGCCAGCCGGATGTGCCTTGCCCCAAGGGCCTCAATGTCCTGCTCGTCATGCGTGATCACGAGCACCGTTTTCCCCCGGCTTTGCGCCAGCAGCTCGCGGATGGCAAGCGCCCGCGTGTCCTCGTCCAGCCCCTTGAAGGGCTCGTCAAGCGCCAGCCAGTCACTTTTGGCAAGCAGCGCCCGCGCCAGCGCCACGCGGCGTCTCATGCCGCCGCTCAAATCGCACACCGGCTTTTGATGATGCTGCTTTTCCAGTCCCATGCGCTCGAGCATGCCGCAGGCGGCCTGCGGGCTCACCTCAGGCTCACAGACCAGCAGGATGTTGGCAATGGCGCTCAGCCTCTCGCACAGCCTGTCCTCCTGAAATACGGCGGCGGCCCGCTTGCCTTCCAGTCCCTTCACTTGCCCGGCGTCGGGCTGCAGCAGCCCCAGCAAAATGGAAAGCAGTGTACTCTTCCCGCAGCCGGACGGGCCGGTGATACAGGTGACGCAGCCCTCCTCCACCGTCAGTGTCAGATCGTGCAGCGCCGTAATGTCCCCAAAAGACTTGCACAGCCCCGTGATCTCGATGCTCACACTCTCACCGTCCTCTCCAGGCGGCGCTGAAGCGCACGCAGCAGCGCCAAAATCAGCTTTTCAAAGGCCACGCTGATTAAAATAATGACCACCGTCCAGGCAAAGAGCTCCCCCGTGAGCATAAACACCTTGGCTTCATAGAGGCTCTCTCCGATCGAGCCGGTCGGCAGGCCGATGACCTCTGCCGCCACGCCCGACTTCCAGCAAAGGCCCAGCGACACCGAGGCCGCCGAAATGAGATAGGGCATCACGTCGGGAAGATAGATGTAAAGCAGGCGGCGGCGCGGCGAGACGCGAAAGACGCGCGCCATCTCCAGCAGGCCGGCATCGACCCCGAGAATCCCCTGCAGGCAGTTGATATACACGATGGGCAGCACCATCAAAAAGGAAATAAAGACAGAAAGGTTCTTGGAAGGAATCCACACCAGGGCCAAAATGATGAAGGAGGCCACCGGCGTCGCCTTGACGGCGGCCGTCAAAGGGGTGAGCAAAATGCGCACGCTTTGGTGCCTTGCCGCCACGACCGCCAGAAAAATGCCCATCGTCCATGCCAGCAAAAATCCGCCCGCAATGCGTACAAAGGAAAAGCCGACAGCCCCCCAAAAGGCGGGCTGTCCCACAAACTCCCATAAAGTGGCCAGCACCCTGACGGGGGAAGCCAGCAAAATTTCCTGCCCCAGCCACATGCTGGCCACCTGCCACACCAAAATCCAAAAGAGCGCCGCGATCGCCGGCATCAGCCGCCCGCTCCTCGCCGTCCCTTGCTTTGGGATGTTCTCATTTCTTTGGGTCGTCAAATGCCTCATCGGGTCACAGTCCTTCCATGATTTTGCGGGCCTTCTCCATCTGCCCGGCCCCTTCCTTCTTGCCTTGCGCCGGCCGCCATGGCCCGCTTAATCGACAAGCATCCTTTGCGCAGCAGGCCTTCAAAAAGGCAGCGCTGCTTTCGGGCCGGATCCCCAGTGGCTTTCTCCTGCCCGTCCGGGCACGGCCAAGGGGGGCAGATGCGGGAAGTCGCCTCAGCCCTTTCCTGCGCATGCTGCCCTTTCCTGCGCATGCTGTCAGTATAACAAAATTTGCTCTTTTTGAAAAGGAGTGTTTTTCTGTTTTGACAGCCTCCCGCCCCACGCGCTATACTAAAAACAACATCATACGACAGGAGGGGTTCCCATGTCCAAAATTTCCGCCGTTCACCACATCTCGCTCAAACCCGCCACCCCCGAGGAATTTGAAAAGACCCTGCACTTTTACTGTGACCTGCTTGGATTGCCGGTTCAGTCCCGGTGGACAAAGCCCGACGGCACCATGCTCGCCATGCTGGACGCCGGAAACTGCTGCCTGGAGATCGTGGGCAACGGCCGATGGCCCAAAAACGAGCACGGCAGCCTCGACCATCTGGCCTTCTGCACCAACGACGTTGACGGCCTGCTGGCTCTGGTCGAAGCAAACGGGTACCAGGTCACCTCTCCTGCCGCCGACATCACGCTGGGCACCACCCCGCCCACGCCGGTTCGAAACGGCTTTTGCAGGGGGCCTCTGGGAGAGCTCGTGGAATTTTTTGATGTCAAGCGCCCCTGAAAGCCCAGGCGATGCCGAGAGCTTCAAACAGCCAAAAGCTGTCCGGGGCTTTTCAGCCCAGCAGATGCCGACAAACTGTCAAAAGCAGCTCCTCAAGGCGAAAATGAGGAGCTGCTTTTGTATCCTTTCTCCCGCGCGTCGGTCGCTGCACCCTTCCCGCTCCGGCTCTTCCTTTATCCAAATCAAGCCCTTTGCGCTGCACAGCATATGCGCCGCCTCCTTTTGAAAAGAAGACGGCGCATGCTTTTTTTAGCCTGCCCTCCGCCTGCCAAACAGGCAAAGCCTGTCCCAAGCCCCCAAGGCCCGCCCTCTCCCAGGCTCTTTCTCACTTGGAGCTGCCGGCGCTTTTGAGCAACATCGTTAGGGGCCTTGCCCTCGTTTGAGGCCTTGCTTTTTATCTCTTTTCCGCGCATTGGATTTTAACCATCTCCGGACAAAAAGGCCTTGAGCCCATCGAGCAGCGCAAAGCGGTATACCGTCTCTTCCCCCTGCAGCACCCGCTCCATGGTCTGAGGAGAAAGGCGCGCATCCAAAAAGTCGATGGCCTCCTGCTCGTTTTGCAGATCCGTTCCACTGTAGCAAAGCGGGGGATACATCACGCACCACCAGTTGTGCCCCTCCCCTTCCCCGATGGTCACAACAAGCGCAGTGTAGGTCCCGGCGGGAACGGTGAGTTTCCCATACTGCCGCAGGGGGAAATGCTCCTGTGTAAGGCGCACCGTAACATTTGACGGTCTCCCCTGCTCTTTCAGGATCTCACTGGCTTTTTGCTCGATCCTTCCCAGCCTTGCGGCAATCGTTTGTTGGGCCTCCTGCTTGCTCTGACAGTCCGACAGCTCAAGCCGCGCCAGCTCTGCAATCCCGTCGCGCACCAGCAGCTTGTCGGCTTGATCGGCCTCGTCGTCAGAGGCTGCCACGATGTGCAGCCGGATGATGGTGTCGGCAAGCTCTTTGGTGCTGCGGGCCGCACGGATAAGCGGCACCGCACAGCAGCAAAGAGCCAGCGCCGCCGTGCAGGCCCAAAACAGCCGCTTTGTCCTTTTTCCTCTTCTCAAAGAATTTCCCATACCCTCTTCCTTTCTTACTGTGAGCCATCCTGCCGGGGGCTGCCCTTTTTTGAAGGCCCCCGGCAGGAACTTTTCTTTGTTTTTCTTCTCTGTCAAACAGTGGCTTTTCCCGCCCGGTACTGCATCAAAAAAGCCCTTGCGGGCAAAAGAAAAAACAGGCCGTCGCTTTTTTCAGCGTTGCCTGTTTTTGATCTTTTTATACCGGACGGTCTCCGTCGGCCTGACCACCGCTTTCCGGCCTGCCCTGCTCCTGCAGATTCAGGGAGGCCCGCTCGACAGGGCTTGCCAGCGAAACAAAGCAGCCGGGATGCTCCCTGCGCATCCATGCCGTAGCTGCCCTCGCGGTGCTGTTGTGCGAAAAAATCCCGAATACCGCCGAGCCGCTCCCCGTCATAACCGCGCAAAGCGCCCCCTTTTCCCGCAGCTCCTGCGCCATTTTCCCGATCATGGGGACCGAGAGCGCGGCGGCAGGCTCCAGTGCGTTGCCGCACCGGGACGCCACGCGCTTGAGACTGCCCCCCATTTCGCGTGCCAGCGCCCTGCAGTCGGGATGGGGTTTGCTCCCGCATTCGTCATATTTCCGATACAGGACGGGGGTGGAAATGCTGGCCCTCGGCTTGGCCACAACCAGCGTACAGTGCGGCATGGAGGGCAGAGGCGTCAGCTTCTCGCCGATGCCGCAGGCAAGCGCGGCGCCGCCCATGAGCAGGCAGAAGGGGACGTCGGCCCCGAGGGTGAGCCCGATTTCAGACAGGCGCTGCATCGACAGCCCCGCCCCGTACAGACGGTTGAGCCCCAGCAGCACCCCTGCCGCATTGGCGCTGCCTCCCCCCATGCCGGCCCCCACCGGAATGCGTTTCTTCAGGGAAATTTCAATACCGTAACGCTCCAGGCCTATCTCCTTGAAAAAGGCCACGGCAGCGCGATAGGCCAGGTTCCTTGTGTCAAGCGGCAGAAAGGGAAGCGTGGACGAGAGGGTCACTCCCCGCTCGCTGCGGCGGCGCAGCACCAGCTCGTCATATATGGAGACGGCCTGCATCACCGTTTCGATTTCGTGATACCCGTCTTCCCGAAGGCTCAGCACATCAAGCGCCAGATTGAGCTTTGCCGGCACCCGCAGGCGAAGCATATCGTTTTGCCCCGTTGTTTTTCGTCCCACGATCAAATCCCTCCGACCTCCGTGGCCCTGCACGGTCAAATTTGAAACCCCCGGAATTTCCGAATGTCGATGGCCTTCACCGGGCACATCTCCTGACAGCAAAAGCATCGGATACACCGCTTTTTTTCGATATGGGCTTTTCCCCCGCTTATGGAGATGGTCTGCACCGGACAGCTTGCCGCACACTCGCCGCAGCCGACGCAGCGCGCCGCATCGACGACGGGGCGCGGGGCAAGCAGCCGTTTGATCGGCTTTTGCAAGGGCCCTGGAATGCGCGAGGAAAAAGTGACGTCGCCCGAAGCGGCACGCTCAAAGGAGCACCGATAAGGCGCCGCATCCTCTCCGACGGCCAGCAGCTGCTCCGCCCTTTCTGGGCACAGCCCCTGCTGCACGGCCAGCCGCACCGTTTCAACCTCGTGGGCGGCAAAGCCGATCAAATCGGAGGCAAACAGGTCGAGCGCAAAGGGGTTTTCGGCACACAGCGTCAGCCCCAGAGGGCGGGGCGTCCCGCCCGAAGGGCCGTTGCCCTCCATGCCGACCACGGCGTCCATAAAGGTCAGGCGCGGCGCGGCGCACCGGCACAGGTCGATCAGCATCTGGGCAAAGGCCGGAAGCTGCTGAAAGCGAAAATGCATCTCGGGCTTTTCAAGCCCGGGGATGAGGCCAAAACAGTTTTTCACCGCCCCGGTGTAGGCCGTCATGGCATGGGTCTTGAGCTTGCAGGCCGAAAACACGACGTCGGCCTCATGCCACGGGGAAATCAGGTGAAAGCTGCGGCACAGCTTTCCCTCGGGAAAAGAGACCTGCTGTGCGCCCAAGTCAAAGTTGAGCCAAGCTCCGGCGCTTTGCGCCGCTTGCTCCAGCCCTGAAATACGATAACATTTTTTCAGCGTCTCTTTTGTGTATCGCCCTCCGGGGCTGTCCGCAATGCAGACAAGGCCGCCCGCCTCCCTCGCCGCCGCCGCAATGGCCCATACAAGCGAGGGGTGCGTGGTGGTGGCGGCCTGCGGGGCACGCGCCATGAGGAGATTGGTCTTGAGAAGAACCCTGTCTCCCGGCCGGACAAAGGCGCCCACGCCGCCAAAGGCGTCAAAATGCGCCCTCACCGCTTCCAGCATGGCCTCTCTCTCATAGGTTGGGCTGCGCCGTACCGAAACGGTCTGCCGCTCCATCTTCTCTCCCTCCCTTTGGCCAGCCTGACTTTTTCTTGTTTGTTTGAACCAATGCTCGTCTCAAAGCCTCCCGGCCCGACGGACGGGACAAGATCCTGTCTGCCGGCGGGACTTGTGTTTTATTTTATCAAAGCGCCCTTTTTTTGACAAGTCATGCACGCCTTTCCTCCCGCCTTCCTTTTTATTTTTTTCATTTCGGGGCATCAATAAAAAAACATCCATCAAAAAGCCCTTTTGCGCTTTTCCCCGTCTGCTGCCCGGCGCGCACACGGCCTTTTTTCCTGTTTTGGAAAAAAGAGACATGTCCGCACACGCTGATTTTCGCATAAACGTGGAGGCTTCGGAAATGCTAGGAGAGACATCACGAGCAGTGAGGAGTTGAAACAAAACCATGGATCAATTTGCATTGGTGCTTGCCATCATCGGCGCCATCAATTGGGGCAGCATCGGTATTTTTGGCTTCGACATCGTCGGCTGGCTGTTCGGCGGGCAGATGACCGCGCTGTCGCGCATCGTCTTCACCCTGGTCGGCCTGGCCGGAATCTGGTGCATTTCGCTGTTTTTCCGCGACACCGAGCTGGTCGAATCCAAACAATAACGCTGCGTACCAAACAGGCTTTCCATCCGTAACGGCGCCCGCAGGAAAATCCCTTTGGGCCTGCCATCGGGCGGAGGTGGCAAAACGAAAATGAGCGGTGTCAGGCCCTGCCCGGCACCGCTCATTTTCCTCTATGGCGTTTGCACCTGTTGCCGCCGCCCGGAAAAGCCTGCCGCGAAAAGTGCGGCAGGCTTTTTTCGTCTTTTGGACAGACGTCCCCTTTGGCTTTTCCTTTGGGAGACATGAGAAAAGCTCCAATTTTTAAGAAAACTTCCAAACCACCTCGTCGCCCGCAGCCAGCACCCGGTCCTCGGGGCTCTCCTCGCCGTTGACAAACAGATGCCATTTGGCGCTTCCCGACGCCTGGATTTGCTCAATCGAAAGCACGGCGCCCATCTGATACTGGATGTCGATTCCGTTTGCCGCGCAAAAGCGCCCCAGAAGAGACAGCGCCGTCTCCTCCTCCTGCAGCACAAACCTGCCCACCTCGTAGAGGGTCTCCTCCCCCTCCACGATGGACAAGGACACCACGCCACTGCGCAAAATCACGCTGTTCCACCAGCTTTTCCCGGAATGAACCGCCTCAAGGGCAGCCAGCGCATGAGTAGTTGCCCCCTGGTCAGAAGCTTGCCCGGGCTGCGCGGCAAAGGTGTCGTCCTGCGTTTGACAGTCGAGGATGGCGTCCAAAAGGCCGCTCCACTGCTCCGAAGAAAGCTCCTGCCCTGCATCAGCCAGCCCGCAAATCACCGCCGACAGCGCCTCGCAGTCGGGTGGGGGCTCCGGCAGGGCACTCGCCAGCGCCGCAAGATATTCCACCGCCCGTTCCAGCATGGTTTGGGCGCGGTAGTCGTCCTCAAAGCAGGTCAGCAGGGAGAGCGTCAGCCCTGTCAGAGTGAGATCGGTCTCGCCGCCCTCCTGTGCACAAAAGCCGCCGTCCGGCCTCTGCGCCGAGATCAGCAGGCGGATGACCCCCTCCCTGTCGTAATTCGCGCCCACGTTTTCCAACGTCATCGCGGCACGCACCGTCTCCTCCAAAAAGCCAAAAGAGCCGTCCTCCATCTGACGCTGCGAGAGCAGCGTCACCAGGTTTTGCCCCCGGTAGCTGCGGCTGTCAAGCCGCGCCGCCTCCGTGAGATAGATGGCGCTGCACAGCGTGTCAATGGGCAGCGTTTGGTCACTGACCGGGATCAGGCGCTCCACCGTCTCCTTTGAGACCGTCCCCCCTGCCGCAAGCAGCACCAGGGCCTGCATCTGTTCGCTGAGCCTTTCTTCTCCAAGCTCCTCGTAATATTCCAGCAGCTTGTCTCTGGCCGATTCGGCAGCAGAGCTCGTGCCGGTCAGCGTACAGGACGCCGGCAGCAGGCAGAGTGCCGCCGCCAAAAAAAGTGCCACTGCACGCAATGGAAATTTCCCTTTTGCCCGCTCCACGGCAGCCCCTCCTTTTGCTTTCCTGTCGTTTTCCTAACCAAACGCCTGCGGGCCTTCTAAAAAAGCAGGCGCAGGACAGGCCGCAAAGCCCGTCCTGCGCCATCAAAGCCCCGTTTTCCCTGCGGACGTTTTCCAAAGGGAGCTGCCTGCCGATCCGGCGCATTCTCCGGCTGCTCTCCCCTGCCCGTCAACGGTTTCCTTTTCTTACTTTCCGATAATTTCCTTGGTATCAAGCGCGATCATCAGCTCTTCGTTGGTGGGGATGACCAGCGTTCTCACCCTGGCATCGTCAGTGGAAATGTCAGCTTCCTTGCCACGGGTGTTGTTCTTCTCGGGGTCAATCTTGATGCCCATGAACTCAAGCCCCTCCACGCACTTGGCGCGCATCGAGGCGCTGTTCTCACCCACACCGGCCGTGAAAACAACGGCATCCACCCCGCCCATGGCGGCGGCAAAGGAGCCGATGTACTTCTTGACCTGATAGGCAAACATCTCAATGGCAAGGCCGGCACGCTCGTTGCCCTCGGCAAAGGCAGCCTCGAGGTCACGGAAGTCGGAAGAGACGCCGGAGACGCCCAAAACGCCCGACTTCTTGTTGAGCACGTTGTTGACGCCCGCCGTGTCAAGCCCTTCCTTTTCCATCAGGAAGGTGACGATGGCGGGATCCATCGAGCCGCTGCGGGTGCCCATCACAAGGCCCTCCAGAGGCGTAAAGCCCATGGTGGTGTCAACCGACACGCCGCCGTCGACCGCCGCGATGGAGGAACCGTTGCCAAGGTGGCAGGTGATAATCTTGAGCTCGGAGGGATCTTTTCCAAGCATTGCGGCAGCACGGGCGCTCACATAACGGTGCGAGGTGCCGTGGAAGCCGAATTTACGCACCTTGTACTTCTCATAGTACTCATAGGGCAGGCCATACAGATAGGCCTTTTTGGGCATGGTCTGATGAAAGGCGGTGTCGAACACGCCGACCTGCGGGATGGATTCTCCCATCACTTCCTTGCAGGCATTGATGCCCACGATGTTCGGAGGATTGTGCAGGGGGGCAAGCTCCGAGCACTCGTCGAGAGACTTCATCACGGCGTCGGTAATCCTGACCGAGCCCGAGAAGGTCTCGGAGCCGTGGACAACACGGTGGCCCACCGCGTCAATCTCGGACAGCGAGGAAATGCAGCCGTATTCGGGACTCGTGATGCTCTCAATGACGGCCTTGATGGCGTCGGCATGGTTCTTCATGGGCACGTCGGCGCCCTTGAGCTCGCCCTTGGCGGTCTTGTGATTGAGCTTCCCGTCGATGCCGATGCGCTCGCAAAGGCCCTTGGCCAGCACTTCGTTGGTATCGGTTTCAATCAACTGATACTTCAGGGAAGAGCTGCCCGCATTGATGACAAGAATTTTCATATTATCCCTCCACAAATGGTTTTTTGTTTGATATAATGGCTGTTGCAGAAAACCGGAGCAAGGGCCGTTTTGATTTCTTCAAAGAGGCCAAGCTCCCAACTTGTATTATATAAAACATTTCCCCGCCGCGCAACTCTTAATTTTCAAAGAGGCCGGCAAGGAGGGATAAAAAGAAAGGAGAAGGCCATGCTGGTCGCCGGCGTCGTCTGCGAATACAACCCTTTTCACACCGGCCATGCTCACCACCTGCGCGCCACGCGTCAGGCCGGGGCGCAGGCCATTGTCTGTGTCATGAGCGGGCATTTCGTGCAGCGAGCCGAGCCGGCGATGCTCACCAAGTGGACGCGCGCGCAGGCCGCCGTGCTGTGCGGGGCCGACCTTGTGCTCGAACTTCCCTCCCGATGCGCGCTGCAGTCGGCCGAGGGCTTTGCCCGCAGCGCCGTCCAGCTCCTGCTGGCGGCCGGCGCACAGATGCTGAGCTTCGGAAGCGAAAGCGGAGAGCTTCCCTCCCTCGAACGGGCGGCCCGGCTTTTGTGCAGTGAGGGCTTCGAGCCCGCCCTGCGCAAAGAGCTTCAAAAAGGCCTCTCCTACGCCGCCGCACGCCAGCAGGCCCTCTGCGCGCTGGGCGGCGACGGCAGCCTGCTGCGCCGCCCCAACGACAACCTGGCCGTGGAGTACCTCAAGGCGCTTATCCGTTTAGACGCCCCAATCCGGACGCTTGCCGTCAAACGGGTGGGAGACCCCCACGGGCAGCTCCATCCCTCCGGCGGCGCCCCCGCCTGCTCCGCTTTTGCCCTGCGCCACGCCTGGCAGCAGGGAAATAACGCCCTGTGGCGCAGCGCTGTTCCGTGTAATGTTTTCGAGCTTTACATGAAGGAACTCGGCCTTACCGGTGGGTTTTCAGCAGTTCCCATGGAGCGCGCGCTGCTGGCACGGCTGCGCGCCGCAGACAAGGAGCATCTGATGCGTTTGCCGGACGCCTCGGAGGAGCTGTGCGCAAGGCTGCTGCACGCCGTGGCCCGCAGCACGTCTTTGGAGCAGCTTCTTTCACAGTCCTGCACCACCCGTTATACCAAAAGCCGTGTGCGGCGCATTGTGCTGCGCCATTTCCTTGACCTGCCCGGCACCGAGGCTCCCTCCTTCCTGCGCGTTCTGGCCTTCAACGACACCGGCCGCATGCTGCTGCGCCGCCTCAAGGAGGGGCCGACGCCCCTGGTTGTCAAGCCCTCGGAGCAGGAAGCCCTGCTGCGCGAGGAGGCCCGGCTGACCGACCTCTTCGCCCTCTTTGCAAAGCGCCCCCTGCCCTGCGGGATGGAGTATCGGACTTCTCCCCGCTATCTCAAGGGGCAGCACAGCAGCCCCTCCTCTGCCGACGTGTGACAGGCCCCGCCGCAGCCTTTGATCCATCATGCCGTCATACCGTCATGCAGCAGGGGAGGGCCGCTCAAATCCCACTGCGTCTCGGGGAAATCCGCAAAAGCCCAATCATTCACTCCACGAAAAAGAGGTAAAGCAAAACTGCTTTACCTCTTTTGTCTTGTTGTTTTTCTGATTTTGGCGTTGCGCGTGCCGCAGCGTCTGCCGCCTTCGCAAAGGCGTTATTTCGTTCCAAACAGGCGGTCTCCGGCGTCGCCCAGGCCGGGCACGATGTAGGCATGCTCATTGAGGCGCTCGTCCATGGCGGCGCAATAGATCTCCACGTCGGGATAGGTGGACTCGACCAGCGCAGCGCCTTCGGGAGCGGCGATGATGTTCATCATCTTGATGTGCTCCACGCCCTTTTCCTTGAGCAGGCGGATGGCCGCCACCGCCGAACCGCCGGTGGCCAGCATGGGGTCGAGAATGATGACCTCGCGGCTGGCAATGTCCTCCGGCAGCTTGCAGTAGTACTCCACGGGACGGGTGGTCTCGGGGTCGCGGTAAAGGCCGATGTGGCCCACTTTTGCGGCGGGCACCAGGTTGAGAATGCCGTCCACCATGCCGATCCCTGCTCTGAGAATGGGGACGATGGCCAGCTTTTTGCCCGAAATCACCTTGCTCTTTGTCACCGCCACCGGCGTTTCAATCTCGATTTCCTTGAGCGGCAAATCTCTCGTTGCCTCGTAGCACAGCAGCATGGCGATCTCGGACACGGCCTCACGGAATTCCTTGACGCCCGTCGTCTTGTCACGAATCAGGGTCAGCTTGTGTGCAATCAGGGGATGCTCCACAATATGAAGGTTTGACATCGCTTCTCATTCCTCTTTCTCAAGATTTCTATCTTCAGCCAATTGCGTTTCCGTTCTCCATTTTACTCGATTGCCATAAGCTTGTCTACCCTGCGCTGATGCTTTCCTCCCAGGAATTTTGCACAAAGAAAAACATCGATCAGTTCCATGGCCAGCCCCTGCCCCACGACACGCTCCCCGATGCACAGGATGTTGGCGTCGTTGTGCTCCCTCGCCGCACGGGCCGAAAAGGTGTCGGAGCACACGGCGGCGCGGATACCGTGCACCTTGTTGGCCGCAATGCTCATGCCAAGGCCGGTGCCGCAAAAGAGCAGCCCCAGGTCACACTGCCCGCTTGCGACAAGCTCCGCCGCCTTTTGAGCGTAGTCGGGGTAGTCGCACGAGTCGGTGGAGTTGCAGCCCACGTCAACAAAGTCAAGCCGCTTGTCGATGAGCAGCCGGATGGCCGCCAGCTTGAGCTGATAGCCCGCATGGTCACTTCCCACAGCAATTTTCATACAGTCCAGTCCTCCCCAAATTCAAATGCCCGCCAGCGCACCCCGGCTGCGGGACGTCTTGTTCCGTCCCCTTGTCCCCGCAGGGCTGCAGTGCGTCTGCCCCACGCCCCGGCGGACGGCCGGCTACAGCAAAATATCCCGCGCGGCGGGGTGAAAGGCCACCTCTCCTCGTTCCAGCCTCTCACGCTCGGCCTGCGGCAGCCGCAAATAGATCGGCTTGATCTGCTGCGCGTCCACCGGCTCGGCCTCCCGGGCCAGCAGCGCCGCTCCCAGCGCCCTCTGGCAGCGCATGTGCTCCGGCGCCAGCCTGACGCACACCCCGCGCTGCCGCAGCTCGCCGGCACACAGCAGGGCCCCGTCCCCCGTCAGCCAGACGGGAAGGCCCCGCTCCCCCAGCTCGCAGGCCAGCTCCTGCACCGACAGCGCCCTGTCCGGCGTCAGCCGCCGCAGGGCGCCCTCCTGCCAGGCAAACAGGGCGTTGTAAACCTGGCTGCGCCTGGCGTCCATGGCGGGACACAGCACTCCTTCCACGGGCGGACACAGCACCGCCATGGCCTCCAGCGCCGACACCGGCACGCAGGGGATCCCTCGTGCAAAGGCAAGCCCCTTTACGGTTGCAAGCCCGATTCGGATGCCGGTGAAGGAGCCCGGCCCCACCGTGACGGCCAGTCGGTCAACCTGCTCCAGGGTGCGGCGGGCGGAGTGCAGCATCCCCTCGATCAGGGGCAGCAGCGTCTCGCTGTGGGTGTAGCCGATGTTGAGATAGCTCTCGGCCAGCAGCACATCCTCCTGCGCCAGGGCGCAGCTTGCCGCTCCCCCTGTGGCGTCCACGGCCAGAATCATCATGACGGCCGCCCCCCTTCCACCGTGATGCGGCGCGTATCATCGAACCCCGGGTTTTGCAGCGTGACCACGATGGTGTGCGGCGGCAGCAGCTGCTGGACCCGCTCGCTCCATTCGATGAGCATGACGCCGGGCTTTTCAAAAAATTCCTCAAAGCCGATGCCGTCGAGCTCTTCGGGGTCTCCGATGCGGTAGAGGTCAAAGTGAAAGAGCGGCACCTCTCCCCTGTACTCGTTCATGATGGCAAAGGTGGGGCTGGAAACCGAGGCCTGCGGCGCAAGCTGCGCGGCAATTCCCCGCACAAAGGCAGTCTTTCCCGCCCCCAGCGTCCCGCGCAGCGCCACCACGTCGCCCGGGCGCAGCTCCTTTGCAAACGCGCGCCCCAGCGCCTCGGTCTCCTCCACACTGTGGGTGACAAACTCTCTGACTTCCATGCCGCTTTTTTCACCTTCTCGTTTCCCGTCCAATGCGTCCTTTTTTTATTTTTCCCCTTAGGCCCCTTTTTGGGGGCAAGGAATCAATTGGCCGATGCGTTTTTTGAGGGAAAAGAGCCTTTTCCCTCTTAGAAAATCCCCGTGACCGAGCCGTTTTGCTCCACGTCGATGCGCTCAAGCGCCGGCTGCCTCGAGAGCCCCGGCATGGTCATGATGTCTCCGGCCAGCGCCACGATGAAGCCGGCGCCGTTGGAGAGGGTGACGTCCCTCACCCGCAGGCGAAAGCCCTCGGGCGCCCCCAGCTTTTTGGGATCGTCCGACAGCGAATACTGCGTTTTTGCGATGCAGATGGGCAGATTGGCGCGTCCGAGCTTTTCGATGCGGCGCATCGACGTTTTGGCCGCAGGGTCAAAATCCACCCCTTGCGCCCCGTAAATCTCGGTGGCGATGGTCTCGATTTTTTGCTCGATGGGCAGCTCCAAATCATACAGGGGCGCAAAGCGGCTCTCGTTCCACGAGAGGATTTCCATGAGCTGACGGGTCAGCGCCACGGCGCCCTCGCCGCCTTTCTCGTAGCAGTTCACAAACTCCCACGCCGCCCCGATGGAGTCGCAGTAGCCTGCCAAAAAGCCCAGCTCGTCGGGCGTGTCGGTGGCAAAGCGGTTGATGGCCACCACCACCGGCACCTGATACTTCATGAGATTTCGCACATGCCGCTCGAGGTTGACCGCCCCGACGCCCAGCGCAAAAATGTTCTCCTGCGCCAGGTCTTCCTTTTTGACGCCCCCGTTGTACTTGAGGGCCTTGACCGTTGTGACCAGCACCACGGCCGAGGGCTTGAGCCCCGCCATGCGGCACTTGATGTCAAAAAACTTCTCGGCGCCCAGGTCTGCGCCAAAGCCCGCCTCGGTCACGACATAGTCTGCCAGCTTGAGCGCCAGCCTTGTGGCGCGCACCGAGTTGCAGCCGTGGGCGATGTTGGCAAAGGGGCCGCCGTGCATGATGCAGGGCGTGTTTTCCAGCGTCTGAATCAGGTTGGGCTTGATGGCGTCCTTCAAAAGCGCCGCCATGGCGCCCTCCACCTTGAGATTCCTGGCGTAGACGGGGCGCTTTTCCACATCGTAGGCCACGAGGATGTCCCCCAGACGGCGTTTGAGGTCGTCGAGGTCGTCGGCCAGGCACAAAACGGCCATGACCTCGCTTGCCACCGAAATCATAAAACCGTCCTCGCGCGGCACGCCGCCCGTTTTCCCCCCAAGGCCGATGACAATTTTGCGCAGCGCGCGCTCGTTCATGTCCATGGCCCGTCTGACAAGGATGGACGAGGGGTCGATCCTCAGCTCGTTGCCCTGAAACAGATGGTTGTCAAGCGCCGCGCACAGCAGGTTGTTGGCCGAGGTGACGGCGTGCATGTCTCCCGTGAAGTGCAAGTTGATGTCCTCCATCGGGGCCACCTGTGCATATCCGCCGCCTGCCGCACCGCCCTTGACCCCAAACACCGGTCCCAGCGACGGCTCGCGCAGCGCAATGACGGCGCGCTGCTCCAGGCGTCCAAACGCCTCGCCCAGCCCCACCGTCACGGTCGTTTTCCCCTCGCCCGCCGGCGTGGGGTTGACGGCCGTCACCAAAATCAGCTTTCCGTCCTTTTCCCCACGCAGGCGCTCAAAGGCGGCATCCGTGATTTTGGCCTTGTACGGCCCGTAGTATTCCAGCTCGCTTTCAAAAAGGCCCAGCTCGTTGCCCACCTCGGAAATAGGCTTCAGTGGCGCCTCCCGTGCAATTTCCACATCGGTTTTCATGCGGGAAACCATCCTTTCCGTATCGTCGTATGCCGCGCATACCGTCTCCTTTTTATCTCCGTTATCATATCACAAAAACCGACTTCAAAACAACTCTTTTTCTGGTGACTTTTCCTGCGACTTTTTTGCCGCAAATCCCTTCCCCCGCCGCCATGCGTTGTGGTATAATAAAATCAATTTGTGGGCTTGTTTTTCTTTGCTTTGCTTCCCTGCAAGGAGGACTCATGGACAATCTCATGCGACAATCAAAGGCCTTTTTTCGCCGCATGGACATCGTTTTGCTGCTGACGGCGCTTGCCTGCTCCTGCTATGGCCTTCTTCTCGTGCTGGCGGCCACCGCAAGCTCGTCAGCCCTGCTGTCGCGCTCTTTTTTCGTGCAGGCCATCGCCCTCGGGCTGGGCTTTGGCTGCATGTTTGTCGTCGCCATGTTTGACCTTGACCTGCTGACCGACCTTTGGCCCTTCCTCTACGCCCTTGCGGCGGGCGCCATTGTCATCACCATCCTGTTTGGCAAGGGCCCGACCGGCGACAGCAACCGCAACTGGATTTACCTGGGCCCTGTCAGCGTCCAGCCCACGGAGTTTGTCAAGCTGGCCTATATCCTCGTCTTTGCCAAGGCGCTCGACAAGGTCAAGGGCTCCATCAACCGGCTCTCCTCCCTGCTCTACCTTGCCGCCGTGGCCGGCGGTCTTCTGCTTCTTATGGTGCTGCAGGGCGATATGGGGACCACCCTGGTCTTTTTCTTCATCACGGCGCTCATGCTCTTTTGCGCGGGGCTCGATTGGAGGTTTTTCGCAGGAGGCCTTGTCGCCGTCGTGCTGGCCGCCCCCTTTGCCTGGGAGCACCTGCTCTCGGGCTATATGCGCGACCGCATTCTCTATGGCTTTCGCCCCGAGCTCGACCCCACGAACTACGGGTTTCAGGCCCTTCAAAGCAAAATCGCCATCGGCAGCGGCCAGTTTTTCGGCAAGGGCTTTCTCAACGGCACTCAGATCAGCCTGATCCCCGAGCGCGAGACCGACTTCCTATATGCCACGGCGGGCGAGGAATTTGGCTTTGTCGGAAGCATGCTGGTTTTGCTGCTGCTGCTCTTTTTGCTGCTGCGCATCCTGCGCATTGCAACCTCCTCGCACAACGACATTTGCTGTCTTGTCTGCATGGGGGTGTTCGGCATGTTCTTTGCCCAGATTTTTGAAAACATCGGCATGTGCCTGGCTCTGCTGCCTGTTGTGGGCATCACGCTGCCCTTCTTCAGCTACGGAGGCTCTTCCATGATTTCCTGCTGGCTCGCCATCGGGCTGGTCATGGCGGCCTACCGGCAAAACGAGAGCAGCCTTTCCTTTGATTCCTGACCCTTTGGCAGGCCCGGCAGGGTAGCTTGCGGCCTGGCCTCTTTTTTCCGTCTGGCTGATGTCCCTTGCGGCAGGGCTTTTTCCGGGGCGGTGCGCATCTGGCCGGGGGCTCTTCCGGACGGAATCTTTTGTGCACAGTGACCGTTTGGGCGCTGCCGGACAGCCTCTCTTGCCTGCCGGATGGAGGATGAATAAACTTTTTTGTAAATTCTAATGATAAAAATAAAGCGAGATTTCCTGAAAGGCGGTTTTTAGCATGAAAAATTTTGTAATCACCATTGGAAGACAATATGGCAGTGGCGGCCGTGAAGTGGGCCGTCAGGTGGCTCAGAAGCTGGGCGTGCCCTTTTACGATAAGGAGATTATCACGGCTTCGGTCAAGGAGACCGGGCTGGACGCAAAAATCTTTGAGGAAATGGAAGAACGCGTCACGCCCAGCTTCCTATATTCGCTTGCCGTTGGAACCTTTACTCCCACCGCTCTTGCCGACACCAACTACTTCTCCCTCAGCGACAGGGTCAACGCCATCCAGGCCGACACCATCAAGCGCCTGGCGGACGAATCGAGCTGCGTCATCGTCGGCCGCGCTGCCGACGACATCCTGGCCAACCAGGCCGACTGCTTCAACATCTTTGTGCATGCCGACCTGGAGGAGCGCATCCGCCGCGCCTCCGAGGAATACGGCGTCAAGGGCGACCGCGACGAGGTGGAGGAGGTCATCCTCAAGACCGACAAGCGCCGCTCCAACTACTACAACTATGTCTCGGGCAAAAAGTGGAGCGCCGTTTCGAACTATCATCTGGCGCTTGACAGCCAGCGTCTGGGCATCGACGGCTGTGTGGAGCTCATCACCACCATCGCCCTGCGGCTGCGTCCCGATCTCAAGGAAAAGGGCACAAAATAACCCCCTTCGCGCCCGCCACGGGCGCCTGTATCCATCACGAACTGACAAAAGGAGGCTTCTCATGGTTCAGACTGCCTGGCGCATCCTCATTGCCGAGGATGATGTCGACCTCAACAACGGCATCACCTTTTATTTCAACTCCCAGGGCTACAAATGCCTTCAGGCCTTTGACGGAGCGCAGGCCCTGGAGCTTTTTGAGAACAACATTGTCAATCTGGCCATTCTCGACGTCATGATGCCGGTCAAGGACGGCTACGAGGTGCTGCGCAGCCTGCGCTCCCACTCCAACGTGCCCATCATCATGCTCACGGCGCTGTCGGAGGAGCGCGACAAGCTCGAGGCCTTCTCGGGCGGCTGCGACGACTACCTGAGCAAGCCCTTCTCTCTCAAGGAGCTCGAGGCGCGCGTTCAGGCCCTCATCACCCGCACCTACAAGCCTGACAGCAAGGTCATCAGCGACCTGACCTTCGGGGCGCTCTCGGTCAACACCGACCGGCGTGAGATTTCGCTCAACGGGGTGCCGCTTGTGCTCAAGCGCAAGGAATACGAGCTGCTGTATTTCCTGCTGTGCAACCCCGGGCGGGCCTTCTCGCGCGAGGCGCTCATCGAAAAGGTGTGGAGCGAATCCGACATCAACGATTACCGCACGGTGGACAGCCACGTCAAGCGTCTGCGCAAGCTGCTGGGCGACTATGGCGACTGTATCCAAACCGTGTGGGGGCTGGGCTACAAGCTGGTCATGAAAGAGTAACTGTTTTTTCGCGGACGGGGTTTTGTCCTCTCCCGGAGCCGGCACCAACCAGGGGGACGTTGCCTTTTCCCGCAGCGTCCCTTTTTTTGTTATCCGCATTTTCTCGGAGGTGAAGGCCGCTTTGCGTCTTTTTACAAAATTCTGGATTGCCATTGTGGGCGTCACCATGGCGGTGCTGCTGCTGGCCATTTCGGTCTATGCCTATATGCTCTACAGCACCGAGAGCGACGCCACGCTGGCCATGCTGGAGGAGCAGTCTGCCACCATCTCCACCATGATCAACAACGACATGCCGCCCAAAGACATCTACGCCAACATGAGCCGCTTTTGTCTGGCGCGCAGCGCCGCTTCCATCCTCTACGACCGCGCGGTGCCCGAAAATTCCCCCTCCTACTACGTCAGCGCCACCCTTCAGGCCGAGCTGGAGGACAATGCCCCGCTCTACGAGCAGGCGCTCTCCCGGGGCGAGCCGCTCAACACCCGTCTGCCCACCAAGGAGGGCGACCGCTCCTCCTCTCTTCTGCTCTACGGGCGTCCCATGCCCGACGGGCGCTACCTGCTCATGGCCTGCCACGTTGCCACCTTCTACGGTGCGCTGCTCGGGCAGATGCGCACCATCACGCTCATTTTGCTGGTCTCCATTTTGCTGACCACCATGCTGTCCAGCCTGCTGGCGCGCACCATCGTGCGTCCGCTCAAGGACATCGACTACGCCTCCCAGCAGATTGCCGCCGGCAACTTCGATGTCCACATTGAAACGCGCGGGCAGGACGAGCTGGCCTCCGTGGCAAGCTCCATTAACACTATGAGCGAACAGCTCAAGCGGTCGGACAGCTTCAAAAACGAGATTATCTCCAATGTCTCGCACAACCTCAAGACCCCCATTGCGGCCATTTTGACCTATACCGAGCTGCTCAAGAGCTGCGACGGCATCGACCCCGCGCAGCAGCAGCAGTTTGTTGAAATCATTGACGCGCGCGCCCGCACGCTGGAGGGCATGGTCAAGTCCATGATCTTGCTGTCCAAAATCCAGTCGGGCGCCACCCAGATCCGCTTTGAGGTCATCGACCTGGAAGAGCTGTGTCAGGATACGATAGACAGCTTCCAGGTCCTGGCCGACAAGAAGAACCTCACGCTGCGGCTGACCTGCACCGGAGAGATCCCGGCCGTCATCAGCGACTATGAAAAGCTCTCGACCATTTTGAGCAATCTGCTTTCCAACGCCGTCAAGCACAGCTTTCCGGGGCACGCCGTCGACATCCTGCTCTCGCGCGAGGGCCGCTCCACCTGCGTGACGGTGTCGGACACCGGCGAGGGCATCCACCCCGACGACCTTCCCCACGTCTGGGAGCGCTTTTTCAAATCCTCCCACTCCAAAATCAGCCGCGACGAGGGCTCCGGCATCGGCATGCACATTGTCAAGTCCATGTTCGATTTGCTGGAATATCCCTACGACCTCGACAGTGTGCCCGGAGAGGGCACCACCGTCACCTTCACCATCCCCGACCTCGACGAGGTGCCAAAAGCCTGATGCCTGTCTGGGGAAAGCACGACGCTTCCCTCAGGATGCGGGCGTCCCGCCGCCCCCTTTTTCCCCCGGGCAGCTCTGAAAGCTCCCGCCGCAAAGCGAAGGCCCCGCAGGGACGGATTTTTTTGAGGGGCGCTGCAGGCATACAGTCCTTCAAGGCCCGCCGCCTCCCAAATGAAGCCAGAATGCTCCTCCTCAAAGCCTGATTTTTCCCTGAATTTCATGACAAAAGCGTCTTTTCCCATTCCGGCAGCGTCCGCAGCAATCAGCCCCGTGCCCCACGCACCGCTCTTGCCAGCCCCGCCCGACGGCATGCCCGCCGCCAAACCCTGAATGGAAAGGAGACCGCACCCATGTTGTCCCGGAAGGCTTCCCCCCTGCGCATCTATGTTTTTTACAGCTACCTCTCGCTTTGCATGAACATGGTGCACCCCGTCACGCCCACGCTGGTCCAGGAGCTGGGCTTTTCCTCCCTGCTCTACAGCTCGCTCTCCTCCACGCTGGCGCTGACCAACTTCCTGTGCGCCCCCGTCTGGGGCTATTACAGCGACCGTCACGGGAGGCGTCCCGTGCTGCTGGTGGGCACCGTGATGTATGCCTGCTCGCAGTTTCTCTTCTCGCGTGCCACAACGGTGCCTGTGCTGCTGATCGCCCGTCTGTGCGGCGGCATCGGCTCGGCGGGCTACATCACCGCCGGCCTTGCCTATATCGTGGACGTCTCTGCCCCCGAAGCCAAGGGCCGCAATCTGGCCGTCTTCACGGCCCTGACCTCCATTTCAAGCTCCCTTGGCTATCTGACGGGCGGCCTGCTTGGCACCATCTCGGTACAGGCCACCTTTTTTGTCCAGCTCACGCTGCTGTCCACCTGCGCCCTGCTGGGCTATTTCATTTTAGGGGAATCGCGTGACAGGCAGGCTATCCTGCTCTCTCGCGCCGACCTCACCGCCAAAAAGTTTTACGACTTCAAGGCCATGGGCTCCATCCTGAGCCTGCCCGTGCTGCTCTTCCTGGTCTCGGTCGTTTTGGCCAGCTTTGCCACCACGGGCTACGACAACGCCTTCAACTACTACATCAAGGACGTGCTCGCCTTTCCCTCCTCCTACAACGGCTTCATCAAGGCCACCACGGGCACGCTGGGCCTTATCGCCAACTTTACGCTCAACCTCTGGCTCATCCGCCGCTTTGCCCCGCAGAATACGCTGCTGGTGCTCTTCCCCTGCTGCGCCGTCTCGCTGCTGATTGCCGCGCAGATGAAGTCGGTCGTGCCCTTCCTGGGAGCCTGCATCGTCTTTTACTTTTTCAACTCGGTCTACCTGCCCATCCAGCAGACCATGATGACCCAGATTAAAACCGAAAACACCGGCCTGCTCTCGGGCATGTTCAATGCCGCCAAAAGCCTGGGCAACTTTGTCGGCCCGCTTTTCATGAGCTTTGTCTATGCCAGAGGAACGCTGCTGCCTTTCTACTTTGCCTGCGGCGGCTTTGTGCTGACCACCCTTGTACTGCTGCTTCATCGAAAGGTCTCGGCCCGTGAGCAGCAGGGAAAGGAGCAGCAGATACCCGTCGGCTGACAAGGGCGGCCGGCGCCCGCCGCTCACGGCCCCGGCGCCCAAGTCCCCCAGTGGCTGACGCTCCAATCCCCACCCAGCCCCACCCCGGCGCCGGCACTGCACGCCGGATGCCGGGGCCTGACACCGATGCCCGACACAGCCTTAAAGACTTCCCGCAAAGGAGAGCTTCCCATGCACCAGCTGAGAAAGGCAACCCCCGCGCGCCTGTTTTTTGTTTACACCGTGATTTGCACCGCCTCCAACTTCGTCCATCCCGTCACGCCCACGCTCTTTCAAATGCTGGATTTTCCCTCCTACATGTTCGGCGCCGCCTTTTCGGCCATGTCGCTTGCCAACTTCCTCTTTTCGCCCTACTGGGGCTATCTGAGCGACCGCCATGGACGCCGTCTGACCATGATTTTGGGCATGGCCATCTACACCGCCGGACAGCTTGCCTTTGCCATGGCCACCACCGTGACCGGCGTGCTGCTGGCCCGCGTGCTGGCAGGCGTAGGGTCGGCGGCCTACATGGCGGTCTCTCTGGCCTATCTGGTCGACATCACCACCCCCGAGCAAAGGGGAAAATATCTGGCCTACTTCATGGCCTTTCAGTCGCTCTCGGGCTCTGCGGGCTACCTGATTGGCGGCGTGCTGGGCGACCGCAGCATCCTGCTCTCCTTTGGGGCGCAGGTTGTCATGCTGGGGGTGGGCACGCTGCTGGCCTGGCTGCTCATCGGCGAGTCGCGCACCCCACAGGACATGGCGCTGTCGAGGGCCGACACCGGCGCCAAAAAATTCTATGATTTTCAGGCCATGGGCCGCATCATGACGCTGCCCGTCGCCCTCTTCCTGCTGTCGACCTGTCTTGCCACCTTCGGCACCCAGGGGTATGACAACTCCTTTAATTATTACATCCGCGACGTCTTTTCCTTCCCGCCCTCCTACAACGGCTACATCAAGGCCTCCACGGGGCTGGTGGCGCTTGCCGCCAACTTTACGCTCAACCTGTGGATTTTGCGCCGCTTCTCGCCTAGGAGAGCGCTGCTTTTCCTGCTGCCCCTGTGCGGCGTCACCCTGCTTATCGTGCCTGCCATGAAGACCACGGCCAGCTTTCTTGCCGCCTGCATGGGCTTTTACGTTTTCAACGCCATTTACCTGCCCGTGCAGCAGGCCATGATGGCGCAAATCAAAACCGAAAACACCGGCCTGCTCTCCGGCATGTTCACGGCGGCAAAGAGCGCAGGCAATTTCGCAGGGCCGCTTGCCGTCGGCTTTTTGTACGGCCTTGGCAGCAAGCTCCCCTTCTATCTCGCCGCAGCCGCCTTCCTTCTCTCGGCCGCAACTCTCTCGGCCTGCAGGCTTTCCCCAAAAACACCCATCCAGATAAAGGAGGAATCCCCATGCTGAACTATGAAGATTACTGCCAGGCCGCCGACCTGCTGCGCAGCCGCATCGGAGGCTTTTCCCCCGAGGTGTTGCTCATCCTCGGCACCGGCATTGGCTACCTGGCAGAAAGCATCGAAGACCCCGTTGTGGTCCCCTACCGTGAGGTGCCTCACATGCCGGTCTCCACGGCCAGCTCCCATGCCGGAAACTTTGTCTTCGGCAGGCTGGCCGGACGGTGTATCATGGCCATGCAGGGGCGCGTCCACATCTACGAGGGGTATACGGCCGAGCAGGTGGCCTTTCCCGTGCGGCTGGCACGCCTGCTGGGCTGCCGGGATATGATTGTCACCAACGCGGCGGGCGCCGTCAACTACAACTACCATGTGGGCGACATCATGCTCATCAGCGACCAGATCCGCTTGTTTGACCCCGACCCCCTCATCGGCCCCAACATCCCGCAGTTTGGCGACCGCTGGTGCGACATGTCCGATGTCTACTGCGCGCAGTACCGCGACCTGGCCCGGCAGGCGGCCTGTGACATGGGCATCCAGCTGCGCGAGGGCGTCTACTTTTACTTCACCGGCCCCCAGTTTGAAACGCCTGCCGAAATTCGCGCCGCCCGCATGCTGGGCGGCGACGCCATCGGTATGTCGACCGTGCCCGAGGTCATCGCCGCCGTCCACTGCGGCCTGAAGGTGCTGGGCTTTTCGCTGCTGACCAATATGGCCGCCGGCATGGTCAAAACGGCCTATGTCCCGGGAGAGGTCAGCCGTACGGCGGAGAGCGTCAAGGACACCTTCTGCGCCCTTGTCACAAGCTGCTTGAGCCGTCTTCCCCACCCCCCCGCAACCGAAAGGAGCTGAATGTGCATGGAATTTGATCTGCTGTTTTGCGACGTCACGGTGCTGACCGTCGACGAGGCCCGCCCCATCCTGCGTCACGCCTATCTGGGCGTCACCGGACGCAAAATCACCTGGCTTGACACAAATCCCCCGCAGGGCCGGGCACGCCGTACCCTCACCGCGCCCGACTACGTCCTGCTGCCCGGCTTTTTCAACACCCACACCCACCTCGGCATGAGCGTGCTGCGCGGCTATGCCGACGACTATGAGCTCGACACCTGGCTCAAGAAGTACATCTGGCCGGCCGAGGCCAAGCTGACCGAGGCCGCCGTCACGGCGGCAAACGCACTCTCCCTGGCCGAAGCCATCGCCTCCGGCACCATTTCCTTCACCGATATGTACTTCTTTGAGCCGCAGCTTGCGCAGCTCTGCCTGTCTGCCGGCTGCATGGCCAACCTCTCCAACGGCGCCATGAGCTTTGACCAGCACTACGACAAGGCCGCCGACCGCGCCTGGGGCGAAATGGAGGTGCTGGCGCGAGATTACCACAACGCAGACGGCGGGCGCATCAAGGCCGACGCCGCCATCCACGCCGAATACACCTCCCATCCCGAGGTGTGGGAGGCTGTTTCGGCCTTTGCGCGCGAAAAGGGGCTCAATGTCCATGTCCATTTGAGCGAAACGCGCGCCGAGCAGGAGGCCTGCGTCGCCCGCTACGGCATGACTCCCGCCGCCCTGCTCGACAAATACGGCGTTTTCTCCACCCGCACTACGGCCGCCCACTGCGTCCATGTGACGCCTGAGGACATGGAGCTGCTGGCCGCCCGGCAGGTGACAGCCGTACACGACCCCGGCAGCAACCTCAAGCTGGCCTCCGGCATTCAGCAGACGGCAAAGCTGCTGGAAAAGGGCGTCAACGTCTCGCTGGCCACCGACAGCGCCTGCGCCATCAACACCAACGAGCTCTTCTTCGAGCTCAAGCTGGCCGCCATCCTGCACAAGGGCACGCAGCTCGACCCCACCCTCATCCCCGCCCAGACCGCCCTGCGCCTTGCCACCCGCAACGGCGCCTTTGCACAGGGGCGCGAGCAGGAATCGGGCATGCTGCGCGTCGGCATGGACGCCGACTTCATCGCGCTCGACTTCGACAAGCCCCACCTGCTGCCCTGCCACGACGTTGTCTCCAACGTGGTCTACGCCGCCCGGCCGACCGACGTCTGCATGACCCTTTGCAAGGGAAAGGTTCTCTACGAAAACGGGCAGTGGCTCACGCTTGACATTGAACGCATCAAGCACGATGTAAAGCATGTCGCCTTGCCGTGCATCACGGGCTGAGCCTCTCCCCTTTTCGGCTCTTTGACGCCGCAGCACCTCCCAAAAGGCAGCCCGTGCCCCTGTTCCCGCCCAAAAAGCGGGGGGCATGCGGCCGGAACCCCTGTTCTTCCGGCCGCATGCCCCCCGCTTTTTTCAGGTGGACGTCAAATTCCGCCAAAATTCTTCAGTATTTGCCGCGATTTCCTCTGCCAATGCGTTCGCACAGCGTCTCGAGCGCCTCTTCTGTCTCTTTTTCATAGTCCGATGCAATCGCGGCACAGGGCACGCCGGCCGCCTCGCAGCGACCTCTGAGCGCCGCATGCCGCAGCGCCGTCCGGCGCACCTGCTCAGGCGTCTGGGGCGGCATGGGGAATTTTCTGCGTTCGATGACGTTTTCCATGCTGCGCAGCAGAGGGGCCGATTTGGCAAGATACCGGTCGGAAAAGGTGAGAAAGAGCGCCTGCGTGTGCGGCCCCTGCAGGGGCGCCACATCCTCCGGCAGCAGGTAACAGCCCTCCAAGATGATGTCCTGCCGGTTTTCCAGGCAGGTCTCCGCCATGCCCTTTACGATGCCCCACATTTCCCGGGCAATCTGCTCGTCTGGCGAAAGCGCCGTAAAGCAGGCCTTTCCCGCCCGAATCAGGCCCATTTTGAGATGGTCAAGGCTGGTGTAGGGAATGCCGGTGCGCAGCATGAGCCGGTGGGCAAACAGCGTTTTGCCGACGTGGCTCTCTCCCCCAATCAGGACAACCATTCTGCCGCCCCCTCCTGTCAAATCCTTTTGGGTGCGGCAGGGGGCTTAAAAAAAGCTTCCCTGCCGCCCATTTCCCGGGAAAGGGATTTTTTCGCGCATGGCAAAAAACCCCTTTGAGAAAGATTTTTTCCCTGCGCAGACCCCTTTCACGGGGCTTTTTTTATTTGAGGTCTTCTCCCAAATCGCAGGTGTATCGAAAGGCCACCTCGTCCCCCGCCTGCACCGTTTGCTGCGACGCGCTGTGGGAAAAACTCTCGCCATTGACAAAATAAATCCATCCCGAGAGGCTGCCGCAGTCAAATTCATACAGGTTTGCAATGCCCTCGATATAGACCGAGCGGTAGCCGGGAGTGACAGAGCTCTCCAGGTGCATATTGGCCTCCCTGGCGGCGCGCTCCAGCACGTCGTAAGCCGTGTCCCCCTCTTCCAGGACGACCTCGGTCTGCAGCAGCACGCCGTCAGAGGGAATGAGCTCCTGCTTGTCTGGGTCAAGCTCGTCCATGTGGTCGAGCACCGTGCTGCACTCGACAACAAGCGTGCAGCTCTGTACAGGCTGCGCCGGCTGGGCAGGCGCCGTCTGAGGCGGCTGTGCCGGCTCGGTCTGCTGAGACGGCGCGGTCGGCTCCGGCTCCTTCGGGGGATCCTGCTGCAGAGCAGGCTCTTCCTGCTCTTTTGGGCCCTGCTCTTTGGGGTCCTGCTCTTTGGATGCGCCGGGGGGTTGCTGCCCGACGGCCGGCCCCTCCTGCGCAAGATCCTCCTGTGAACCCGGCTCATCCTTGGAAACCTGCCCCTGTGCGCCCGGCCCATCCTGCAAGGTCTGCTCCTGCGGGGCCGGCCCTTGCACCGGGGGATGCGCTCCTTCTTCCCCCGGCCCCTGCGGCTGCTCCTTGGCACAGCCCGAAAACACCAGCAGGGCAGCCGCCAGCAGCAACGCCAGGGCAAGGCCGATGCGCCCCCTTGCCCTGTGGCCATACCAATTTCTTCTCATTGCTGCATACATCGCCGCACGCCCTTTCCTTTCTGTCTGTTATGCGGCCTTCCAGAGCTCATACAGCTCTGCGGCCGCCTGTGCCCGCGTCTGCCCCTGCGCCAGAGGGGCGTCGGGCTCGGCAAGCTCCTCCGGCTGTGCCAGTCCCTCTTGAACAACTGCCGCCAGATAGCCCTCATACCATGCGCCTTGCCCGGACTCCGCCTCCAGCCCCTTTGCCCGTGCAAGCGCCGT
The DNA here is from genome assembly GCA_944376235.1 of uncultured Clostridia bacterium. GTDB lineage: Bacteria > Bacillota > Clostridia > Oscillospirales > Feifaniaceae > Galloscillospira. The sequence goes on along the minus strand of CALWCA010000007.1, from coordinate 25,427 downwards.
ATAGTACTGCGCCACCGTCATGGGGGCGTCCGGGCAAAAGCTGCCGTCGCCCATCCCGCACAGCACGCCGGCGCTGGCCAGCGCCTCAACGGCCTCTCTCTGCGCCGCTCCGGTCAGGTCGTAAAAGGTGACAAAGAGGTCTGCCCCGCGCTCGCCGCAGGACAGCGCCGTCAGCGCCATGAGCGCCTGCGTGGTGGCGATGGGATCGCTCTGGCCGCCCGGCGTATGGCTGAAGCTGCCGTCCTCAAGCTGGTAGCGCAGCAGCGCGTCGGTCAGGGTGCCTCCCTCTTTGACAAAGCGCGCATCCTGCGTGTCGATGCCAAGCCGGCACAGCGCAAGGATGACCTGGGCCGTGCTCTCGCAGGACTCCTGTCCGTAGCTGGCAAAGCCGCCGCTTTCCATCTGCATCCCGGCAAGGCAGTCCAGGGCGTGCTGCACCGCCTGCGCGGCCTGCTCATAGGGAGCAAGGGCCGACAGCACGATGGCCGTCACGTCGGCGTCTGCGGCGTCGGCCTTGTCATTTGTCAGGGCAAAGCCGCCGTCGTCAAGCTGATTGTCAAGCAGATAGGCCACAAGCTGCCCACGCAAGGCGTCGGACTCCTGCGCCCTGTAATTGCCGCAGTCAAGCGCCAGCAGCGCATACGCCGCACCGGTCACGCCCTGCGCACTGACCCTGTCAAGCTGCGTCAGGGGCTCGGTGAGGTCATAGCCCTCAGGCCGCTCCTGCGAGGCGGCTGCCTTTGAGGCGTCAAAGCCCGCCGCAGTCAGCGTCAAAACCGCCTTACTGTATTCGGTATACTTGCTGGAAGAGAGCCTGCCGCCTGCTGCCGCTGCGCGCTCGCAAAAGCTCTCGTACCACTGCTGCAGCAGCTCCTGCGAGACGTCGCCGCCGCGCGCCAGAGAAAAGACCACAAGGTCGTCCACGCTTGAGGGGCCCTGCTCCTCCAGCTTGTCAAGCAGGGCCTCCACCAGCATCTCACGGGCCTGCTGCACCGTGGCCGACACGGGTTCGGTCAGGCCTGGCAGCTCGGGGTCCTTCCAGTCCTTCGAGCCCTCGTCCCCGACATAGTCAAGGGTATAGTACCACACCAGCTCATCCCCTGCCTGGAGGCGGTACTGCGAGGCCCCCTGCAGGATTCCGTAGGCCTCGTTGACCCGGAAGAGCCAGCCCGAGCCCACGCCGTAGTCCCTCTCGGCAATGCCCTCAATGGCGCTGACGTAGCCTCCCGATTGCACAAAGGACAGGCCGCTTTGGCCCAGTGCGTCAAGCGGCGTCATGCCGTCGGCATGGGAAAGACGGGTGCGCGGCAGCAGCACGCCCTCGGGGCCGGTCACGGTGAGGTAAATAAACTCCTGCACCGGCTGCGGCTCCTGCTCTTCTCCGGGCTCCTCTGCGCCCTGCTGGCCGCTCTCCTGCGCCCCCTCCTGCAGGCCTGCCGGGTTGAGCCGCACCGAGGTGAAAAAGGAAGCCTTGTCAAGCGCCTCCGACAGCGCGCGCGCCGCCTGCTTGGTGGCAAAAGCGTCTGGCTCCCCAGGCAAAAAGGAGGATTCAAACCGCCCCTCCCCCAGGTAAAAGCCCAGCAGCTCCTGCACCGCCACATCGGTCGCCTGCCCCGCCGCCGTCAGGCCCGTTATCAGCAGCGCCAGGGAGTTGGGGTTTCCGATCCCCTCCTGCGCCTTTTGCAAAATCCAGCCCAAAAGGGCCTCTTTTGCCTCCTGCAGCCCCGAAATCTCCCCGTCGTCAAGCAGCGTCAGCGCCGCCAGCGCCAGTCCTGCCGTGTCAAAATCGTCGGAGTAGACCCCGTCGTAGGAGTACCCATAGCCGGGGCCCCCCTCATACCGGTAGCCCAGCAGCCTGTCCGCCGCCTGCTGCCTGTCATAGGAAAGCGGCACCTCCGCCGAGCGGTTCCAGGCCTCCACGGCAAGCAGGTTGAGGGCATAGCCGTAGCCATAGCCCGGGTCGGCGAGCTCCCCCTCCTGCACAAGGGTTTCCGCCGCCTGCCGCGCCGCCTCCAAATCCCCCGTCATAAGCGCCTGAAACAGGGCCGACGAGGGCTCTTCCGGCATCGCCGGCAGCGTCACCTCCTCCAGGCTGACGCCCTTTGTGTAGTCCCCCTTTGCAAGGGCTGCGTAAATGGCCGAGAGCTCCTCCCAGTCTGCCGCCTTGCCGCCGTAGGCCGCAAGGCACTGCTCGAGTACCTCCTGCGCCAAAGGCAGGCCCTTTTCGGAGCCGGTCGTCCCCTGGGGGGCATCCGGCAGGTCACCGGCCAGCGCTGCCGGCGTTCCCAAAACCAGCAGCACCGCCAGCAGCGCCGCCATCAGGCGCAAAAGCTGTCTTTTCCTCATGATGGTTTCCCTCTTTCTTCCGGTTTTTCTCCCGGCAGTCCGATGCACACGCAAGCGCCCGCCTGTCCCAAAAAGGCCAGACGGGCGCAGATTTCCCTGACAATCTGCGTCCCGGTACCGGCAGGAGCAGGGATTGCGGCAATGCGTATCTGACTTATCCGCTCTCGCGGCTTCACAGTGACCGACTCGCGGGGCTTTGCACCCTCATTCCGCACGCCGGGCTTTTCCCGGCAGACGCAATCCGTTTGCTTTAGTATAGCATGCCTTTGCATTTCCTGTAAAGCACAAAGAGCTTAGCCAGGCCCTGAATGGACAAAAAGCGCCCCACTCTTCCACCTGATCAGGCAGCTTGCCAGACGCCGCCATTCATCCCATGCTTTGCTCTTCGACCCATCTCATTCGATCCCTCTCAAAAATCCATTTCAAAAGGCCCGTCTCACATGCACACAAAAAAACCCCCGTATCGGGAGGATACGGGGGCGAAAACTCATTTGCTTTTGGGATTGTCAAATACAATCTGAGGGGTCAAAAGGCCTTTTGTAACCCAGAAAAATTACTTGAACTTACGCTTTCTGGCTGCCTCTGACTTTTTCTTGCGCTTGACGCTGGGTTTTTCGTAGTGCTCTCTCTTGCGCAGTTCGGAAAGAACGCCCGACTTGGCACACTGTCTCTTGAATCTTCTCAGTGCACTGTCCAAGGATTCGTTATCTTTCACCCGTACTTCCGACATTGATATCCCTCCCCTCATGGTTCGACATCCCATCACTTCGATAACCTATTATACTGCTCAACCCCGCGCTCTGTCAACCCTTATTTTGCAACCAGATTGACCAGCTTGTCGGGGACATAGATCTCCTTGACCACCGTTTTCCCCTCGAGGTAGCCCGCCACCTTGGCCTTGGCCTTCTCGACCACAGAGGCCTGCGCCTCGCCTCTCTCGATGACGATGGTGCCCCGCAGCTTGCCCGACACCTGCACCGGAATCTCCACGCTGCTCTCAACGGTCTTGGCCTCGTCGTAGGTCGGCCAGCTCTGGTCGACAATCATGCCGCCAAAGCCGCACTGCTCCCACAGCTCCTCGGTCAGATGGGGCGCCATGGGATTGAGCAGCAGCAAGAAGGCCTTGAGCTCCCCCGCCGTTATCGAACCCTTTTGCTCAATGTCGTTGAGATAGCTCATGAGGGCGGCAATGGCCGTGTTGCCCTTGAGGTTGGCAATGTCGTACGTCACCTTCTTGATGAGCGCATGGGTTTTCACTTCCATGTCGGCAGAATAGCCCTCTTCCCTGGTCATCATGCCGGGCAGATCGGCCGTGCGCTCCAGGAAGCGCTTGCAGCCCTTGATGCCGGTGGTCGACCAGGGCGCCGACTTTTCAAAGTCGCCGATGAACATTTCATACAGCCGCATGGTGTCGGCTCCGTATTCGGCAATGATGTCGTCGGGGTTGATGACGTTGCCGCGCGATTTGCTCATCTTCTCGCCGTTTTCTCCCAAAATCATGCCGTGAGAGGTGCGCTTCTGATAGGGCTCCTTGGTGGGAACCACACCGCAGTCATACAGGAACTTGTGCCAAAAACGCGAGTAGAGCAGGTGCAGCGTGGTGTGCTCCATGCCGCCGTTGTACCAGTCGACAGGCAGCCAGTAGTCGAGGGCCTCCCTGGAGGCCAGCTCCTTGTCGTTGTGGGGGTCGAGGTAGCGCAGGAAATACCAGCTCGAACCCGCCCAGTTGGGCATGGTGTCGGTCTCGCGCTTTGCCGGGCCGCCGCAGTGCGGGCAGGTGGTGTTGACAAACTCGGGAATCTTGGCAAGCGGGGAATCGCCGTCTTCTGTGGGCTCGTAGCTGTCCACGTCGGGCAGCAGCACGGGAAGCTGCTCATAGGGCACCGGCACCCAGCCGCACTTCTCGCAGTAGATGAGCGGAATGGGCTCGCCCCAGTAACGCTGACGCGAGAAAATCCAGTCGCGCAGCTTGTAGTTGACCTTGGGCTCGCCCTTGCCGTTGTCGGACAGCCACTTCTTGATGGCCTGCTTGGCCTGCTCCACCGTCATGCCGTTGAGGAAGCCGGAATTGACCATCACGCCGGTCTCGCAGTCGGTAAAGGCCTCTTTTTCAATGTCGCCGCCCTTGACCACCTCCACGATGGGAAGGTGGAACACCTTGGCAAAGTCGTAGTCGCGCTCGTCGTGCGCCGGCACCGCCATGATGGCGCCCGTGCCGTAGCTCATGAGCACATAGTCCGAAATGTAAATGGGAATCTCATCTCCCGTAACCGGGTTGATGGCCCGCACGCCCTCAATGCACACGCCGGTCTTCTCCTTGACCAGCTCGGTGCGCTCAAAGTCGCTCTTGCGGGCGGCGTCGGTACGGTACTGCAGCAGCGCGTCCATGTTGGTGATGTGGGGCGCCCACTTCTCAATCAGGGGATGCTCGGGCGCGATGACCATGTAGGTGGCGCCAAACAGCGTGTCGGGACGGGTGGTGTAGACCTCGAGCACGTCGCCCGCCGTGGTCTCAAAGCGCACATCGGCGCCCTCGGAGCGGCCAATCCAGTTCTTCTGCTGGATGGTGACGCGCTCAATAAAGTCCAAATCGTCCAGGTCGTCAATCAGGCGCTGGGCGTATTTGGTGATGGCCAGCATCCACTGGCTTTTGGTCTTCTGGGTCGTGGGCGCGCCGCAGCGCTCGCATACGCCGCCTGTCGCCTCCTCATTGGCCAAAACCACCTTGCAGGAGGGGCACCAGTTGACCGACATCTCCTTCTTGTAGGCCAGGCCCTTCTCAAAAAATTTGAGGAAAATCCACTGCGTCCACTTGTAGTAGCTCGGGTCGGTGGTGTTGATTTCCCTCGACCAGTCAAAGGACAGCCCCAGCGCCTGAAGCTGCGACTTGAAGCGCGCCACGTTGCGCTGCGTCACCACGGCCGGCTTCATCTTGTTGGCAATGGCGTAGTTTTCGGTGGGCAGGCCGAAGGCGTCCCACCCCATGGGGTAGAGCACGTTGTAGCCCTGGAGCCTCTTTTGACGGCAGATGGCGTCAATTGCCGTGTAGGAGCGCGGATGGCCCACATGCAGGCCCTGCCCCGAAGGATAGGGAAATTCCACCAGGCCGTAAAACTTGGGCTTGCTGTAGTCAATGGTCGCGTGAAAACAGCCCTTTTCCTCCCAGATGTCCTGCCATTTCTTTTCGACGGCTGCAAAATCGTATTTCATTGTCCTAAACTTCCTCTCCCAGGCCCGGTGTGGGGCCGTTATTTCGGGTTACGACTGTGCCTGCTCCGGCACGTCAAGGCGCTTTGCGTCGGCCCACATGTGCTCGAGCCGGTAAAACTCCCTTGACTCCTTGTAAAACACATGGACAACCACCGACGAGTAGTCGAGCAGCACCCAGCTCGTCGAGCGGTGGCCCTCAATGTGGTGGGGCTCGATGCCCAGCTCCGATAGTCGGAACTCCAGCTCCTCGGCCAGAGACCTCACCTGCGTACTGCTGGTTCCGGTGCAGATGACAAAATACTCCGCCAGCACCGTGAGATCCCCGATTTCGAGAATCTCAATGTCGCTGGCCTTCTTTTCGCTGAGAATCTGTGCTGCCTTGAGGGCAAGCTCGCGCGGGGAAAGCTCCATAAATGAACCTCCAGTCTTGGCCCCGTTTCTCAGGCTCAATAGCCGTCTGGCAGGGGCGCAGGTGGTGTGTCGTCGTCGGGCTCGGGATTTGCCTCGGGCTCAGGCTCGGGCTCGGGGTCTGCCTCAGGCTCGGGCTCAGGGGTCGTATTGGTGCCAAGCTGGCCTGCCAGGTATTCCTCCCAGTCCCACTTGGGGTTGAGGTTGAACTTGGGATGGTTTTCGTCAATCTCCACCAGCGTGCTGCCGTCGAGATTCCAGGTGCCGGTTGAGTTGCGTCCCAGCTCCATCAGCGTCTCGTCCGTGATGAGCTCGTCATAGGGATTGAAGTAGTTGTTGATGATATACATGGTCTCATCGTGGTAGGCCGTCAGCCCGCTCTCGCCCTTATAGTACCAGGATTCCCCCGGCAGGGAGAAAATACGCACGTCCTCCAGCGACAGCGTCAGCGCCTCGGCGGCACGCGCCAGCATGTCGTTGACCGTGAAATCCGTCTTCATGTTCTGGAAAACCGCCGTGATGATGCCCGGGATTTTGGTGATGTTCTTGGCGTCAAGCGCCGTCTTGGCAAAGGCCGACAAAAACATCTGCTGCGCCCTCATGCGCCCCAGGTCCATATCCACATACCCGTAGCGAAAGCGCACAAAGCCCTCGGCCTGCTCGCCGCTCAGCGTCTGCACCCCCTGCTTGAGGTGGATGGACAGCCCCTGCGCCGGATCCTCGTAGTCCATATCAAAGGGGACGTCCATCGTCACGCCGCCCAGCTTGTCGACCACCGTCTTGAAGCAGGCGAGGTTGATGACCACATAGTTCTCAATGGGGATGCCAAAGGTCTCGCTCAGCACGCTCTTCATCAGAGGGCCCTTTCCATAGGCGTAAAGGGCATTTGCTTTACGGCTTGCATAGCCCGTGTCCACAAACAAATCTCTGGGAATCTGCAAAATATTGAGCTCTTTTTCCGAGGGGTTGAAGTAGACCAGCAGCATGGCGTCGGTCCGATAGCCGTCTTCATCGGTCCCGCCCACCAGGAAAATGTGGGCCTCCTCATTGTCGGGATTGGTCTGGGGAAAGCCCTCTCCCTCATAGCGGATATAATGGATGCCCTCGCCCTTTTCTACTGAATTGGGGTCGATGTAAGCGCCGGCGGCAACGGCGTAAAAGTAAATTGCAGTCGTCACCAGCATAGCTACCAGCACAAAAATCCCCGCCAGGATTGCCGCTGCCACAGAGCGCTTCCCGGCCAGGACACCTTCAGACCTCATGGCGTTCCTCCTTTGCCATTGCAATGAGCACATCGTTGCGTGCCGCCAGCGTGTCGGGGTGAATCAGGCTCTTCTTTTCAAGCAGTTCCGCAATGGTGCCGTCAAGCGCAATCGCAAGCGCCCGGTTCAAATCGGCATCCACCACGGCGCGCACCTCCTCCACGCCCGGAAAGGCACGCAAAGGCTCCACATAGTCGGCCAGATAGAGCAGCTTGTCAAACAGCGTCATGCCGGCGCGCCCTGTGGTGTGATAGCGGATGGCCTCTATGGCCTGCCGGTCGGCAAGGCCATAGCACCGTTGCGCCACGGGGGCGCCCGTGATGGCATGCAGCAGCTTGGGACTTCTTTCTTCAAGGTTACTGATTATTATATCAAACTCGCGGCAAAGTCGCAACTGATTTTCAAAGGTTTCGTCTTTTGTGCAGTCGTGCAGCAGGCCGGCCAGACGCCCGCGCTCCGGCTCCAGCCCATAGCGCAGCGACAGCCGTTCCATCTCCTCCATTACGGCAATCGAGTGGTGCAGCCTCTTTTCCGACAGCACCCCCGCAAGCCGCATGATGATTTCCCGCTCCCTTTGGGTTTTTGCCCGCGAAGCGTCAAGGTGCACCCCGTAGAGGCCGCGCCTGACAATCTCTCTCAAAACGGCGGCCGGCACGGCGCGCGGGAGAGGCCCCTGCGCCAAGGCAAGACGCAAATCGGTGGAGGAAACAGGCTGCACGGGAAAGTCGGCCACCGTAATGCGTGCCCCGAAGCCCTCCCTCAGGCGCGCCGCCAGGGCCTGCAAATCCCTCTGTACTCCCTGCGTGTCCTGCCTGGGATAGACCACCATGGGGGTGGTGTGCAGGAGCTGCTCGGCGCAATACCACTGCTCGATGGTCTCGAGCATGTCCTGCCCCATGAGCAGCGAGAACTTCACCTTTGGGAATTTGCCGCGCAGCAGCGTCAGCGTGTCCCAGGTGTAGCTCTTGCCCTCTCTCTTGAGTTCAACATCGCACACCTGCGTTCCCGGCACCCCGTCAAAGGCAAGCTGCGTAAGCGCAAGGCGCACCTGCGCCGGCACGCCTTCCGCCACCGGCTTGTGGGGCGGGTCGGCGGCCGGCACCACCCAGACTTCGTCAAAGCCAAGCTTTGAAAGCGCAAATTTCACCATGTCGACATGGGCGCTGTGCGGCGGGTTGAAGGTGCCGCCCAGCAGGGCGACCTTTTTTTCGTTCATATCGTGATCTTTTTCTCCTTTGACGGACGGTAGAGCACAAAGCGGCTGCCAATCACCTGCACGACGTCGGCATTGCAGTGGGCCGCTATGTCGGCCGCGGCCTCCCTGGCGCCCAGCATGGAGCTTTCAAGCACCCGCAGCTTGATGAGCTCACGCGCCTCCAGCGCCTCGTCCACCTGCCGGTAAAAGCTCTCGCCAAGCCCGTCCTTCCCAATCTGAAAAATGGTGTCCATGGTGTTTGCCATGCCCCGCAGGGCGGCCCTCTGTTTACTGTTCAGCATCTTTTGCGCTCCTCTCCAGCTGCTCGACCAGCAGCCGCATGGCGACAGCCCTGTGGCTGACGCGGTTTTTTACCTGCTCGCTCATGTCTGCAAAGGTGCATCCTTCGGGGGCGTAAAAGAAAACGCAGTCGTAGCCAAAGCCCCCTTCTCCCGAAGGCGCAAGGGCCACCATCCCGTAGCACTCGCCCGACACCACAAAGCCGTCGCCGTCGGGCAGGGCCAGCGCCACCGCCGAGGTGAAGTGGGCCCCTCTTTTTTCCATGGGCACGTCCTTCATCTTTTCCAGCAGCAGCTCGGTCCTCTGCCTGTCGGTCAGGCCCTCGCCCCCAAAGCGGGCCGAATAGACGCCCGGCGCACCCGACAGCGCGTCGACGCACAGGCCCGAATCGTCGGCCACGCTGGGCAGGCCTGTCGCCCTGCAGTAGGCCAGCGCCTTGATGACGGCGTTTTGCTCAAAGGTCTCCCCCGTCTCCTCCACCGCAAGGCCTTCCACGCCGCAGTCGGCCGGAGACAGCACCGTGATGCCGAGCGGCTCAAGCAGGGCGGAAAGCTCCCTGAGCTTTCCCTTGTTGCCCGTCGCCATGACAAGCTCGTCAAATTTCCACTTGTTCATCCCACAATCGCCTCCGCAAACAGCTTTGCGTCAAAGGGCTGCAAATCCTGCACGCCCTCTCCCACGCCCACAAAGCGCACCGGCAGCCCCAGCTCGCGGCGGATGGCCACCACGATGCCGCCCTTGGCCGTGCCGTCGAGCTTGGTGAGCACAATGCCCGTGACGGATGCCGCCGCCAGAAACTCCCTGGCCTGCGCCAGCCCGTTTTGCCCCGTTGTGGCGTCGATGACCAAAAGCACCTCGCAGTCGCACCCCGGCAGCTCGCGCTCAATCACGCGGAACATCTTGTTAAGCTCCATCATGAGGTTCTTCTTGTTGTGCAGGCGCCCTGCCGTGTCGCAGATGATGACGTCGGCCCCACGGCTCTTTCCGGCCGCAATCGAGTCAAACACCACGGCGGCAGGGTCGCTGCCCTCCTGGTGGCGAACCAGGTCGGCGCCCGTGCGCTGCGCCCAGACGGCAAGCTGGTCTGCGGCGGCGGCACGGAAGGTGTCGGCAGCGCCCAGCAGCACCTTTTTGCCCTGCTCCCCAAAGTAGGCCGCCAGCTTGCCGATGGTGGTGGTCTTGCCCACGCCGTTGACCCCAATCACCAAAATGACCGAGGGCTTGCTCTCCAGACGAAGCGGACTCTCCTCCTCCTGCTCAAGCATCCGCCCCAGCAGCCCTGCCAGAAGCTCCCGGATCTGCCCCGGATCGCTCACGCGCTGCTGCTTCACTTCGTCCTTGAGCTGCTCTAAAATCTCCTCGGTGGCGTCAAGCCCCAAATCGGCCTGGAGCAGCACCTCCTCCAGCTCGTCAAACAGGTCGTCGTCAATGCGGGTAAAGGTGGACAGCACCCCGTCCACCGCTTTGCCCAGCGAATCCCTTGTCTTGCTCAGCCCCTGCTTTAGCTTTTCAAACAGGCCCACGTTTTTTTGCTCCTTTCCTCGCTTCGCGGACAGGCCCCGTCAAAATAAGGGTGCCGCGTATTGTCCGATTTATGTTGCGCGCAGATTGATCTGCCGCTCCACGTCGTTGACGTCAATCTTGAGCAGCTTGGACACGCCGCGCTCCTGCATGGTGATGCCGTAAAGCACGTCGGCGGCCTCCATGGCCCCTCTGCGGTGGGTAATCAAAATGAGCTGCGTCTTTTGGGTAAACCGCTTGTAGTAGTTGGCAAGGCGCACCACGTTGACCTCGTCGAGCGCCGTGTCGATCTCGTCGAGAATGACAAAGGGGGACGGGCGCACCTGCAGGATGGCAAAGTAGAGCGCAATGGCGGTCAGCGCCTGCTCCCCGCCCGACAGCGCCGAAAGGTTGTTGATGACCTTGCCCGGCGGCTGCACCCGCAGCTCGATGCCCGATTCCAGCACGTCGGAGGGGTCGTCGAGCGACAGCATGGCCTTCCCCCCGCCGAAGAGGTCGGCAAAGGTCTGCCCGAAATGGCGGTTGATGACCTCAAACTGACGCGAAAAAATGCCCTGCATCTCCTTTGTCAAATCCGAAATCATGCCTTCGAGCTCTTTTTTTGAGACCTCCAAATCCTCCACCTGGGCACTGTAGAAATCAAACTGCTGCTTGACCTGCTTGTATTCTTCAATGGCGTCCACGTTGACGTGTCCTAACGCCTTCATGTCCTGCTTGAGCTGGGCAATGCGCCGCCGCGCGGCGGCGGCGCTCTCCATGGGCGTGCGCAGCTCCTTTGCGCCCGACACCGTGAGCTCATACTCGTCCCACAGCGACGCCACGATGCCGTCGTGCTCGCTTTGCACCTGCGCACGCTGCGCCTCGCAGCGCTCCTGCTCCCTGACGAGATTTTCCCTCTGCTGCGAGAGCTCCTTTTCCTCAAGCCGCAGCGCGCTTCTCCTGCTCTCAGCCTGCTCCCTCTGCTGCGTCAGCTGCTCCGTGCTGCGCACCAGGGCCTCCGCCTCGAGCCCGGAGCCCTTTTCTCCCTCGAGAGCCGCCTGAATGCTCCGAACCAGCTCGCCCTCCTGACGCACCAAGGCGGAGAGCTCCTCCTTAAGCTGCCCGCAGTCGGTGTCCTGCAAATCCAGCAGCTCTCGCGTCTGCCGGCAGGCCTCCAGCAGCGCCTGCTCGTCGCGCTGCGCTGCCGTGAGGGCCATGCGGCAGTCCGAGATCTCCTGCATCTCGCCCGCCACCTTCTGCGCCTGCTGCGAATGCTCGGCCTCCAGTGCCGCCAGCTCCCCTTCCAGGACGCTCTGCCGCAAAAGCAGCGCCGTTTGCTCCTCTTGCGCCTTTTTTAGCAGGGCAAGCGCCTCTTCCCGCGCCTGTCTGGCCTGCTCCTGCCTCTCCCGCATTGCCTCGCAGCCGCTCAGCAGCAGCCCGAGCGCCGCTTTCGCACTCTCGCATTCCGCCTCGCTCTTGATGTGCTGCTCCCGCGCCGTCTGCAGCTCGGAAAGGGCTCCCTGCATCTCGGCCTCCACGCGGCGCCGCTCCTCGGCGCACTGCTGCACCTGCCTGCCGGCGGCCTGCTCCTCTTGCTCAAGCTGCCGTACCTGCTGCGTCAGCGCCTCAATCTCGTTTCGCCTGGTCAGCATCCCGGCGCCGCGCACCTGCGAGCCGCCGGTCAGCGAGCCGCCGGCATTGACCATCTGCCCGTCCAGCGTCACGATGCGAAAGCGGTAGCCGTGACGCTTTGCCACGGCAATGGCACTGTCAATGTCGCGCGTCACCAGCGTCCTGCCCAGCAGGGAGGAGAGCAGCGCACGATAGGCCTCCTCACACGACACCAGCTCGGACGCCACCCCTACGATGCCCTCCCCCTCTCGGGGAAGCCTGTCCCCCTGGCGGGGCTGTACCGCCGACAAGGGCAAAAAAGTGGCCCTGCCGGCATTTCTGCTTTTGAGCAGAAAAATGGCCCTCTTGGCCTGCTGCTCGTTGTCCACCACAATGTGCTGCATGGCGGCTCCCAGCGCCGTCTCAATGGCCAGCGCCGTCTCCTGCCCGGTTTCAATCAGGGAGGAAAGGGCCCCGTGCACACCCGGCAGCCTGCCGTGCTCGGCCTCCTGCAGCACCAGCTTGACAGCGCCCGAAAAGCCCTCCCTGCTCTTTTCCAGGTCCTCCAAGGCCCGCAGCCTCTGCTCGGCCTGCGTACGCCTTTCCTGCGCCTGCCTGTGCGCCTGCTGCGCGGCCTCTTCTTTTTCCCGCCGCGTCGCCAGCTTCTTCTCATATCCTCCCAGGGCGTTTTGCGCACGCAAAAGCAGCTCCTGCTTCTCGCTGCGCCCCGACTCGGCCTGCTCCGCCTGCCTTTGCGCCTGCTGCACGGCCTGCTCCTGCGCCCCAAGCTCCGCTTGCGCCCTGGCCTCGTTTTCCCCCTGCGCGCTGCCCGCCGCTTCGGCGTTTGCCACCTCTGCGCGGCAGCGCCCCAGGGCATCGCCCAAATCAAGCTGCTCCATACGAAGCTGCGCCATGCGCTGCTGCGTCTGCTCCAAAAGGCCTCCCGTGGCCCGCTCGGTCAAAAGGGCCAGCCGGGCCTGCAGCTCCTCCCTGTGCGCCGCAAGCTCCGCCCCCTTGGCCTGTGCCGCAGCCTGCCTGTCTAGCAGCGCTTGCCGGCGCTCCTGCGAATTCTCCATGCCCTTTTTGACGGCGTCCTGACGCTCCCGGTTGTGGCGCAGCTCGTTTTCCATCACTGCCGCGTCGCTGCGCGTCTGCGCCATGCGCTGCTCGAGCTCCCGTTGGCTGCGCAGCACGTCGTCCATCTGCACCGTGACCTCCTGCACCTGAAGGTCAAGCGACGCCGTCTCCTGCTCAAACTGCTGCTGACGCTGCGCTAGCTCCTCGAGCTGCGCCGTGACAATCTCGCAGTCGTCGGCGCTCTTGGAAATCAAATCCTTGGTCTGCTCCAGCCTCTCGAGCCAGACGTTGATTTCCAGGCCCCTGCGCTCCTGCCGCATGTCGAGGTACCGGCGCGCCTTCTCCGACTGCGTGCGCAGCGGCCCCACGCGCGTCGCATACCCCTGCAAAATGTCGCGCAGGCGCACAAGATTGCTCTCGGCCGCTTCCAGGCGGCGCAGCGACTCGGTTCGCCGGTAGCGGTATTTGGAAATGCCCGCCGCCTCTTCAAACATGGCCCTTCGGTCTTCACTGCGGCTTGAGAGCACTTCGGCAATCTTTCCCTGTCCAATCAGAGAATACCCGTCGCGCCCAATGCCGGTGTTCATGAAAAGCTCGTGAATGTCCTTGAGCCGCACCGGACGCCCTGCAAGCAGGTATTCGCTCTCTCCCGAGCGGTAGAGCCGCCGCGTGACGCGCACCTCGGTCAGAGGCGTCGGCAGTGCCCCGTCGGCATTGTCGAGCACAAGCGACACCTCCGCCATGCCCACCGCCTTGCGGTGCTGCGTGCCCGAGAAAATGACGTCCTCCATTTTCCCGCCCCGCAGCGTTTTGCTGCTCTGTTCGCCAAGCACCCAGCGCACCGCGTCGACCACGTTGCTCTTGCCGCTCCCGTTGGGGCCGACAATGGCGATCAGCCCTTCGTCAAAGCTGATGCTCACCTTGTCGGGAAAAGACTTGAATCCGTTGATTTCCACCAGCTTCAACCGCATTGCCAGCCACCTCCATATCCTAAAATCTGGGTTTTACAAGCCTCAGGCCTTGCAAGTGCATAACATTTTTATTTTATCATACCGCGATGCACTTTTACAAGTGTACGGCTCCCTTCCTGCCGCAAAAAAGGGCGAAAACGCTGCGTTTCGCCCTTTTCTTTGCTATTCTCCCTCTCCCATCAGCCGCAGTGCGGCGCGCGCCGCCTGCTGCTCCGCCTCCTTTTTGCTCTTTCCCTGCCCCCTGGCGATGGGGTTGGAGTTGAGATAAACCTCCACCTCAAACACCTTGTTGTGGTCGGGCCCGTGGGAGGCCACAAGCTGATAGGAGAGCTGCTCTTCTTTATTCTTTTGCACAATTTCCTGAAGCTCTGTCTTGTAGTCCTGAAACCGGTGCCCTTCGATGGCGGCCTCCACGGCCGGCTCCACAAAGGGCATGAGGAAGGCGGTCACCGCCTCAAGGCCGGCGTCAAGGTAAATGGCTGCCAGCAGCGCCTCAAAGGCGTCTGCCAAAATCGAGTCGCGCTGCCTGCCGTGGTTTTGCTCCTCGCCTCGCCCCATGCGCAGAAAAAGGCCCAGCTCCAGCCGGCGTGCAAATCCCGCCAGCGACTTCTCACACACCACCGTTGCCCGCACCTTGGAAAGATCTCCCTCGGGCAGGGCCTTGAAATGCGTGAAAATATACTGGGACACCACGATCGAAAGCACCGAATCTCCCAGAAATTCCAGCCTTTCGTTATACGGCACCTGCTGCGGCTTTTGCTCGTTGGCAAAAGAGGAGTGCGTCAATGCCGTTTCCAGCAGCTCGGAATGCGCAAAATGATGGTGAATGCGCTCTTCCAGCACCTTCCTGTCGGCTTTCTGCTCTGCCAATCGTCTTCCTCCCCTCCTCTTGCACGGTGCCCTTACATCATCTCTTCCGCCAGCCGCGCCAAATCGCCAAGCGTGGCGACCCGCTCAAGCTGGTCGTCGGGCATTTGAACCCCCAGCTCGGCCTCCAGCGCCATCACAAGCTCCACAATGTCAATGGAATCCACCCCGATTTCGTCAAACAAGGTGTCGGACTGCAGCTGCTCATATTCCAGATTCAGCTGCTCCACAAGCAGCTCCTTGATGCGCTCTAAAATCATCCAAATCACTCCCGGGGAAATGTATATCGTCCCTGCCGCCAACCGTTTCCCGCTGTCAGCATGACCTTTTCACATCATACTCACCACGGGAGATATTGTCAATTCCCGAACGCCCATTTTTTTCAATTTTTCAAAATTCCCGCCATCTGCTCCGCAATGCCCTGCAGGGTGTCAAGCGACCGCTTGGCCAGGCCCTCGTTTTTTTCCCGCTTTCCCCTGAACTTGAAATCGGGCGGCGCCATAATGCCGAAATTGACGTTCATGGGCTGGAAATTGCTCTGCCCCGGCGTCGAGACGTACGCCGCCAGCGCCCCGATGGCCGTCTGCGCCGGAAATACCGTCGGCGGCAGCCCCAGCGCCTGATGCGCCGCATTGATGCCGGCAACAAGCCCCGACGAGGCCGACTCCACATAGCCCTCTACCCCCGTCATCTGCCCGGCAAAATAAAGCCCCTCCCGCAGCCTGCACCGGTAGGTCGGCTCCAGCAGCGCGGGCCCGTTAAGGTAGGTGTTGCGGTGCATCACGCCGTAGCGCACAAATTCGGCCCTCTCAAGCCCCGGGATCATGCCGAACACCCGCCGTTGCTCCCCGAATTTGAGATGGGTCTGGAACCCCACCAGGTTGTAAAGCGTGCGCGCCGCATCGTCCTGCCTGAGCTGCACCACGGCGTAGGGCTCCCTGCCTGTCGCGGGGTCGACAAGCCCCACAGGCTTGAGCGGGCCGAACCGAAGCGTGTCGCGCCCCCGGCGTGCCATGGTCTCGACCGGCATGCAGCCTTCAAAGACCTTGTCGTCCTCAAAGCCGTGCATCTGCGCCGTCTGCGCCGTGACCAGCGCCTCGTAAAAGGCCTCGTACTGCTCCTTGTCCATGGGACAGTTGATATAATCTGCCGTGCCCTTGCCGTAGCGCGACTGGAAAAAGATCTTGTCCTTGTCGAGCGACTCGAAGGTGACGATGGGGGCCGCCGCGTCAAAAAAAGACAGATGCTGCGCTCCAAACTCCCGTGAAATGGCGTCAAAAAGCGGCGCCGTCGTCAAGGGGCCGGTGGCGACAACGCTCAGCCCCTGCGGCAATTTTGTGACCTCCTCGGAGTAAAACTCCACCAGGGGATGCCCCTTGAGCCTTTCCGTAATATACGCCGAAAAGCCCTCGCGGTCGACCGCCAGCGCCCCGCCCGCCGGGACGCGGCAGACGTCTGCCGCCTCCATGACAAGCGAGCCCAGGCGCCGCATCTCCTCCTTGAGCAGCCCCACGGCGTTTTCCACATTGTTCGCCCGCAGCGAGTTGGAGCACACCAGCTCGGCAAAGCCCTCGCTGCGGTGCGCCGGCGTGAACTGCTTTGGCTTGATGTCGACAAGCCGCACCGGGACGCCGCGCCGCACGAGCTGCCAGGCCGCCTCACAGCCCGCCAGCCCCGCTCCCACAACCAATACGCGCTGCGTCATCTCACTCATCCCTCGTCCTGCCTTTCACTTTTTTGCTCCCGCCTGCCGGAGGCAGCCTGCTCCTCCCTTGTTGCGTTGGGGCAGTTTTCGTTGGAGCACACCAGCGTCTTCTTGCCGTGGCGCACCTGCTGCAGCAGCACGCTGCCGCACAGCTCACAATTTTGCTTGGAGGGCTCATACCAGGTGATAAAGGAGCACTTGGGATTGAACTCGCAGGCATAGTATTTGTTCTTGTTCTTGCTCATGCGCATGACGATACGCCCGCCGCACTTGGGGCATTTTGCCCCCGTGTCGTGAATGAGCGGCTTGGTGTTCTTGCACTCGGGATATCCGGGACAGGCGAGAAACTTGCCGTATCTGCCGCTTTTGACAACCATGTGCCTGCCGCACTTCTCGCAAATTTCCTCGGTCTCCTCGTCGGGCACCTTGAAGTAGACTCCGCCCAGCTCTGTCTCGGCAGCCTCAAGCTCCTTTTCAAAGGTGGTGTAGAAGTCACGGATGGCCTGTGACCAGGGGATCTCTCCCCCCGCCACCTTGTCAAGGCTGTCCTCCATGTGGGCGGTGAACTCCACGTCGACGATGTCCTGAAAATGATTCTTCATGAGTGTGGTGGTCACCACGCCAAGCGGCGTTGGCTTGAAGCTCTTGCCCTCCTTGACCACATACTCCCTGGCCAAAATGGTCGTGATGGTGGGCGCATAGGTCGAGGGGCGCCCGATCCCGTTTTCCTCAAGCGCCTTGATGATGCTGGCCTCGGTGTAGCGGGGCGGGGGCTGGGTGAAGTGCTGATCGCCCGAGAGATCCCTGAGCTCGAGCGGCTGCCCTTCCTTGAGCTCGGGCAGCTTGCCCTCCTCCTCCTGCGCCTCGTCGGTCGACTCCTCATAGATCACGGTAAAGCCGGGAAAGACCACCGTGTGCCCCGAGGCCTTGAAGAGGCAGCGCGTCTCCTTGCTCTTTGCCAGCACGTCGACCGCCACCACGTCGAGCACCTGGGTCTCCATCTGACAGGCGAGAAACCTGTCCCAAATCAGCTTGTACAGCCGGTAGTGGTCGCGCGGCAGGCTGTCCTTCACCTTGTCGGGCGACAGCGAGAGCATGGTGGGCCGGATGGTCTCATGCGCGTCCTGCGCGCCGCCCCGGCTCTTGTACTGACGCGGCGCCTTGGGGCAGTATTCCTTTCCATACTGCTCGGCAATGAAGGCGCGCACCTCGTGCAGCGCCTCCTCCGAAATGCGCAGAGAGTCGGTTCTCATATAGGTGATGATACCCACCAGGCCAACTCCGGAAATTTCCACGCCCTCATACAGCTCCTGCGCGATGGACATGGTCTTCCTCGAGGTAAAGCCCAGCTTGCGGGAGGCCTCCTGCTGCAGGGTCGAGGTCGTGAAGGGCGGGGCGGGGTTGCGCTTTTTCTTGCTCTTTTTCACATGCTGCACCGAAAATTCGGCGCCCTTGAGCTGCGCGAGCATGTCGTCGGTCGCCTGCTTGTCGTCAAGGGACATCTTGCGCTCCCCCTTGCCGTAAAACCGCGCCGTGAATTTTTTGCCGGGCTGCGCCTCCAGCAGCGCGTCGATGGTCCAGTACTCCACCGGGACAAAGGCCTCAATTTCATCCTCTCTGTCCACAATCAGCCGGGTCGCCACCGACTGCACGCGCCCTGCCGACAGACCCTTGCGCACCTTGCGCCACAAAAAAGGGCTGATTTTATAGCCCACCAGGCGATCCACAATGCGGCGCGCCTGCTGGGCATCCACCAGATTCATGTTGAGCGGACGCGGGTTCTTGACCCCGTTTTGCACCGCCTGCTTGGTGATCTCGTTAAAGGTCACGCGGATGGGCTGCGCCCCGTCGAGCCCCAGCAGCACCGAGAGATGCCAGGAAATGGCCTCCCCTTCGCGGTCGGGGTCGGTGCCAAGATAGACCTTTTTGGCCTGTTTGGCCTCCTTCTTGAGCCCCTTGATGAGGTCGCCCTTTCCCCGAATCGAAATATAGCTCGGCTCAAAATTATGCTCCACGTCAATGCCCAGCTTGCTCTTGGGCAGATCCCTGACATGTCCCATGGACGCCATGACCTTAAAATTGCTTCCCAGATACTTCTTGATGGTCTTCGCCTTGGAGGGCGATTCCACAATCAACAGATTTGACATGTAACTCTCCGTTTCGAATGGTAAGCCGCCTTTGACGGCCCCCGTCTTTTCTTTCGTTTTTGGTTTTCTTTCCTTTATTCTAGTTATTCTAGCCTCGCATTTTCATTGTTTGCCTCTGTCTTGACGTTATTTTAATCCGCCCTTGCCACTTCTTCCCTGTCGCAAAGTCGGTTTTTCCCTCAAAAAAGTTCCCCTGCCTGCCTCCCGTGCGGGCTCTTTGCCTTCTGGCAGCAGGCCCTTTCCCGCATCCAAACGCCCCTTGAAGGCCTTTCCCTGCTCTTGCCGCCTGCAGGCTATCCCTTGAAGCTGCGCTCAAAGCGTGCCCCGGGCAGAGGGGTAATATACCCCTTGGCCTCCAGCATGGTCAGCGTTGCCATTGCCTTGCCCACGGGAAGCCCGCTTTGCTTGATCAGCGTATCCGCACTTCTAGGCTGGTCGCCGAGCAGGTCAAGCAGGTCGCGCTCCTCGTTTGAGAGCGTCAGCTCCCGCTCTGCACGCTCCTTGGAAAGGACGGGCTCCTTCTCCTGCGTCAGTCTCCCGCCCGTCACGCGTTCGAGCAGGCTGCGCCTTTGCACACGGCGCTCCGGCTGCTTTGGCGGGGCCTCCCGCACCACCGACAGCAGATGCCCATAGCTCCCAAGATATTCCTCCAAAATGTCCAGCGTCTCGGTGACGGGCTTGGCACAATTGTCCTTGAGCAGCTGGTTTGTGCCCTCCGAGGTGTAGGAGTTGATGTTGCCGGGCACCGTGAAAAGATCCCTGTCCTGCTCGATGGCAAGCTGCGCCGTGATGAGCGCCCCGCTCTTTTTGGGCGCCTCCACAATCACAACCCCTTGGGACAAGCCGCTGATGATGCGGTTCCTGGCGGGAAAGTTCCCTTTGGAAATGGCGCTGCCGGGCGGGTACTCCGAAGCCACAAGCCCTCCCGACTCCACGATCTGCTCCATCAGATAGCCGTTGTGCGCGGGGTAGGCCCGGTCAACGCCGTTTCCCAGCACGGCTACCGTTTTGCCGTCGGCCTTGAGGGCGCCCAGATTGGCACAGGAATCAATGCCGTCGGCCATGCCGGACACCACCGTCACGCCGCAGGCCGCCAAATCCCCCGCCAGCTTTTCTGCCACCGAGGCTCCGTAGCGGGTACAGCTTCTCGTCCCCACCACCGCGATGCACAGGCGGTTTTCCACCGCCTCCAGCTTTCCCCGGTAAAACAGCGTAAAGGGCGGGTTCTTGATTTGAAGCAGCAACCTGGGATACCTCTCCTCCCAGGGGTGCACCGCTTCAATTTCCAGCGCTGCACAGCGCTCCATGAGCCTTTTGACGTCGTCCAGCTCGTGCCGTCCAAGCTGCTCAAGCTCCTGCTTTGACAGCTTTGCCGCCTCCGAAAGCTCCCCGGCGCCGGCATGATAAATACCCTCAGGAGAGCCAAAGCGCTCCAGCAGCGCCGTGGTCTTCACCGTGGCCCCACCCATCCGGCAGGTCAGCCATATGGCATACATATCCATCGAAACATCCCCTTACGTCATCTTGCTGGTTTCGAATTGTCCGATGTCTGTCCCTTCCTGTCCGCATCCGGCGTCCCGCCGCCCCCACAGCTCCCACAGGAGAATGGCGGCCGCACAGGGGGCCGAAAGCGATTCGGTCTGCCCCCTCATGGGAATCACTACCAGTTTATCACACACGTCAAGCATTTCACCGCTCAGGCCGCGCCCCTCGTTCCCGATTGCCACGGCGCCCTGCAGCTCCCCTGCCGACAAAAGCATCTGCGCATCCTCGCGCAGCGCGGCGCCCCAAAGCGCAAGCCCCGCGCCGTGCAGCGCCTGCGCCGCCTGGAGGGCGCTGTCGTAGTGCGCCGTCGGCAGGCGCAGCGCCGAGCCCATCGAGCCGCGCAGCACCTTGGGGGAAAAGAGGTCAACGGCATCGCCGCAAAAAAGGGCGCCGTCCATTCCCAGGGCCTCGGCCGTGCGCAAAATATTGCCCACGTTGCCGGCATTTTGCACCTGCTCGAGCAGCACATACCGCCCGCCGAAATGCAGCCGCAGCGCATCCCGCTCCCGACGCTGCGCCACCGCCACCACGCCCTGCGGCGTCACCGTGTCGGACATGCGGGAGAGCACCTCATCCGACACTTCGGTAGCCTGTACCCGCAGAGCTCCGCAGCGCTGCAGCGCCGCAGCATCGCAGTAAAACACCTCGTCGAGCACATAGCCCGCCTCAAGCGCCTCGGCAATGAGCTTTGGCCCTTCCAGCAAAAAGCGGCCGCTCTCCCGTCTTCCTGAGGCTGTCTTCAGGGCGGCGGCCGCTTTGATGCGTTCGTTCCTGAGGCTGACAATCTTCTCCCCGGGCATGCGGTCTCCCCCTTCCAACAGTTGTGCCTAAGTGTGTTCATATTATAGTACGACTTTGCGCAAAAACACAATACCATAAATTCAAGAATTGAAAAAGCCCCAAAAGGGCTCCCGCCAAGAAATCGGCCCTCTGAACACTGCGCAGGACCACTGCCCAAAAGCCCCCTTGTGCCAAACCCCGCCCTTCCAAAAAGGCGGCCGGCCTTGCGCACATCATAGCAAAGCCTTTCGCTTTTTGCTGCCGCAGCAGGTCTGCGGCATCCCTTTTGCAAAAAAAACAGGAGCTCTCAAGAAAAGAGGGGGCTTTCTTCCAAAAGCCCCCCCTTTTTCTGATTCTCCTTTCGCATCAAAACCCAAGCCGGCTTTTGTGCCTTATGTCTCCTTGATCTGCACCTTTTCCAAAAAACGGCACAGCATGGCGGCAACCTCCGCTCTCGAGGCGCTGTCGCCTGGCGCCAGAATGCCCTGACCACGCCCCGTAACGATGCCCTCTCTCAGCGCCCAGCTCATGCCCTCGCGCGCCCAGGAAGAAACCTCCTGCGCGTCCTCAAACGGGTCGAGCTCCCCGACCTCAAGCGCCTGCTCTGACACCTGCTCCGCCATGCGATACAGCAGCACGGCAAGCTGCTCCCGCGTCACGGCATCGTCCGGGGCAAATCTGTTTTGCCCCACTCCCCGGACGATATCCTGCTCAACGCCCCACAGCACGGGGCGGAAATACCATGCCTGCGGGTCAACGTCTTCAAAGGGCAGGCTCTCAAGCTCGCTTTGCGGCTCGCCTTCCATGCGGCAGAGCGCCGTGACCAGCATGGCGCGTGACATGGGCAGCTCCGGCGAAAACAGATTCTGCGCCGTTCCCGTCATCAGGCTCTCCCGCGCGCAGCGATACACCGCCTCATAATACCATGCGTCCTGCTCCACGTCGTCAAATGCCGGCACGTCCTGCTCCTGCCCGGCTTCGGGGGCCGTCTCCCCGGTGCCCTGAGGCTCCTGCGGCTGCGGCTCCTGAGGTTCTGGCGCGGCGCCTCCGCCGCCTCCGCCGCCGCCTCCTCCTCCGCCGCCGCCGCCTCCTCCGCCGCCATCTTCTCCCTCTTGCGGCGGAGCTGCACTTTTTACGGAAACGGACACTTCATTTGCCAGCACGGGCAGCTCGTTTCCCGCAGCATCGTGAATTTTTGCATTCTGGCTTTTTGCCGCAGTGTCCCCCGCCTTGAGGGCACACACCTTAAAGCGGACAAGCTGCATCCCGTCTTCCACCGGCAGGCCCTGCTCGTTTGTCTCCATGCGGCTGACAATCATACGCCAGGAAACCCCGTCTCCCAGCCGGCTCAGGCTGACGTCAAACCCCTGTGCAGCCTCGATGCTGCCCTGTACCAGCTCGAGCGCTGTCCCGTCAAACACCAGCTCGTCCTGCATGGCGTAAATGACGGCGCTCTCCTGCTCCTGCGGCAGCCGCAGCGTCACCGTAAGCTCCAATGTCTCCTCTGTCGAAAGCTGCACGGCCTCTTTTCCGTCGGCAAGAAGCTCCAGCAGATATTTCCCCGGCTCCCGCCCTGCGGCAGCCGGCAGGGCGGACGACAGACAAATCCACCCCGTCAAAATCAGCGCAGCAAGCACGCCGGCATATCTCTTTCTCTTTTCCATTTTCATCAACGCTCCGGGTTAAATTTCAGCAGCAAATAGGGTTCCAGCTCCAAAACGTCTGCAATGCGAAAAAGCAGCTCGATCGACAATCCCCTGTGCATGTTCGGCGCCTCAATGGCCCCCAGATGCTGCCGGCTGATGGCCAGCTTCTCTGCCATTTCCTCCTGGGAAAGCCTCCTGCGCTTGCGGTAGTAAGCAATGGCATAGCCGAGATTCATCAGTCTTTCCGATGGCTCCAATGTTTGACTTTCTTTTGTTTCACGCATGATGCCACCCCTTTTCGCTTTTATTTTATCTTGAATTCTTGCCCTTGAAAATCATCTTTTATATGACAATTATCGTATATGGAATGTCAATTTGTCAAATTTTATCTCTTTTTGTCGTCTCTTTTCTCTGTCACAATATTCCATAGGCCATATGAATCTCAGCAGAAAAGGGAGCGGCGAGCATGAATAAAACAGAAAAAGGCACCCTGGCACGGCTGATGGAGTATATCACCGCCCGGCACAAGCGGGAATTCGGGCTGGTTGTGGCATGTATTTTGATCAGCGTGATTGCTGCGATGCTCGGAAATTCCCTGATGCAGGTCATAATTGATGACTATATCTTGCAAATGCTGGATACCGGGGAAGACTTGTTCCGTGAGCTGCTTGGAGTGGTTCTTACCATGGCTGCAATCTTCTTTCTGGGCGCTCTGGGCACCCTCTTCTATAATCGCATCATCGCCATCATCGGACAGAAGGTGCTCAAAGAGATTCGGGATGTTCTGTTTGTAAAAATGCAGACTTTCCCAATCCGATTCTTTGACACCCACACCCACGGCGATATTATGAGCGTCTACACCAACGACACGGATACCCTGCGGCAATTTATTGCCCAAAGCCTGCCCATGATGATCTCGTCTATGGTCACCATCGTTTTCGCCTTCTGCTTCATGCTTCGATTCAACGTGATACTCACCGGAGTGGTGATGCTCCTGGCCGCAATCATGGTGCTGGCGGCAAGGCTGATGCTCCGATACATCGGAAACTTTTTTACCCGACAGCAGGAGTCCACGGGAGCGGTGAACGGCTATATCGAAGAAATGTTCGGCGGGCTGAAGGTCATCAAGGTGTTCTGCCACGAACAGCAAGCCAAGGAACGGCTGCGGGAGCTCAATGAGGAGCTCTACTCCAACGCCCTGCGCGCCAATGGCACTGCCGGAACTTTGATGCCGATTATGTCCGGGTTCAGCAATCTCCAGCATTTGGCTGTCGCTGTGATAGGCGGCGCCATGGCACTCTTCGGAGAAGAGATGTTCTCCACTACATTGGGAACGCTGATTTCTTTCCTGAGCCTTATCCGTCAGTTTTCTTCCTCCATTACCCAGACCGCCCAGCAGATGAACAGCGCCGTTTTGGGCCTTGCCGGAGCAGGCCGCATCTTTGCCCTGATGGATCATGAACCGGAGGAAGACGGGGGCTATGTGACCCTGGTCCGTGCCACTGAGCGGGATGGGGAGTTGACCGAGTGTGCGGATGGTGATATCTTGGCCTGGAAACATCCTCACCATGATGGAACCCTGACTTACACCAAGGTTCAGGGCAACGTGGTATTTGACCATGTGGACTTCAGCTACGATGGCCGCAAGCTCGTGCTCCACGACATCTCCCTCTACGCCAAACCGGGACAAAAAATCGCTTTCGTGGGGGCTACCGGCGCAGGCAAGACCACCATCACAAACCTCATCAACCGTTTCTATGATCTGGCCGACGGCAGGATCCGATATGATGGAATCAATATTGCCAAAATTAAAAAACCCGACTTGCGCCGTTCTATGGGCATTGTCCTTCAGGATGTAACCCTATTCACCGGCACAGTTATGGAGAACATTCGATACGGAAAGCTGGACGCCACCGATGAGGAGTGCATCGCGGCGGCCAGGCTGTCCGGCGCGGATTCTTTCATTTCCCTGCTCCCCAACGGGTATCAGACCATGATCAACGCAGACAACAACAATCTCTCCCAGGGGCAGTGCCAGCTTATCTCAATTGCCCGTGCTGCCGTCGCCGATCCGCCGGTCATGATTATGGATGAGGCCACCTCTTCAATTGATACTCGGACAGAAGCCATTGTACAGAAAGGTATGGACGCCCTGATGACAGGCCGCACGGTCTTTGTCATCGCCCATCGACTTTCCACCGTCCGAAATGCCAAGGCCATCATGGTGTTGGAGCGTGGACGAATAATCGAGCGAGGCGATCACGAGCATCTGATCAAGAAAAAGGGGCAATATTATCAGCTTTATACCGGAGCGTTTGAGTTGGAATAATTTTCTGCTGCCTGGCCGATTGCGTTCATGGAAATACAAAGGGTGTGCACCTTTGGCGTGTCTTTCTTTTTGGTCTTGTCCGCAAACTATAGATGCCGGACAAGACCGGAGCCCCGTACGGCGGGGCGGCGCTTTTGCATCGTACAGGCGTTTTGCCGCAGGCAAAACCTTGGCGCGGGGGGCAATTCATTTGACCCGAGCATTGGAATTTCCGAAGGGTAGAGGCGGCCATAGGCCGCCGAACTCCAAAAAAAAGAAAGACACGCCTTTTCGCGTGTCTTTCTTTTTTTGGAGGCGCCACCCGGATTTGAACCGGGGCGTGAGGGTTTTGCAGACCCTTGCCTTACCACTTGGCTATGGCGCCACAATGCCCTGACAAACAGGGCCTCAATTGTGTAAAATGGAGCGGATGACGAGGCTCGAACTCGCTACCTCGACCTTGGCAAGGTCGCGCTCTACCAGATGAGCTACATCCGCTTATGGTGCCTCCGGGCGGAATCGAACCACCGACACGGGGATTTTCAGTCC
>CALWCA010000006.1 GCA_944376235.1 uncultured Clostridia bacterium | reverse complement strand
GCCTCCTGCACCTTCAAATTGGCGGAATCTATCAGGCGTAAGTCCGCCGGAACCATATCTCCATCGCCAAGCATCACGATATCGCCCACTACCAGCTCGCCGGCAGGAATCACGCTCTCCTCCCCCTGACGCAGAACCTTAGCCGTTGGGGCGCTCATGTTGCGAAGCGCCTCCAGAGAGGATTGCGCTTTCTTTTCCTGCACAATACCGATAACAGCGTTGACGATTACAATAATAAAGATTACTGCCGCCTCTGTCCACTCCTGCAAAATTGCGGAAAAAGCTGCTGCGCCGATGAGGATAAGTACCATCGGGTCAACGATCTGTGCTTTCAGCATTTGTAGAATGGTTTTGGGCGGTTTGGAAAGCAGTTCATTGCGCCCATGTTTTTTCAGCCTTTCGGCAGCCTCGGCATCACTTAATCCTTCCTCGGAGGTATATAAAGTTTCATAAACCTCCGTAAGTTTCAGTGCGTGCCAAGGCGTCTGTCTGTGTCGATCCATAATGGATCAATCACTCCTTTCTTTGATAAAATTTATATTCTGACCGCCTTTCATCGGTGGTCAGCAAAAAGAAACACAAAAAGACATAGCCCGATGTCTAATGATTAGACACAGGTTATGCCTATATATAAAACGTATTTAATTTACAGTGAATGTTACTTCGGTCAGCGTCGCTACTGTCGGCGTCGTCCATTGTGATTGTTTCAATTCCTTTCTTCAACGTACTTTTTACATCATACAGGAGATGTTGTAATAAGTCAAGAGTCAAAATGCGATTTGGCGTTTTGCATATATTCCATCCAAAGAGAGCGGTTTGCAACCGCAGAATAAACAGAGAGATCCCTGCTTTTGTGGCAGGGGTCTCTCTGCATCAGAATTATTCAAACTTCCTGTCGTACAGCAGCGCCGCGATCAGAACCACAAAGCAGGAACCTGCGTTGTGTACCAGTGCGCCGGTAACCGGAGTGAGCAGCTCCAACAGGGAGAGCACAATCGCCGCAAAGTTGATGCACATGGACAGAGTAATGCTGAACTTGATGGTCTTTACCGTTGCGTTGGACAGCCGTTTCAGATAAGGGATCTTGGAAATATCGTCGCTCATCAGCGCAATGTCGGCGGCTTCCACCGCAATATCGCTGCCCATGCTGCCCATTGCCACGCCCACATCGGCGGTTTTCAGGGCAGGGGCATCGTTCACGCCGTCACCAATCATGCAGACTTTCCGGCCTGCTTCCCGCAGGGCTTCCACGTTCTGCACCTTTTCCTCCGGCAGCAGTTCGGCCCGTACTTCTGAGATACCCATCTGTTTTGCAAAATAGTCAGCGGTTTTCCGGTTGTCGCCGGTGAGCAGGACGGCACTGGTGCGCATGGCTGTCAGTCGGGAAACCATGTCTTTGGCTTCAGGGCGCAGCACATCAGACAAGGCGATCACACCGATGCAGACGTTGTTTTCCGCCACAAGAATGGAAGCCTTTCCTTCGGTGCGGAGCTTTTCCAATGTACCGTGAACCTGTTCGTCAATGATAACGCCATGCTCCAGAAGGTACTTTTCATTGCCGCAGAGCAGGATCCTGCCGGAGACTTTTGCGGAAATGCCCTTGCCGGCAGCCATCTTGAAATCCTCGGATTCCGTTAAGGGCAGGCCCTGTCCTTTCGCTTTTGCCACGATTGCTTTACCCAGAGGGTGTTCGCTTTTCGCCTCGGTAGACGCTGTTAAAGTAAGCAGTTCCTTTTCCGTGAGGGAGGAATCAAAGGAAATGACATCGCTGACTTCCAACCGGCCATAGGTAAGGGTGCCCGTTTTATCGAAAGCAATCGTGTCTACCTTTCCCATCTTTTCCAATGATTCACCCGATTTAATAATGACGCCATGTTTTGTGGCCTGCCCGATGGCCGCCATAATAGCAGTGGGGGTTGCCAGCACCAAGGCGCAGGGGCAGAACACCACCAAGACCGTAACGGCGGTGACGATGTTTCGGGTGAACACAAAGGCCAGAATAGCAATCAGCAGAGCCACCGGCACCAGCCAGCTTGCCACCCGGTCAGCAATACGCTGCATGGGAGCTTGTTTGTTTTCTGCATCCTCCGCCATGCGGATCAGCTTTTGCAGGGAGCTGTCTTCACCCACTTTTGTCGCCGTAATGTCGATAGCTCCAAAGCGGTTGATGGTGCCGCAGAACACTTCATCCCCAACGGCTTTGTCTACGGGCAGGGACTCACCGGTCATAATGGACTGGTCTACGGATGTCTCTCCGGTCAGGATTTTCCCGTCTACCGGAACGGTCTCCCCGGCCAGAATCCGCAATACATCCCCTTTGTGGATTTCTTCTGCGGGGATCATTTCTTCTTTTCCGTCCCGGATACGGCGTCCCTGGGTTGGGGCAAGGCTGATTAACTTTTTCAACCCTTTCTTTGCCCGGTTGGTAGTAGCGTCCTCCAGCAGGGCACCCAGTGCCATAATAAAGGCAACCTCGCCTGCCGCAAACAGTTCCCCGATGGCCAGCGCTGCAAACATGGCGATGCAGATGAGCAAGGCGGAAGAAATCTTTGCGATACCTCGATTATAAATGATTCGCCAAATAGCCAGGTACAACAGCGGGATACCTCTGATAATGATGGTTACCCATGAGGGGTCAAAGGGTAAAAAGCTCAAATGTACCGGCGTTCCGCCAAATTCCTCCATCAAATGCGGGACTAAGTCCAGTAGCAGAAAAACTCCGGCCACAATGGTCATGGGCAATCCAGCAAGAAAATCATTGATTTTCTTCAATGTCGCTGCCATAAAATATACTCTGCTAATTTCAAATATAGTTTTGACCAAATTTTAGAAAATATATAAATATTTTTGTTTGTTGAAATTTTCCCGCCTTAGCTCTATGACAGACAAGAGGGCGCAAACGGATAGACCGCTTGCGCCCTCAAGATATTATAAGTATGTTGTTACGCAATAGGAAGTGTTTAAGCCTTGCACAACTCGGCTTTGCAAACTTAAAAACACGACAGTTGAGCGTTTCTATTCCCACCCTCAAAAATGGCGGTCTACTGCGTAACATTTTGCTATGCCAGCATGGACATTTAGACGGGCAAAAAGCCTTGATTTATGCGGCTTGCAGAGGGCAGGAACAGGGCAAGTAATATCATATCCCTCGGAAACGCAAAAATGCTGTTCTATTGTTCCACGCGATATAGAAAAAGCGGGCAAGAGGTTTTTGACCTCTTGCCCGCTTTCTGTCACAGCCTGTTTGCCAGCCGTTAAATTAGTTTGTTTTCAAACCTTCCTTATCGGTGGTTGCCCGATGGCGGCAGGCCCCCCTTTTGTTTGGGGCTGCCGGCGGCTGCGCCGCCGGCCAGTTTTTTGGCAGTTCCCTTGCGCGTCTTTTTTGAAAAAACCCATGCGCAAGTGCTCCGTCTTTTTTAAGCGCGCCCTTCTTTTTCCTACTGGGCAATGGTCACATAGGGCATGGCCTGCTCCAGCTCCTCCTGTGTCGCAATGCAGTAGAGATAATAGCACGACGTTCCATAGCCAAGGTCAGACGTCACGCCGAAGTTTGCCTTGCGCAGGTCGGTTTCCTCCACAATCACGTCGCGCAGCCAGGTCATGTCCTTGGTGGTCTCGCCCGAGCTGATGACCAGCAGGCGTGCACCCTCCTCGTCGAGCTGCTCCATGATTTCCACGGCCTGCGCCGTTTCCGCAGCGCCGCCCAGCGCATACACCGTGCTGCGCCCGTCGCCCATGTCCAGCACATTGAAGGCGATCCCGCAGTTTTCCAGCATCTGCTTCATCTCTTCGGGGCTGACGTTTGACAGCAGGTACGGCTGCGCCTGGATGGTCGAGCCCTTGGCGGACAAATCAGCGTTGCCCTCCACGTCAAAGGCGGCGGCAATGCGCCGCAGCGCCGTGATGGTGTCCTCCGGCCCGGTCAAGTAGACCACGGCTTCGTTATGCACATCGTCAACCACGCCGGCGCGCACGCCGAACTTTTCGGCCAGCGTGAGAAACTGCCGGCCCGTGATGTAGCGCAGCTCCATGGGCTCCAAAATGAGTTCCGGCGCCGTGTCGGCGTTGATGAAGTTTTGCTCCAAATCCAGCGCCTCCACCAGCAGCAGCAGATGCGCCAGATCGTGAGGCGTCGCCGACATGTGGACGCCGCCCTCCACCGGCTCAATAAATGCGTATTCAATCTCCTGCACGTCGGCCAGGGCGCGCAAATCCTCCACCGTCAGATAGTTGAGCCGCTTTGTCACGCCGACCTCGGTATAAAGGAAGGTGTTTGTCACCACCGACTGCGGGCCCACCACGATCACGTCTTCGTCGAGCATGTAGGTCAGGTCACTGTCGGCAGCTTCCAGCGTCATCTCCAGTGCCTTCATGGGCGTCACCACTCCGGCCTGCACCGTCACCTTGACAGGCTCCCCGAAATACAGCACATGCCGGCCGTCCACCTTGCCGATGCGGGCGATGAGCTCACGGATGTCCACATTCTTATAGTCCAGGGAGATAAATTCATCGACCTCGGGCATCAGCTTGATGACGGCCTCGGAGCGGTAGGTGGTGGAGCCCAGCAGCTCCTCGGTGCTCCAGCTGCGCTCGTCTTCCGTCGGGGTGTAGGGGTTTCTCTGCACCAGCGTCGCATCGGTGGGCGGCGCCAGTGTGGGGTATTCGGCAAAAGCCCCCGTGGTCTGCTCCTCCGTCTGTTCGGCCTGTTCGGCCTGTTCCTCTTCGGCCTGCTCGTCGGCCGCTGCCGCCGTACAGAAAAGACCCGTCAGCAGCCCGAGTGCGAGCAGCGCCGTAATCCATTTTGCTTTCATGCCGTCACTCCCCCTCGTCTGCAATGTCCAGCTTGTTTTCGGTCATGGTCAGCGTGATCTTCTCGCCGTCCTTACGCAGCGTAACCCCTTCCGAGGTGATGTCGTAAATCTGATAGCCTCCCACATAGTCGTCCTCCACCATGGTGGCCGTCACGCCGTCCACCGAAAAGGTGGCGTAGCTGTCTCCCGTCTGCTGGATAAAAATTCCGTCCAGCCGGATGCTCGATACCGTTTCAGGCAGCATGGGCGCCTTGGTAAAGCTGTCGAGCAGCTGCGCCTGTCCATTCTCCATGACCAGCGTGGATTTGTCCCCAGTATACTCGGAGAGAACCTCGGGATGCCGGAAAAGCGCCGTAATCAAAATCACCAGCGCCGCAAATAAAATCAGCAAAAAGGCCGACAGCGCCATCTGTGCCTTTGTCTTGGGATGCCGGATGGTTTTCAAAAAACCTTCCATTTTCTTTGACGCCATATGCAGCACCTCCTTTTTTCTGCCTTTTTCGTCGGAGCGAAGGGGCGGCCTTTGCGCGAATTGTCCCGCACAGCCGCGCCCTTTGCTGAAAATTGCCAAAAGGGCCAGTCTTTATTCTAAAATCGCAGCGCGGGATTGTCAACCGATATTGCGTGAACATTGTGTGTGAAAAGTCCGTCCCGCCGGAGCCTGCCGCCTGCGGGAGCTGCTCCTTTCCCCTCCTTTGGGGCGGCTTTTCCCCGGCCGGCCAAATCTTTAAGCCGACTTCCAACTGCCGCTCTTTCCGCGTTAGACGTCTTGAATGGACGCCGGAAGATGTGGTATGATAATTTGTAAGAAATTTTCAAGGCGTCGGAAATGCCGGCTTTTGTCCGACCGTCTTTTTCTCCCCTCACGCGGCAGTGGGGGCCTTTGCCGGCCACAAACGCTTTTGAGAAAGAGAGACATCGCCCATGATTGAATTTTTGAACAAGGACAACCCCGAGGCGCTGCGGGAATACGAAGCCTTCAACATGTCCCATCCCAAGGGGCATTTCTGCCAGAGCGTCATTTGGGCGGGCGTGAAAAACGAGTGGGACTGGCAGGTCGTGCTGGTGCGCGGGGAGGACGGGGCCATCGTCGGCAGCATGGCCATTCTCATCCGCCGCATGCCCGGCATGCCCTATACCATGCTCTATTCCCCGCGTGGCCCGGTGTGCGACTCGCACGACGAGGTGACGCTGGCGTCGCTCATGCAGGGGGCGCGCCGGCTGGCCAAGGAGCGGCGCGGCTTTACCTTTAAGCTCGACCCCGACATCAAGAGCGACGATGTGCGCTTTTGCGACATCATGAAAAAGCTTGGCTTTGTGCTGCATGCCGAGGGAAAGAATTTTGAGGGCATCCAGCCGCGCTACGTCTTCCGCCTGCCGGTGAAGGGCAAAACCGAAGAGGAGCTGCTCAACAGCTTTGAGAGCAAGTGGCGCTACAACATCCGCCTTGCCATGCGCAAGGGGGTGACGGTGCGTATCTGCGGGCCCGAAATGCTGGAAGACTTTTACCGCATCATGGTGGAAACCGGCATGCGGGACAATTTTGTGACGCGCCCCCTGTCCTACTTCCGCCGCATGATGGACAGCATGGGCGAGCATCTGCGGCTGTATATGGCCTTTTATGAAGACAAGCCCATCGCCGGCACGCTGGCCATCCACTACGGCGACAAGGTCTGGTATCTCTACGGCGCCTCCTCCAACTCCTATCGCAACGTCATGCCCAACTACCTGCTGCAATGGGAGATGATGCGCTGGGCGCTGG
Organism: uncultured Clostridia bacterium; assembly: GCA_944376235.1. Taxonomy (GTDB): domain Bacteria; phylum Bacillota; class Clostridia; order Oscillospirales; family Feifaniaceae; genus Galloscillospira. The sequence continues at coordinate 7,785 of CALWCA010000006.1, read as the reverse complement.
CCGAGGGCTGCACCCTGTATGACTTTCGCGGCGTTTCGGGCGATTTGTCTCCCGACAATCCGCTCTATGGACTCTACCGCTTCAAAAAGGGCTTTGGCGGGGAATTCACCGAATTTTGCGGAGAATTTGAGCTGTGCCTGAAGCCCGCAGTGGGCAGGAGCATCGAGCTGCTGCGCAAAGTTTACAACAAGACCATGAGCGCCGCCTACCGCTTCAAGAACCGCGGCGCCCGGGCCTGACGGAAGGGAGGGGCAGCAGCCATGCGCAATCTGGTTGTCGACCTTGGCGCGCTGCGCCAAAACGTGCGCACGCTGACGGCCGCCATGGGGGACGTCCCCATTTACGGCGTCTGCAAGGGCAATGGCTTTGGCATGGGCCTTGTCCCCTTTGCCCGCACGCTGCTGGAGGAGGGCATCGAGACGCTGGCCGTCGCCAGCATCGACGATGCCGCCGCGCTGCGGCAGGCGGGCATTTCCTGCGACATCCTCATGCTCTCCTCCACCTCGCTGCCCGCAGAGGCGCAGCGCATATTGGAGCTTGATCTCATCGCCTCGCTGGGCTCGGTGTCGGCCGTTGAGCTGCTGGAAGAGACCGCCGCGCGCGCCGGGCACCCGGTGCGCGCCCACCTCAAGCTCGACACCGGCTTTGGCCGCTTCGGGTTTCTCCCGGGGCAGGAGGTGCTGTGCGCCAGGGCGCTGTGCGGCGCTCCCCATATCGAAATCGAGGGCGTGTTTTCCCACTTTTCGCGCTCTTTTTCTAACGCCTCCACCACCGCCGACCAGCTTGCCCTCTTCTCCCGCATGACGGGGGCCCTCGAGCGGGAAGGGCTGTTTCTTGGCACGCAGCACATCGCCAATTCCTGCGGCGCGCTGCTGCATCCCCAGACCCGGCTGGACGCCGTGCGCATCGGCAGCGCCTTCGTGGGGCGGCTCCCCATGCCCTCCCCCCTGCCGCTTGCCCGCATCGGCCGCTTTGAGTGTGAGGTCGCCGAGCTGCACGAGCTGCCGCGCGGGCACAACGTGGGTTACACCAACGTCTATCACACGCGCCGGCCCACCCGCACCGCCATCCTGACGGCCGGCGTGGCCGATGGGCTGGGGCACACGCGCGGCAAGGACGCCTTTCGCCCCATCGACCGCATCCGCTACCTGTGGCACGGCGTCAAGGGTCTGTTTGGAAATCAGGCGCTGCGCTGCACCATCCGCGGCAGCTCGGTGCCCACCATCGGCCGCATCGGCATGACCAACACCATTGTCGACGTCACCGACCTGCCGCAGGTCGCGGTGGGCGACATCGCGGTGTTTGACATCAATCCCCTGTTTGTCGACAGCGCGGTGCCGCGCCGCTATATCGACGAGAGCTCAAGGGAGGCCGCGCAATGAAGCTGCCCGATGCGCTGGCCCGTTCCCTCGCCGCAGGCAGGCTGCCCCACGCCGTGCTGCTGCAGGGAGCGCAGCCGCAGGCGCTGCGCGACGCGGCGCTTTTTATCGCCAAATGTCTGGTGTGTGCCAACCCGCAGGGGGGGCAGCCCTGCGGCGTCTGCCGTAGCTGCACCAGCCTTGACGTCGGCTCCAACCCTGACCTCTCGGTGACGGTGCCCGACGGCGCCTTTGTCAAGGTAGAGCAGATCCGCGCCCTGCGCGATGCCGCCATGCTCTCTTCCCTAGGGCAGTCGGGCCGGGTTTTTGTGATTGAGGGCGCCGACCTCATGACGGTGCAGGCGCAAAACGCGCTGCTCAAGCTGCTGGAAGAGCCCCCGCCCGGCGTCACCTTTTTGCTCACGGCCGCCCAGCCGGGCGTGCTGCTGCCCACCGTGCTGTCGCGCGTTGCCCTCTTTCGCCTGGGAGAACAAGGGCCTGCCCCGCAGCAGGAGCTGGCGCAGGCCCTTGTGGAGAAGCTGTGCGAGCACGACTACTACGGCCTTTTGAAGCTGCAGCCCGCCCTGTGCGCCCGCCGCGAGGATTTTGCGGCCCACTGCGACGCGCTGTGCCTTGTGTGCCATCGCCTGCTGTGTGAAAAGGCGGGGCCCTCGCCCTCGCCGCTTGCTGCCCGCATGCCCGCCGCGCTGGCCGCCGCCCTGCCGCCCATTGCGCTGGCCTGCAGGGATCGCGCCCAGAAAAACGCGTCGCTGCCTCTGCTCGGCGCGGCCATGCTGATTGAATGTTGGGAGGTACTACATTGACAACCGTTTGCGGAGTTCGATTCAAAGACGTTGGAAAGGTCTATTATTTTGACCCCGGAGAAATGGCCTTCGCCGTGGGCGACCACGTCATCGTTGAGACCTCAAGGGGTCTGGAATACGGGGAGATCCTGCTGGCCAACACCGAGGTGGAGGACAGCGAGGTTGTTTCCCCTTTGAAAAAGGTCGTCCGGGCGGCCACCGAGAAGGACGAAAAAATCGTGGCCGAAAACAGGGAGCGCGAGAAGTCGGCCTTTTCCATCTGCCTTGAAAAAATCGCCGCCCACAAGCTTGAGATGAAGCTGGTCGACGTGGAATACACCTTTGAGCGCAGCAAAATCCTCTTCTATTTTACGGCCGACGGCCGTGTGGACTTCCGTGATTTGGTCAAGGACCTCGCCTCGGTATTTCGCACCCGCATTGAGCTGCGGCAAATCGGGGTGCGCGATGAGGCCAAGATGCTGGGCGGCCTTGGCATCTGCGGACGCCCCTTTTGCTGCTCCTCCTATATGGACGAGTTTCGCCCCGTCTCCATCAAAATGGCCAAGGAACAGGGGCTCTCTCTCAACCCCACCAAGATTTCAGGCACCTGCGGCCGCCTGATGTGCTGCCTCAAGTATGAGCAGGAGGCCTATGAGTCTCTGCTCTCCACAACGCCGCGCCAGGGCGCGCTGGTCGACACCAAGCAGGGGCGCGGCAATGTCATGGCAGTCAACCTGCTGCGCGGGGTTCTCACCGTGCGGCTGATCGACGAGGATACCGTTGTCGATTTGCCCAAAGAAGAAGTCGTGCTGCTGCGCGACGGCGGCAAGAAGGGCACTCCCGCCGTTTTGGAAGAAGAGACCCAGTAAAACCCCTTTGGAAAAAAGGGGGGCGTTGGAACACTCCTTATCCCCGCTTTGGCTCTCTCCTTGTTTTTGGTGCCGCCGCCCCCCCTTTGCGCTGTGGGCGGCCTTCAAAGAAAAAACCGGGGAGGGGGCCTTTGCAGCTTTGCTGCAAAGGCCCCCTCCCCGAAGCATGCTCGCCCGCAGGCCGGCTGCGGAAGGCCTTTTGACGGGCTTTCATTGTTTAACGAGGGCTTCCACCGTCTCCTGAACCACCTTGCAGGCGGCCTCGTCAAGCTCATATACGGTCGAGCAGTCAAAATCCTGCACCAGCTCGCGCGCCAGTGTCAGGCCGGCAAAGGTGGGCCTGCCCATGTCAAGACGGCTGGGAAGGCCAAGCACCGAGGCCCCCGTCATGGTGCGCAGCAGCGTGCAGGCAATCAGGTAGGAACCGACCGGAGAGGCGTGCTCTCCGTCGTGATAGTAAAGCTCAACCTCAGGATGGCTGTGGCGGATCTTGTCCCACACAAGGCCAACAGGTGCCCATCTCATGCCGGGATATTTTGCCAGCAGCGCCTCGTGCGCCTGCACAATCACGGCCTGCCCGTCGGGATTGTTTTTCTCGCTCCAGGGCAGATAAAGCAAAGGCTTGCTGTCCGAATGCTGCACATAGGGCATCAGCTTTGCCGCGCTTTCAATGAGGTTGTCCTGTCCGGGGAAGGGATGGGCAATGTGCTGCAGCACGATAAAGTCGTAGCCGCCGTAGAGCACGTTGAAGCGGACGTCAAGCTGATTGGCCTGCCAGTCAAGCCCCTTTCCTCCCGACGTGTTTTGCACCACGTCAATGTCAATGCCGCGCTCGGCGCCGAGCAGCCGAAGCATGTAGGGCATGTCGTTGAAAAACGTATGACTGTTGCCGACAAACAGAACTTTCACTGGATAGAGCACCTCTTTCCTCTCGTTTGCTTCTATTATACCTCACCTTTTTCTTCTGGAAAACCCTTTTAAACCAAAATTTCCCCCTTTCGGTTTTGGGATTTTTGTGGTATCATATCTCCATGCGGCATGTTCCAGGATTATCCGGAATTGCCGGTTCTTTCCCCCTTGGTTGCTGCCGTCTCTTTTGTGCGCGGCCAACCGATTCAGACGAAGGAGACGGTCATGAAAAAAATCCTTTCTCTTGTTTTGGCGCTCTCTGTTGCCCTGTCCTGCCTGCTGCTGCCGGCGTCGGCCGCCAGCAGCTATGAGACCCTTATTGCCGAGGGGCTCATTGAGTCTTACGATGCGGGACGCGGGCTGACACTGGATGCCGCAGCCAACTGGAGCGCCGACCTTTCCACCATTTTGACGCTTGTCACCGCCGTTGTCCCTCGCAATTTCGAGCTGTCGCAGGAGGGGGACAGCCGCTATGTCACCTATTTTGGCATCTACCCCGAATCGGTGGACGATGCCGCGCTGCAGACGGCGGCCGAGGCGGTGCTCGCCCGCATCATCCGCAACGGTATGACCGACGCTCAAAAGGTCACGGCCATTCACGACTGGGTGATCCAGACCACCACTTACGGTGGGAGCAGCCTTGCCGCCCACTCCCCCGTGGGTGTCTTTGAAGACGGGGTCGCCATGTGCGACGGGTATGCGCGCACGGTACTGCTGCTGTGCCGTCTGTCGCACATCCCCTGCCTGTTTCTGGCCTCCACCTCCATGAACCACTCCTACAACGCCGTGTATATCGACGGGCAGTGGCTGCTGGTCGACGCCACCTGGGACGATCCCGACCAGGGCTCGGCAGCGGGGAGCGACTACCTTCTCAAGCCCTTCACCGAGGCGCCCGAGCATGTGGTGGACGGCGGCGGCGTGACGCGCGACGAGCTCTTTTCCTTTGGCAAAAACTATTATTCCTATTTAATTGGGGATGAAAGCTCGGGAGAGCTGACGCAAACGCAGATGGCCGACCTGCTCTATGAAAAGGGGCTGTTCCTTGGCACCGATTTGGGCTATGAACTCGACCGCGCCCCCACCAGGGCCGAGGCCGCCGTGCTCTTTGTTCGCGTGCTGGGACGCGAGGACGAGGCGCTGGCGGGCGACGGCACCTCCCCCTTTACCGACGTGCCCGCCTGGGCGGCCAAGCACATTGCGCTGCTCTATCGCGAAGGGCTGACGGTCGGCCAGAGCGAAACCCTCTTTGGTTCAGCCTCGACCACCTCCGCGCGCGACTATGCCACCTTCCTGCTGCGCGCGATGGGTTACACCGACGGAGTGGACTTCCAGTGGGAGACCGCCATGGACACGGCGGCAGAGCTTGGCTTTGCCCCCGTCAACTGGAACGGCTTTACCTTCACCCGGGGTGACGCCGTGGAAATGACGGCGCGCGCGCTGGGCTTTGTGCCCGCCCTCTCTTAAAAGGCCCTTTTCCCTCTGCGGGGCACTCGCCTCGCAGAGGGTTTTTTATCCGGGGAAGCGGCGGCGCGGGAAAGAGAGATTTTGGAAAATTTCTTTCCCGCGCCGCCGCCAGAGTCCTGCCATACCCTTTGGCCAAGCAGACACATCCGGCCCCCTTCCCGCATTTGCCTTGTCCTTGCCCGGCATGCTATAATGAGGCATGATATCATAAAAATACACGCGGGAGGGGCTGCCCATGGCGCCTGAAAAAAACCAACTTTGTACGCTGTCCATCACCGGCCTGTCGCACGACGGAGCCGGCGTGGGCCGCACCGAGCAGGGCTATGTCCTCTTCGTGCCGCACACGGCGCCAGGCGACCTGTGTGAGGTGCGGGTGGTCAAGGCGCTCAAACACTATGGCTACGGCCGTCTGGAGCGGCTGCTCTCCCCCTCCCCCGACCGGTGTGAACCGGCCTGCCCCGTCTTCGGGCGCTGCGGCGGCTGCGTTTATCAGCACATCACCTACGAAGCCGAGTGCCGCACAAAGCAGCAGCAGGTGGAGATGGCGCTGCAAAAGGAGCTCTCCGGCCCGCAGCCGGTGGCACCCATCGTCCCCTCCCCCGCCGTGCTGCGTTACCGCAACAAGGTGCAGCTTCCGGTTGACCTGCAAGACGGACATGCTGTGACAGGTTTCTTCCGAAGCCGCAGCCATCAGGTCATCCCCTGTGAAGACTGCCTCCTGCAGCCCCGCGAGGCCTTTGTGGCCGCACGCCTGCTGTGCAGCCATATCGACGCCTTCGGCATCCCGGTCTACGACGAGCGCACGCACCGAGGCCTGGTGCGCACGCTCTTTGTGCGTGTGGGCGCCGTCACGGGGCAGGTCATGGTGGTCGTGGTTATCAACGGTCAGGCTCTGCCGCATGCGCAGGAGTTGGTCTCCTCCCTGCGGGAACACCTGCCGGGTCTGGCCAGTGTGCAGCTCTGCCACAACACCCGCCAGACCAATGTCATCCTGGGGGATTCCTATACGACGCTGTGGGGCGGCCCCACCATTGAGGACAGCATTCTGGGCGTCCCCTTTTGCATTTCGGCCGCCTCCTTTTACCAGGTCAACCACGCCCAGTGCGAGGCGCTCTACCGCGCGGCCGCGCAGCTCGCGGAGCTTAACGGCACGCAAAGGCTGCTTGACCTGTACTGTGGCATCGGCTCCATCGGCCTGTCCATGGCGCACCTGTGCAAGGAGCTGGTGGGAGTAGAAATCGTGCCGCAGGCCGTGGCCGACGCCGCCGCCTGCGCCAAAGCCGCCGGCATTGACAACGCCCGCTTCCTGTGCGCCGACGCCGCGCAGGCCGCCGCACAGCTTGCGGCCGAGGGCTTTCGTCCCGACGTGGTGATCGTCGACCCCCCGCGCAAGGGCTGCGAGCCCTCCCTGCTGCAGACCATTGCCGACATGGCGCCCTCCCGCGTTGTCTACGTCAGCTGCAACCCCGCCACCTTGGCGCGCGATTTGCGCATTCTGCGCACCCTGGGCTATGAACTCGTGCAGGCCCGCCCCTTTGACTTCTTCCCCAGAACCGCTCATGTGGAGACGGTTGTCTTGCTTTCCAAGGGAGAAATTGACTCCAAAAAGGTTCGGGTAGAGTTCTCGCTGGAGGATATGGATATGTCCGGGTTTCAGCAGGGTGCGACCTATGAGCAGATTAAGGCTTATGTACTGGAAAAGTACGGTTTGAAGGTCTCCAGCCTGTATATCTCCCAGGTCAAACGGAAGTGCGGGTTGGATGTGGGACAAAATTATAATCTGTCAAAGAAGGAAGATACCAAAGTGCCGCAGTGCCCGCCGGAAAAGGAAGCGGCGATTATAGAGGCATTAAAGCATTTTCAAATGCTTAAATAGGGACTTTTCTTAATTAAAGGCCAACTGCTATGCTAGCGGTTGGTCTTTAATTCAAGCCGGTATTACTAGTGGAATGGTATGGTTTTAGGAATGTTTGTGATTGGTTCTCTTTGTTGACGGTTGCCCTTATCTAAGGTACAATTATGTTGGATTATAATAAGTTGAAATGAGGTATTAGACTATGGCTAAGGCCACTAAAAAGGATAAAGAGGTAACTTTGGAAACAGTTCTGTGGAACTGCCGCGTGGCCTTGCGTGGTGTTGGTAGCACGGAGAAGAACAGGGATGCCGTGATTGGGCTGGCATTTTTGAAATTTGCTGGAGATAAATTTGAAAAGCGCCGCGCGGAACTTTTAGCACAGTATGGCGACATTCCCGTGTTCCTAGAGAAGCCTTCTTTCTATAACGCGGTAAATGTATTCTATCTGAAAGAAACAGCGCGTTGGTCCTACATTGTCAAGAATGCAGGAGCAAATGATATTGCTGTGATTTTGGATCAGGCAATGG
>CALWCA010000005.1 GCA_944376235.1 uncultured Clostridia bacterium | reverse complement strand
CTCCAGTTTCCTGAAAATACCTTCACTCAAAGTATTCCCAAGGGTCCTTTCGCTTCTCAGTGTTGTTCGATTTTCAAGGTCCGTGCCGCTCCTTCCGAAGCGGCTTACTTAGAATACACCATCTTCCCTCCCTTGTCAACCCCTTTTTTTCGTTTTTTTACACTTTTCCACACCTTCCCGCACGGCTCTTTTTTCTTCTCTCCATTCCTTTCGCACATTCTCGCCAAAAATTCCTCGGTTTCCCCCTCATTGACGTGCCGTCTCACTTCCTCTATAATAGAAGCAGGCTTTTTGCCAGCATATCAAATCACCCAAACAAGAAAAAGGAGCACTCTCATGAAAAAGCTGGGACTCTTCGCACTAGCCGTATTGGTGGTCGTGCTGCTCTTCACGCTCATCGGCGGACGCGGGGAAGACGGCGGGCTGAGCACGCCGGCCTTTTCCACCGTAAAAATCGACAATCCGGCGGCTTCTCGAAAGGGGAATCTGGTTGTCACCTGTCCGGCTTACAGCGGCAACTTCAACCCCCTCTATCTGACCGACACGATTGATGCAGCCATCACTCGTCTTCTTTTCGACCCCCTGGTGGAGCCCTCTGCCGACGGAACGCCCACACCGGTGCTGGCGGAATATACCGTTTCGGCTGACCAGCGCACCTACACCTTCACTCTTCAGGAAGACGCCCTTTTTTCCGACGGCAGCAGTGTAACGGCGCAGGACGTGGCCTTCACCTGGTGCGTGCTCTACGACCCGGCGTATGACGGGCATTTGCTGTCTTCGCGCCCCTCTCTGGCGGGCTCTGCCGCCTATACCAGGGGGGAGGCCTCTTCCATCTCCGGCATCCAGATTATCGACGAAAAAACCATCTCGGCAACGCTCGACGAGCCCGATGCCTCTGCCATTTTCACGCTGGGCGTCGCCCCTCTCTCCAAGGCCTACTACGGAGCCGACTATGAGCCGGGAAAGCTTGACTCGCTGCTGCTGCAGCTCTCCCGCCCCATGGGCTGCGGTCAATACAGCCTGTCTGAGCTGACCATGCAGCAGCTCACCTTCTCCAAATGCAAGGACTATTACCTTGGAACGCCCTCGTTTGACACCGTCACCTTCACGGTGACAGACCAAGACACGGCGGCCTCCATGCTGCTGCAGGGGACGTCGGATTTGGACTTGACGGGCGGAAATTCTCAAATCAACGCCGACGACTATGATTATCTTGTCAAACGCTCCTTTTCCGGCGACAGCATGGGCATGCTCGGCTTTTCGCTTGTCACCAAGGAGCTTGTGGACCCCGTTGCCCGGCAGGCCATCGCCCTGTGCGTCGACCGGCAAGCCCTGATCGACGCCGTTTTGCCGGGGGAGGCCTCTCCTCTTGCGGTACCCATTTCGCAGGAGAGCTGGGCTTTTTTGGAAGAGACAGCCCTTCCTGCCTGCGACCCCGAGGCGGCGGCAGCCCTTTTGGAGCAAAACGGCTACACCAAAGGCTCCTCCGGTTATTATCAAAAGGACGGCCTGGTGCTGCAGGTCGTCTATACGACGACGCAAAACAACCCCGTTTCGGAGGCTCTGGCGCAGCAGCTTTCGGAAAACCTGCCCAAGGCCGGCATCAAACTGACCGTGCGCAGCACCGACTATGCCACGTTGCTCAATCAAATCGAGGTCGGCCGTGCCGAGCTTTGGTTCATGGCCTACGGCGCCTCGCCCGACCCCGATCCCTCTGCCCTTCTTGCCTCCGACGGGGCCTTCAATCTGTTCTCCTACGCCAACGCCTCGGTCGACAGTTTGCTGACGCTTGCCCGCCAGCAGCAGGATCAAACCCGCCGGGCAGACCTGTATTCCCAGGTGTGGGCAGAGCTTGAGCAGGATCCTCCCTTTGTCGTTCTCTATCAGAGGCAGGAGCAGGCGGTGTGCAACATTCGCTGCCAGGAGCTGAACTTCTGCGCAAACAGGCCGGTAACGGCTGATTTTTACCTGCTGAAATCCAAATAGCGCAATCAAAAAGGCGCCTGACTGCGCCTTTTGCGCGGGGGACTTTGGCCTCTTAAGGCTCTTCGTGCCGTTGCGTGCGGCTTTCCCTGCGCATGCCGTGGCTTTCCCAACTCTTGTGAAATCGTTTTTCCGAAAGGGGTTTTTCCATGCAAGCCTATGAACGTCTGCTGTCCTACGTTGCTTACGACACCTGCTCCGACGCCTCCTCCCCCACCTGCCCGTCGACCGAGCATCAGCGCACCTTCGGCGCCGTGCTGGTGGAAGAGATGCTCCGCCTCGGTATTGCCGACGCGCACATGGATGAAAACGGTTACGTCACAGGCACCATCCCGGCCAACACCGATAAAAAGCTGCCTGTCATCGGCTTTATCGCGCACATGGACGTGGTCGACGAGGTGCCCTCGGCCGGCGTCAAGCCGCGCCTGATCCAAGGGTACGACGGCGGGGACATCGTGCTCAACGCCGAGAAGAATATTGTCATGAGCCCTAACGAATTTGAAAGCCTCAAGGCCGTGGTGGGCCACGACCTCATCGTGACCGACGGCACGACCCTTCTGGGGGCGGACGACAAGGCCGGCATTGCCGAGATCCTCACCATGGCCGAACGCCTGCTGGCGCCGGGCACCTTCCCCCACGGCGTTGTCAAAATCGGCTTTACCCCCGATGAGGAAATCGGCCGTGGCGCCGATCTCTTCCCGGTAGAGGCCTTCGGGGCCGACTTTGCCTACACCGTTGACGGCGACGTGTTCGGCGGTATCGACAACGAGAATTTCAATGCAACGGCGCTCCAGGTCTCTGTTGCCGGACGCAGCACCCACCCGGGCTCAGCCAAAAACAAGATGCTCAACGCCTGCCTGGTCGCCATGGAATTTCAGTCGCTGCTGCCCGTGGCGCAGCGCCCTGAATACACCGAAGGGCGGGAGGGTTTCTTCCATCTGACTAACATGACAGGCAGCGCCGAACAGGCCAGCCTCACCTACATCCTGCGAGACCACGACCGCGCCCTGCTTGAGCGCCGCAAGGAGCTGGCCGCGCAGGCTGCCGCCTTCCTCAACCAGAAATACGGCGCCGGCACCGTGACGCTCGACATGCGCGACACTTACTACAATATGGCCGAGATGCTGCGGCCTCACCCCGAGATTCTCGAGCTCGCCCATGAGGCCATCGTCTCGCTGGGCGGCACTCCGGTGTATATCGCCGCACGCGGCGGAACCGACGGCAGCCGCCTCTCCTTCATGGGCCTGCCCTGCCCCAACCTGGCGACCGGCAGCAGAGGCTCCCATGGACGCTTTGAGTATGTCAGCGTCAACGAGATGGAGCTTTGCACAAAATCCCTGCTTGAAATTGTGCGTCTTGCCGCCGAGCGGTCTTGGGAAAACCGTTAGCTCCTCCCTGTGCACGGGCGTATTTTGCTTCCGGGCGCCGACTCCTTTGGATTTTTCTTATTAAGACAATGCTAACAAATTAACCGTGATATAAAACAGGGGCCGAAGGCAGCAGCCTTCGGCCCCTGTTTTGCCGGCATGCCCCTTGGCATTTTCTTTGGCTCACGCCTGCTCCTCCTGCCCTTTTGCAGCTTCGGGATCCCTCACGCGGGCGGCACGCTCCATCTGAACACGGTTGATATGACAGTAGCCGCCCGAAAATTTATCCAGATACTGCTGGTGATAGTCCTCCGCCGGCGTGTAGTTTTCCAGGGGCTTGACTTCCACCGCAATGGGCTCGCGCCAGCGCTCTGCAAGGCGCTTCATGGAATGCTCAATTTCCGGCAGGTCGCTTTGGTCAAGATAATAAATCCCTGTCCGATAATTGATGCCGTAGTCCCCGCCCTGATGGTTCACAGCCGTGGGGTCAATGGCCTCAAAATACATGGAAAGCAAAAAGGGAAGTGTAATTTTCTCTCTGTCGTAGACAACCCTGACCGCTTCGGCGTGACCCGAGCCCCTGCACACCTCTTCATAGGTTGGATCGGGCGTGCTGCCGTTGGCATAGCCGGCCTGCGTCTGCACGACCCCGTGCAGCAGGGAAAGATATTTTTGCATGCCCCAAAAGCATCCTCCCGCCAAAACAATTTCTCTTCTTTCCATGGATTCCTTCCTCCTTCTGAAGGCCCCTTTGGAATTTCAAACCCAAGAAGCCAAGCTCCAAACCAATCAAATAAATGCCATAAATCAACGAAAAAGGCGCTCCACAGAGCGCCTTTTTCGAAATCGTCATGTCTCTCAATAATTGGTGGCCCTGCGCATAAAATAGCCCTGCGGATGGGCACAGACCGGGCAAACCGAGGGAGCCTCCTTGCCAATGTGGATGTGGCCGCAGTTGGAGCAGATCCAAACCTGTTCCTCCACGTCTGCAAACACGGTGCCCTTCTCCACGGCCTCCAGCAGCTTGCGATAGCGCTCCTCATGCTCCTTCTCAATGGCGCCCACGCCCTCGAAGAGCCTGGCGATGTCGTCAAAGCCCTCCTCCTTGGCAACCTTGGCAAACTCCGCATACATCTGAGTCCATTCGTAGTTCTCCCCGGCGGCAGCATCCTTAAGATTGGTCATCGTGTCGGGCACAGCGCCTCCGTGCAACGCCTTGAACCACAGCTTGGCATGCTCCTTCTCATTCCCGGCAGTCTCCTCAAAAATGGCCGCGATCTGATTGTAGCCCTCTTTCTTAGCGGCAGAGGCATAATAGGTATACTTGTTTCTGGCTTCGGATTCTCCGGCAAACGCGGCCGCAAGATTGGCGGCGGTTTTGGTTCCAGCGAGCTCTTTTTTCATGAATGACAGTCCCCTTTCAAAAATCGGCTTTTTTAATTATTTTATTCATTAACGATAATTATTCTCATTTATAGTAAACCATATCTTCCCCTGCTTGTCAAGGGGTATTTCATAAATTTCCGCAAAGAAATTGTCCTTTTTCCTCCGTCACCCCTTTTCTCTTTACAGCATAGGCTAATTCACACGGGAAAGGGGGATTTTCATGCCCAATTATCTGGCGCCCTTGCTTTTGATTGCCCTCATGGCGGCGCTCTCGGTCTTTTTTTTACATATTTTGTCCCGGCAGCCCACCGTCCGCACGGTTGTGCTGCTGCCTGTGGGAGGGGGAGTGGCCGCCGAGCTCATGCTCCGGGAGAGCGTGGCCGCGCTCTCCCGCCTGTCGTGCGAAGTGGAGCTGGCCGTTGTTCTGCACGGCGCAGAGGCCGATCCGCAAACGCTGCAGTGTCTCTCGCTCATGCAGCAGGATTACCCCTTTCTGACTTTTGTGCCGGCCGACGGTCTTGATGCTTTTCTGTGCGGGGAGCTGAGCCCTGCCATCCATCCTTCCGGCGGATGAGACGGTACGCAGGCAGCTGACAAGAGAAAAAAATCGTGCTACAATAAGGCTGTCAAAGGGCTGCCCTGCCCGGCGGGGCGGCCTCTTTTCGACGCAGAGAAAATCAACGTCCCTGCCTTTTCACGGACGCAATTTGTTATCACGTCGGGGTGCGGGCAGCGCCTGCACACCCTTTTTCGGAGGCGGAACATGCAGCAGCCGGCTTGTGCCTTAGTTCTCGAGGGGATTATTTCAAAAATCATTTTCTTCAACGAACAAAACGCTTATCTTGTTTTAGAGCTGGAAACGGCCGGAGAGCGCGTTGTTGTGGTGGGGTATGCCGCAAACCTCTGTGCCGGGGAAAGTGTGCGCGTCACAGGCGAATACACAACGCATCCCACCTATGGCCGCCAGTTTTCAGCCTCCTCCATTGAATCGGTGCTGCCCACCGAACGTGCGGGAATTTTGGCCTATCTGGAAAGCGGCATTGTCAAGGGAATCGGCAAAACCCTTGCTGCGCGTATGGTGGAGCGTTTTGGAGACCAGACGCTTTTTGTTCTGGACAAGGATCCCTCGCGCCTGACCGAGGTCAAGGGCATCACTCCGTCGCGGGCGCGCCAGCTCAATCAGAGATACCGTCAGCTGCAGGGGGTTCGCCAGGTGCTGGCCGAGCTTCAGGCCTTTCATCTGCCGGCCTACGTCGCCGTCAAGCTCTACAAGCGCTACGGAGTCGCTGCGGCCGACGCTCTTCGGACCGATCCCTACCTGCTGTGCGGCGAGGACTACGGCATGGAGTTTGCACTGGTTGACAATGCCGCCGCCGAGCTTTTTGAGATCCCGGAGAACTCCCCTCTTCGCGTCCGAGCGGGACTGCTTCATGTGCTGCAGCACAATCTCTCCAACGGGCATACCTTCCTGCCATCTGACGCCCTCTGTCAGACGACCGCCGGCTTTCTTGACGTGGATGAGGCGCTGGTATCCCAGTGTATGGAGCAGCTTGCGCAGGACGAGGAGATTGTCATTGCACCGGTAGCCAATCTGACCGCCGTTTTCCTGCAAAAATACTATGCCGCCGAGTCGGCCATTGCGGATCGTCTGCTGACCATGTCGGTACGGCGCCCCTGCGGGCGCGACGTCGGCAGCCTGGTCGACGAAATTTCCGGCTCCCTCGGCATCACCTATGCCGCCATGCAGCGCCGCGCCATTGCCGCCTGTGCAGAAAACGGCGTCTTCATTCTCACGGGCGGCCCCGGCACCGGAAAAACCACCACGCTGCACGGAATCTTGGCCCTGCTTGAGCGCCTTCACCTCTCCACACTGCTGGCCGCCCCCACGGGGCGCGCAGCCAAACGCATGTCGGAGCTCTCGGGAGCTCCCGCCACCACCATTCACCGCATGCTGGGCATGTCGCTGCGCGGCGGAGCGCCAGCTGCCCGCTTCAACGAAAAAAATCCGCTCGAGGCCGATGTCGTGATTGTCGATGAGGTCTCCATGCTCGAGGTGACGCTCTTTGACGCGCTGCTGCGCGCCATGAAGCCTTCCGCACGCATCATCCTGGTGGGCGACGCCAATCAGCTTCCCCCCGTCGGCGCCGGCAACATCCTGCGCGACCTTTTGGGCAGCGAGCTCTTTGCCTCAGTGGAGCTTACCGAGATCTTCCGTCAGTCACGCGACAGCCTCATCGTGGTCAATGCCCACCGCATCAACAAGGGAGAATATCCCGAATTCAACGATGCCGACAACGACTTTTTCCTGCTCTCCTGCAAGGACAAGTCCCAGGCGTCGGACAAGCTGGCCCGTCTGGTCTCAAAGCGTCTGCCGGCGGCTTACGGCGTCGATCCCATTGACGACATTCAGGTGCTCTCCCCCACCCGCAAGGGAGAAGCCGGCACCGTTTTGTTCAACGAGGTGCTGCAGCGCGCCCTCAATCCCCCCGCGCCGGGCAAGGGTGAAGTGCTGTTCCAGGGAAGGCTGTTTCGGGTGGGCGACAAGGTGATGCAGGTGCAAAACAACTACGAGCTTCCCGTGGTTCTGACCGATACCGGAGAAGTCTCCCAGGGGCTTTTCAACGGCGATGTGGGGCGCATCGTCGACATCGACAACGCCGACGAAGTTCTCACCATCCGTTTTGACGACAGGCAGGCGGAATATCCCTTTGAGTGCTTAAACCAGCTCGAACTGGCCTATGCGGTCACGGTGCACAAGAGCCAGGGCAGCGAATATCCCATTGTGGTTCTGGCCGCCTATCCGGGAATGGGGCGCCTGCAAACCCGCAACCTGCTCTATACCGCCGTCACCAGGGCCAGACGCATTTTTGTTGCGCTGGGCGATGAGGCGGCCCTGTTCCAGATGACCGACAACTGCCGTGAGGACAGGCGCTTCTCCTCTCTCAAATATCTTCTGCTTGGCCGCATCTCCCGGCAGGGCCAGTCGTAGCCGGCCTCTCTTTTGACTCCAAAAATACAAATGGCATGGGACACGCCCTGCCCCTGAGATGGACAAGCGTTCTCCCCCACCCGCACATCCTTTCCGTCCAAAATCTTCCGCCGCCAGGAAAGGAGATTTCCCCTGCCCTAGCGGCGGCGCCGGTTGTGTGGCTGAAATGACCTATCCTGTCGTCCGCCCTTTTTTCCCTTCTTTCAAAGGCCTTGTATTACGGGCGCTCTGACTGGGCTTTCCCCATCTTCTCTCTGCCATCAGCAGCCGACATTCTTTGATGAGTGTGAGCGCAGCCGTTTCCCTTTCACAGGGCCTAACTTGCCAAACCGTGCCCCTGTTTTTCCCCAGGCTGCAAACTCATTACGTCCTTTGGCCGACAGTGCATGCCTTAAAAGGGAAACAAAATCTGCATCGCGGCGTCCAAAGAAAAAGATTGCCATTTTGAGGGCAATCCGACAAGGCATGGACTGACACATGAGCCCTTTGGGGTTTAAGTCCTTTTCCCTGTAACCCGTGCCTGAAGCAGGACGTGGCGTTTTCCGCGCCCATGGTTCCTGCGTGCACCGCCCCTGAAGCACCGCTTACCCCCTCACTTTTTCACTTTTTCCCTCACCCGTTTGAATTTTTTGACAATCTCCTGATTTTTTTGTGCTTTTTGCTCATACTGGAAGCAGCACAAGTTTGTCAAATGCAACTGCGAGAGGGGCGGTGCACCTGAGAACCGAAAGCCATTTCCATCTGGGACAATTGCTGCTGCGGCGGCAGCCGCAGCTTCCCTTGCGCCATCGCTGCGCCTTTTTGCTCGGCTGCGTTGAGCCCGATTTGAATTTGCTCACCTATCTGCGCGGCACGCTTTCCCACGGACTTGCCTGCGGCCACAATTACTCCCGCACACTGCCCGTGATCATCCGCCTTGCAAAGCGGCTTTGCCCGCGCGGCATGCGCTCCTCCTTGGACGCATTTCGTCTTGGCGTTTTACTCCACTATGTGGCCGATGCCTTCACCCATACCCATAACGACGGATTTTCCGGCGGCATTGCTGCACACAACCGCTATGAAAAGCGGCTTAAGAGCCGCCTCCCCTGTACGTTTTCCGATGGGGCTTTCCCCTTGTCCATTCCCATCCCCGTATCTTTGCAGAATTTTGTATCCGTTTTTCTCAACTCCCACGATCGCTATCTCAGGCAGCCGCCCGGGCCCGACTCTGACACCCGTTTCATTGCTGTCATGAGCCTTTTTGCCTTTTCCCTGTTCTCCCCGCACAGTCCCGTTCAAACTCTATTGGAGGAACCTGCATGAAAATCATGATTGTCACCGGACGATTCGGCATGGGCCACTATTCCGCAGCCGAGGCCCTTCGGGAAGAGCTGCTGCTGGAAACCCCCTGTCCCGACGTGGAAGTGGTCGATGCCGTGGAGGCGCTTTTCCCAGCCTTTCGGGGGATTGTCTATCATTGCTTTAATTTTCTCGTCAGCCGGCTGCCCGGGCTTTTCAATCATCTCAGCCGTCTTGCCGACAAAAAACAAATCCGCATGTTCGAAGGCCTGCTGACCAGGTTGATCGACCGGTTCCTCAAAAGCAGGGAGCCAGACGTTATCATTGTGGTTCTGCCCGGCTGCTCCCACTATCTGGCTGCCTGCCGGCGCGCCACGGGACGTTCCTTCTTGCTCTTCACTCTTTTGACCGACGTGACGCTGCACGGTTCCTGGATTGAAAACGGCATCGACCGCTATTTTGTCCCGGCCACAGCCACCAAGGAGGCCCTTGTCCGACGGGGGGTCCCGGAGCAGCGTATCACCGTGCGCGGCATCCCGGTGCGCCAATCCTTCCTCTCGCTCCCCGAAAGAGCTCTCTCCCGAAAGGCCGGCGCTCCAAAACATATTCTGTTCATGGGAGGCGGTCTTGGACTGCTCCCCTCTTCGGACAAATTGCTGCGCCGCCTCATCGACACTCCAAATCTGGAGCTCACATTGATCGCCGGACGCAATAAGGCTCTTTACAACAAAATCAACCGGCATTTTCCGCAAATCCATGTCGTTGGATTCACAAATCAGGTCGCCTGCTACATGTCAAAGGCCGACCTTCTCATCACAAAGCCGGGCGGCATCACCATGTTTGAGGCCATTCACAGCCAAACGCCGCTCTATGTCAACAAACCCTTTCTGATTCAGGAGGCCGGCAATGCAGCCTGGATTGAAGCCATGCACATCGGTGTTGTGCACTGGGACGACGGCAGGGATCCCGCACAGGACATCCTCGACCTGCTTGAAAACGACGTGCAGCTTGCCGAAATGAAATACAATATGCAGGCCATGTCGGAGCAGCTCCGCCGCGTTCCCTCTCTGATTTCCTACGCCGTGGAAAAGCCCGAGGAAACGCTCTCCATGGAGCAATGACTAAAAGCATTGTCACTTCCGTCAGGGATGCACCCGTGCCCAAGGCCCTTTTGGCGTGCACCAAAGGGGCGCTGGACTCTACCCGGCAGATCCTTTTCCCCCTGATTTCCGCTTCTTAACGTCCCTCGCGGCCGGCTCTTTCCCCGGCCGCTTTTTCTTTTTGCCCGTTGCGGGGCAAACAGGGGCATGGTATATTAAATGGTATAATAATAGTTGAAATTGATAAGGCCTCAAGGGGTGATTTTTTGAAAATTCTGGTTGTGGAAGATTCTGCAGATATGAACTTACTAATTACAAAAACGCTCAAGAAAAATGGCTATAGCGTAGACAGCTGCTTTAACGGCGGGCAGGCGCTTGACGCGCTGCTCGGCTCGGAGTATGACGCCATTTTGCTCGACGTCATGATGCCCGGCATGGACGGCTACGAGGTCATCCAGCAGTTGAGAAACCGTGGCGTGGACACTCCCGTGCTGTTTCTCACCGCGCGCGACACCGTTGCCGACCGCGTTAAGGGCCTCGACCTTGGGGCAAACGACTATCTGGTCAAGCCCTTTGACTTTGACGAGCTCCTCGCGCGCATCCGGGCCATGACCCGCAGCAAAGCGGGTAACGCCCACAGCCTTTTTACCCTCGCAGATTTGACGCTCGACCCCGCCACCCACATCGTGACGCGCGCAGGGCAGCAAATCTCCCTGCTGCCCAAGGAGTTTGCCATTCTCGAATACATGATGCGCCACCAGGGCATCGTGCTTACACGCGAGCAGCTTGAAAACCAAATCTGGAATTATGAATATTCCGGCAGCTCCAACAACATGGACGTCTACATCAGCCGGCTGCGCAAAAAGCTCGACGCGGGCCACAACGTCAAGCTGCTGCACACCATCCGTGGCGTGGGCTGGGTGCTGCGCGAGCAGCAGGAGGTGCCGTCATGAAGGGGGTTTCGGTCAAGATCAAGCTGACGGCCTGGATCACGCTGCTCATGGCGGCGCTCTTTTGCCTTTTGCTTGTCTTCACGCTGACCATCAGCAGCTCCGTTGCCTATCGCACCTCCATGGATACGCTGATAGATACCGTGCGCAGCAATCTCTCCTATGTGAGCCTGCAGCAAGACGGCCGGCTTCAGCTTTCCGACGAGTTTAGCTTTTACCGAAGCGGCGTGTCCACTCTGATTTACAGTCAAAACAAGTCGCTGCTTGCAGGCCAGCTCCCCGTTTCATTTACGGTAGACGAGCCCTTCCAAAACGGCCTGACCCGTATCGTCGACACCGGTTTTTCTTCCTATCTGGTCTCGGATTTGTGGCTTGCTCAGGGCTGGGGAAGTGGAATTTGGATTCGCGGCCTGATGGAGGCCCCTGCCCATAGGGAAATTACCCAAAACCTGCTGCGCATTGCCGTTATCGCACTTCCTGCCTTTCTCTGTCTTACTGCACTGGGCGGTTGGCTGATTGTCAAGCGCAGCTTCTCCCCCTTGGAGAGCATTACCCAAACAGCCGCCGCCATCAACGAGGCCCGCGACCTGTCGGGCCGCATTGCGCTTCCCGAAGGCAAGGACGAATTTTCCCGCCTTGCCGGCGCCTTCAACGGCATGTTCGAGCGTCTGGAGGCCTCCTTTGAGGCCGAGCGGCAGTTTACTGCAGACGCCTCCCACGAGCTACGCACCCCCGTCTCCATCATCAAGGGCGCCTGCGAATATGCCGAAAAATACGACGAAACGCCGCAGGAACGCTTTGAAACCATCCTCATGATTCACCGGCAGGCCGACAAGATGGCCTCCCTGATCTCCCAGCTTCTCAGCATGACCCGTCTGGAGCAGGGCACCGAGCTGGCCCATCTGCAGCAGCTCAGCCTGAGCGACCTGGCGCGCAGCGTCTGCCTCGAGCAGGGCTACAGCCCCGAAAAGGTGATTGTGCAGGCGGATGACCCTGTTTTCGTGCAGGGCGACGCTGCGCTGCTCTCCCGCCTTGTCCAAAACCTTGTGGACAACGCCCTCAAATACGGCAAGCCCGACGGCCATGTCTGGGTCTGCGTCGGCAGGCAGGACGACATGGCGCTGCTCAGCGTGCGCGACGACGGCATCGGCATCGCCCCCGAGCACCGTGAAAAGGTCTGGCAGAGGTTTTATCAGGTCGACTCCTCGCGCGGCGGCCAGAGCGGCGCGGGCCTTGGCCTCTCGATGGTTCGGCAGATTGCGCAGCTGCACGGCGGAACCGTGACGCTTGAAAGCCAGCCGGGCGTCGGCAGCACCTTCACGCTGCGCCTGCCGTCCGTGCCGCCCCCCTGCGGCCAGACGCCACAGGATGCCCCAACCCCCTGAAATCCTGTTTTATTTTTCGTCCATCCTTTCCCGCGGGCGCCAGAGCAAAAGCTTTGGCGCCCGCTCTTTTTTGCGGTGCACCCACTGGCTCTTCCCCTTTTTCTTCTTATTATACAAAAGGTTCACAGAGCCGCTTCTTTGGGTCTCGCATGTTATTTTTATTGTATAAAAATAAATAATAAAAAATAATAAAATATTTTGTGGATTTCATGTAGATTTCAGGTTGCCCCTGTAAGATATGTTTGAACGAAAGACAGGGAGGAATCCAACATGAAACTGACAACCGGACTTTGCGCCCTGGGGCTCTCCATGCTGCTGCTCGGGGGCTGTGCCCAGCAGGAACGCCGCATGGAGGCTCTCACCGAGCAGGCGGCCCAAACCCTGGCTGTGGAAGCCGCCGGCCTGTCGGGCACGGAGGTCGTTTTTGCCTCGACCGAGCTTGAGCGCCGCGACGGGGTTGATTATTATCAGGTGGTGTTCTCCTCGGGAGAAAAGAACTATGAGTGCGACGTTGACGCCATCACGGGAACCGTCATCGAGGTTCGCCAGCCCACCGAAGTGGATGTGCTGCAAAACGGGGCCGAAGGCCTTTCAAGCGACACGCCGCCGGAGGGAAGCCTTGTCACCGACGCCGACACCTATAACCCCGCTTCCCCCTCTGGGCAAAACGGTACCTCTTCCGGGCAGGAAAGCACCGCCGCCAATCAAAACAACGCCTCCTCCGGCCAGGGCGGACAGCAGGGCTCCTCAGGGCAGCTCACCGCACAGCAGGCCAAGGAAAAGGCTCTCGCCCACGCCAACCTGACCTTAGACGAGGTTGTCTTCGTGGTGTGCGAGCTGGACCGGGAACACGGCCGCCAGGTGTATGAGGTGGAGTTTTACACCAACGACGCACGGGAGTTTGACTACGAAATTGACGCCTCCACCGGCGAAGTGCTCAGCTACGACTACGACGCCGAGCATTACACGCCGCCCTCCACGGGCAGCGAAGGCAGCTCGATTTCGCAGGAGAGGGCCAAGGAAATCGCCCTTGCGCAGGTGCCCGGGGCCGCTTTGTCCGACATCCGCGAATTCGAAACGGATTACGACGACGGCCGCCTGGAGTATGAAGGCAAAATCTTTTACGGCGGCATGGAGTATGAATTTACCATCGACGGGTATTCCGGCGCCATCCGCGAGTGGGAAGCCGACTCCATTTACGACTGACCCTGTTTTCCCCGGTTTTAACCGTTTCCATTCTTCAATCATTTCATACAGGAGGATTTGACCATGAAAACCCCGAAATTCAAAACCAGCCTCAAGCGCCGTGCCGCAGCCCTGCTGCTGTGTGCGGTGACCGCTCTCGGCCTTTGCGGCGCCGCCGCAGGCGCCGCCGACGTCATCGACGTCACGGCCAAAATCTGCCCCGACTACGACATCGTGGTCGACGGGAAAACTCAGACCTTCTACAATGTCCAGGGCGAGGAAGTGCATCCCGTCCTCTACAACGGCACCACCTATCTGCCCGTGCGCGCCATCGGCGAGCTCATGGACAAAATCGTCAACTGGGATCAGTCCAGCCTGACCATCACCCTGTCGGGCAGCCGTGACGGCAGCCGCGTTTCCGGTACTCCCGACGAGGATGCAAAGCGCAGCAACGTCTCCGCCCAAATCCGCACCGACTTCACCGTTGTGGTGGACGGCGTAACCCAGACCTTTAAGGATGTCAACGGCGACACCGTGTACCCCCTGCTGTACGACGGCACCACCTATCTGCCCGTGCGCGCCATCGGCAAGCTCATGGGCAAGACCGTCTCCTGGGATTCCTCGACCAACACCGTCACCCTGTCGCAGCCCGCACAGGACGGCAGCCTTGTCACCGATGCCGACAGCTTTGAAGACGGAACCCCCGCCGGCAGCACCGGCTCGCAGCAGGGCACCGGCAGCGCCGGCGATACCATCGGCGAGCAGAAAGCCAAGGAAATTGCGCTCGAGCATGCCGGCCTCAAGAGCAGCGACGTCACCTTCATCCGTGCCGTCCTCGAGTACGACGACAGAAACTGGGAGTATGACGTGGAGTTCTACGATGCCGACACCTACACCGAGTATGACTACGAGATTGACGCACACACCGGCAAAATCCTCTCCTTTGACCACGACGCCGAATCCTACAATCCCTCCCAGAACGGGCAGAACGGCGGCACCCTCATCGGCCTGGACAAAGCCAAGAGCATTGCCGTCCAGAAGACCGGCCTGACGCTCTCCGAAGTCACCTTCACCAAGGCAAAGCTCGACTACGACTCCGACGGCGACAAGTATGAAATCGAATTCTTCCACGGCGACTACGAGTACGAGGTGGATGTCGCCGCCTACTCCGGCACCGTGCTGGACTACGACGTGGACTCCCGTTGGGACTAATTTCACATCCGGAGGACTGTTATGAAGTTTTACGACAAGCTGGTCGTCATTGACGCCAAAAACAACAAGGCCACCAATCTCTCCATTGCGGCCGGGACCCTGAAACTGCTGAGCTTTCTGCTTGCCCTGGGCGCCGCACTGCTCACGCTGGGCATTCTTTTGGTCGGCCTGCGCCCCGTTGCCTCGGGCAGCCTGCCCATGGTGATTTGGTATCTGCTCGAAGAGCTCGACGAAGCACTGCTGGCCTGCTTTTTCTCCTGGTGTGCCACCGTTTTGTGCGGATTTGCCTCGAGTGTGCTGCGGGCAAAGTCCCGGGCCATGATGTCGGACGCTGCGTCCGCCTGCAAGGCCGAGGCTCCTTCCCAACTCTCCCTGCCGGAGGGCGCAAGCCACTGAGCATTCCGGCAACCCCCTCATTTAAAAATCCCCCTCACTCCCCTTTCCGGCAGGGCGGCGGGCCGCAAGGCTCCCCGCCCTGCTTTTTGCTTTGCTCCCCCTTCCCCCGCCGGCCCTTCCCCCCTTTTCTTGTCCAAAATTTTGTGGTATACTTTCTTTTGTCGGGTCCTGCCTCTGCAGGATACTGCAGTACGGCCCGGCAACACAAAAGCACACCACACGGAGGTAATACAATGGCGCGCAGTTTTGGCGGTGGACGCAGTGGCGGCGGACGCAGCTTCGGCGGGGGTGGGCGCAGCTTCGGCGGGGGTGGGCGCAGCTTCGGCGGCAGCAGAAGCGGGCGCAGCTTTGGCGGAGGCAGTGGGCGCAGCTTCGGCGGCTCTTCCCCGGCAGGCCGGCCCGCAACGGGCGGCTTTTTCCACGGAGGAGCTCCCAGAACCCGCACGGTCTTTGTCCCCATCGGGCGATGGGGCGGCTCGGGCGGAGGCGGCGGAAGCAATGGAGGAAGCGGAGGACAGTCCTCCTGTTCCGGATGCTTTGGCACGCTGATCGGCCTTGTCGTCTTCCTTTTCATCGTGTCGTTTTTCCTCAACAGCCTTGGCAATTCCTCTTCCATCTCTCCTTCCACCGTCAAGCGGGAACCTCTGCCCGAGGGCTCGGTGATTGAAACCGGCTACTTCACCGACGAGCTGGGCTGGATTTCCGATTCCTCCGCGCTCACGGCCGGCATGGAGCAGTTTTACCGCGAAACGGGGGTTCAGCCCTACCTTTACCTCTTTGACAACATCGACGGTAACTACAACCCCACCGATGAGCAGGTCGAGGCCTTTGCCCACTCGGTCTATGACCGGCTCTTTGAAGATGAAGCCCATCTGCTTGTGCTCTTCTGGGAGTATGGCAACCAGCATCAGACCTGGTACCTTGCCGGCACACAGGCGAGCGCGGTGATTGATACCGAGGCGGGAGACATCCTGATTGACAACATCGAACGCTACTACTACGACCGCAGCCTCAATGAGGAAACTTTTTTCTCAAAGGCATTTTCCGACACCGCGCAGCGCATCATGAAGGTGACGACCTCTCCTCTGACCGTAATCGGCATCAGCATCGCCGTCGTTGCGGTGCTTGTCATCCTTTTCACCTGGTGGAAGAGGGCAAAGGAGGAAAAGCGCCGGGAGCAGGAGCGCATGAAGGAGATTTTGGAGACGCCTCTTGAATCCTTTGGCGACCTCGAGACCGAGGAGATTGCCAAAAAATATGAGTCGTCCCCGCCTACGGCAGACCGGAGTGTGGAAGGCGGCGAGGCGCCAAAAAAGCCCGACGCCCCCAGCACGCCTGACACAACACAGCAAAATCCCGGTGGGGAATCGTCCCCGCCAAGTTCCCGATAAACAAACCGACAGGAGGATGCAACATGGGTATTCTTTCCAGATTTGGAGACATCATCTCCGCCAACATCAATGATTTGCTCGACAAAGCGGAAGACCCCGCAAAAATGGTAGACCAGTATCTGCGCGACATGATGGAGGATTTGGCCGAGGTCAAGCAGGAGGCCGCCGGCGTCATGGCAGAGGAGAGCCGCACCAAGCGTCTGGTGGACGAAAACGCCAAGGAGGTCTCGCGCTATCAGGAGCTTGCAAAGCGCGCCCTGCTGGCCGGCAACGAGGACGACGCACGCGTGCTGCTCTCCAAAAAGCAGGAGCTTGAAAACACCGGCGCCTCACTTCAGACCGCCTACGCCGCCGCCCATGAGAATGCGGTGCGCATGCGTCAGCTGCACGACAAGCTGGTGGCCGACATCTCCTCGCTCAACACCCGCAAGGCCGCCATCAAGGCCAAGGTTGCCGTGGCCAAGACGCAGGAAAAGGTCAACCAAATCGGCGCCTCGGGCGAAAAGGCCAAGGCTGCCATGAGCGCCTTTGACCGCATGGAGCAAAAGGCCGACCGCATGCTCGACGAGGCCAACGCCATGGCCGAGCTGTCAGAGGGTGCCGTGGATCCCGCCGACGCGCTGGAAGAAAAATACCGCAAGGCAGATGCCAGCGCCTCGGTGGAGGCCGAGCTGGCCGATTTGAAAAACAAGCTGGGGCTGTAAGGCCCTGAAGGCTTAAAAGGCCTGTTTTTCAAAACACAACAAACAAAGAGGGGAGAACAGGGCTTTGAAAGCTCTGTTCTCCCCTCTTTTTATCCTCTCCCGTACAGGATTAGTACATCTCGCGGTTGCGCGCCAGGTTGATGGTGCCGTCCTGCAGCTTGGAGATGCGGTCAAGGCACTTGCCGGTGCCGCGCGCCACGCAGGAGATGGCATCGTCTGCCACATAAGTGGGAATGCCGGTTTTGGCCTCGATACGCTCGGGGAATCCCTTGATGAGCGAACCGCCGCCCGTCATGATGATGCCGTTTTGCGCAATGTCGCCAAGCAGCTCAGGCGGCGTGCGCTCGAGCACGCTGTGCACACCCTCGATGATGGTGGTGGCGCACTCGTCAAAGGCCTCCATGACCTCGTCCGTCGTAATGGTGAAAACGCGGGGCAGGCCGGTCATGAGGCAGCGCCCCTTGACGTCGACCGACGCCTTCTCCTCCATGGGGAACAGGCAGCCGATTTCCATTTTGATCTTTTCCGCCGTGCGCTCGCCAATCAGGATGTTGAATTTCTTGCGGCAGTATTTGGTCAGCGCCTCGTCAAACTTGTCGCCCGCCGTCTTGATGGACTCGCTGACCACCACGCCGCCCAGCGAAATCACGGCGATGTCGGTGGTGCCGCCGCCGATGTCCACCACCATGTTGCCGTCGGGCATTTCGATGTTGATGCCGGCTCCCAGCGCCGCCGCAATGGGCTCTTCCACCAGATAGGTCTTCTTGGCGCCCGCCTGATTGGTGGCGTCAATCACGGCGCGCTCCTCCACCTCGGTGATGCCCGAAGGCACGCACACCATGATGCGCGGCTTGAAGAGCATGAAGCCGCAGACCTTTTTGAGAAAATACTTGATCATGCGCTGCGTCATCTCATAATCCGAAATCACGCCGTCGCGCAGAGGACGAATGGCGACAATGGTGCCCGGGGTTCTGCCCAGCATGCGCTGCGCCTCCGTGCCCACCGCCAGGATTTTATTGGTGTTGCGCTCGATGGCAACCACCGAGGGCTCCTGCAGCACGATACCCTTGCCCTTGACATAAATGAGGACGCTGGCCGTGCCAAGATCAATTCCGATTTCCTTTGCGTTGATTACCCGTGCCACGTTGAAACCTCCTGCGGGGGAGCTTTTGCTTCCCCTCTTCCATACAGTCATACTCATACCATCACAAAACCGGCCTCCTGCCAGAGGCCTTACCCTATTATTTTACATGATGCGCGCCAAAAATCAATGCGAATTTCAAAAATCCTTGCGCATTTGCAAAAATTCCTCCGCGCAGGGCGCTCCCCCTGCCGCAAAAGAAGAAGCGCCGCGCGCCCTGTAGCGCTCAGGGAGGCGTCTTTCGCTCAGGCCTTCTCGCTGATGGCGACGGCTGCCGCCGTGACCTGTGCCGCCCCTGCCTGACGCAGCAGCGTGCCGCAGCGCCGGACGGTGGCGCCGGTTGTCACCACGTCGTCGACAAGCAAAACATGCAGCCCGTCAAGCGGCGGCAGGTCCTCGCGCATACGGGTGTCCATCACGGCCTGCAGCCGCTCTTTCTGGGAGAGCTCCTTTTGCGCCCTGCCCGCATGGGGCAAAAACGCAGGGCAAAAGGGAAGCGACAGCAGACGCGCCGTCTGTAAGGCGATGCGCTCGCCGGCGTCAAAGCCTCTGGCCCTCGAGCTGCTGCCGCCCGGCGCCGCCGTGACAAGGTCAAATTCCCCCACGTCGCTCTGCCTGCGCAGCGCCACCGACACAAAGCCCGCCAGCAGCAGGTCGCTGTCCCTTTGGCCCAGCTTTTTGTAGCGCAAAATGGCCTGCCGGATCATGCCGGCGTAGTCATAGGCGGCAATCAGGCGGCTGTAGCTGCCTTCCACCCCCGGAAAGGGGGCCTGCACCGGCGGTGTCCGGGACAGCTCCTCCGTACAGGAAGGGCAGGGCGCGCCATCGGGCGTCACCCTGCCGCAAAAGGGACATCGGGGCGGATAGAGCAGACAAAGCAGCGTATTCCCCAGTCCCATATCCTCACGCTCCCTTTTCCTCCCGCAGGGCATGTTGCTCGAGCGCCTCCACCGTCTGCTCCAGCAGCGACAACAGCGTGGCGCCCTCTTCGCGCTGCTCCTGCGGCACCATGTGCAGCGCATGCCAGAACAGCGTCTCAACGCCAAGTTCCTGCGCCAGCGCCTGCACCTCATCGGCATCGTCGCGCTCGTTGAAGAGCAGCAGCTGCACGCCGGCCTCTCTGGCCCTTTCAAGCAGTTCCTCGTCCCATTGCTCTGTTTCCCCGTTACAGCCCTCTCCGGCGGCAACCAGCACCACCCCGGGCAGCTCCTCCAGACAGCCGTAAGGATTGGCTCCCGCCACCGCAAAGGAGAAGCCCGGGGCAAGCGCCTCGGCAAGCCTCTGGTCAAGCGCCTCAAGCTGCTCCGAGAGCTGCCTTGCGGCGGCCTCATAGTCCTCCCCGTGCTGCTCATCCAGTGTTTTGAGCTGCTGCGCCACCTCAAGCGCCACAGCAGCAGCCTCACGCGGCAGCAGCAGCCGATGAGGGTCGCCTTCGGCAGACAGGTCCAGCACCACCGTCTGCGCCCTGTCGATGTCCCGGCGAAGCTCGGGCAGCCAGGTGTCGATGTCCTCACCCATGGTGATGAGCAGGTCGGCGCAGGCGAGATTGGCAATGGAAAAGGCGTCGGGCTGATAGCCGTGGGGATCGTCGTCCTGCGTGCTCATGAGGTTGACCACGGCATGCTCCCCCGCCACCGCCTTTGCCAGAGAGTATCCGCCAAACGAGCTTGCAACCACGCGCACCGGCTCGCTTTGCACCTCCCCGCAGCCCTGCGAAAAAACCAGCGCCGCCAGGCACAAAAGAAGGCAGAGCGCCCTCTTTGCCCCGGCGGCTCCTGCTGCGGCTTTCACTGGAGTCCGGCTGCGGCGCGCAGTGCGGGCGCCACGTCGGTCTGCTCCCACTTCACGCCAAGCTCCTCGCGGCCCATGTGTCCGTAAGCCGCCAGACGCCGATAAATGGGCTTTCTGAGCTCCAGCCGCTCGATGATGGCGGCAGGACGCAAATCAAAATGCTGCATGATGAGCTCGGAGATGACCTCCTCCTCAATCACGCCGGTGCCGAAGGTGTCAACCAGCACCGACACCGGCCTCGCCACTCCAATGGCATAGGCGAGCTGGATTTCACACTTGCTGGCAAGCCCCGCCGCCACCACGTTTTTGGCAATGTAGCGGGCTGCATAGGCCGCCGAACGGTCGACCTTGGTCGGGTCCTTGCCCGAGAAGGCGCCGCCCCCGTGGCGCGAATAGCCGCCGTAGGTGTCCACGATAATCTTGCGCCCGGTCAGACCCGAATCCGCAGAGGGGCCGCCCTTGACAAAGCGCCCCGTGGGGTTGATATAAATTTTGGTGCCCTCGTCCAGCAGCTCAGCCGGAACAATGGGCTTGATGACATGTTCAATCAAATCGGCTCTCATGTCGTCGGCCGCCACCTCGGGCCCGTGCTGCGCCGAAATGACCACGGTGTCAATACGGCAGGGGCGTCCGTCGTCATACTCCACCGTCACCTGGGTTTTTCCGTCGGGCCGCAGATAGTGCAGCAGGCCCGCCTTGCGCACCTCGGTCAGGCGGATGGCCAGCTTGTGTGCCAGCGAAATGGGCAAAGGCATGAGCTCAGGCGTCTCGTCGCAGGCAAAGCCAAACATCATGCCCTGGTCGCCCGCCCCGATGGCCTCCACCTCGGCGTCGCTCATCTCGCCCTGCTTGGCCTCCAGAGCACGGTCAACCCCCAGGGCAATGTCGGCCGACTGCTTGTCAATCGACGTAATCACCGCGCAGGCCTCGCAGTCAAACCCGTATTTGGCCCTGGTGTATCCGATGTCGCGCAGCACGCCGCGCGCAATCTCGGCAATGTCGATGTGAGCGGTCGTTGAAATCTCTCCCATCACCGAAATCAGGCCGGTGGTGGCCGTCACCTCGCAGGCGCAGCGCGAGGCGGGATCCTGCTCGAGCAGCGCATCAAGCACCGCATCGGAAATCTGATCGCAGATTTTATCGGGATGTCCCTCCGTGACGGATTCCGATGTGAAAAGCTTTTTTACCATTTTCCTTCTCCTTTTTAACGAAAGCTCCAGGTTTATATCAATTTTTACAGACAAAACAACGGCCTCGCCGCAAGACGAGGCCGCTGCCACAGCAACATTCTTTTCCCCTCATCTTTCGGCGCACTGCACCGCAGGATTTGGCACCTTACCGCTCCCGCGGCAGGCTGCCGGACATCATGGGGCCTGGTCCCTCCGTCGCTCTTGATAAAGGTATGAAATTGTAGGCTCGCAGGCTAGTATATCCCCTCTTTGCCCGTTTGTCAATGTGTTTTGGAAAAAAGGAGGGGGCTTTGGCGGTTTTTGGCGGCCGCAGGCTATTCCTGCGGCTGTTCCTCCACCGGGCGCGGGGAAAAGCCCGCCTTTGCATAGGCCTCCCGGCTGACGGGATAGCGTTTTTTGCGCAGGAGATAGTCAATGAGCTCCCCTGTCTCCTTATAGAGCACGGCAAAGGTCGGCACGCCGAAGAACATGCCCCACACGCCGAAAATCCCGCCGAAGAAGACCACCGAAAAGACCACCCAGAAGGCCGAAATGCCAAGGGAATCGCCCAAAATCTTGGGGTCGAGCACGTTTCCGTCAAACTGCTGGAGCACGATGATGAGAATGGCCAGCGTGAGCGCATAGCGGTAGTCGACAAAGACCATGAAGATGACGCAGGGGATGCCGCCCATAAAGGGGCCGAAGGTGGGAATCATGTTGGTCACGCCCATCACCACCGAAATCAGCACGCTTTCGGGGATATGCAGCAGCTTCATGAAGACAAAGCACAAAATGCCGACGATCACCGAGTCGATGAACTTCCCGCTCACGAAGCCGCCGAACATGCGGTCGACATCCTTGAGCACGCGCACCACGGTGTCCACCACATGGGGCGGGAAGAGCGCAAACAGCATCTTTTTGAACTGTCCCTTGAAGGTATCCTTGTCCAGCACGACGTAAATGGAGACCACGAAGCTGACCAGGGCGTTGAAGAGCGCCGAGGCCATGTTGATGGTCTGGCTGACAAAGTCTGGCATCTGGCTGCTCAGCCACTCGATGCCGCTTCCCAGCAGGCCCATGGACCAGGCATAGACCTCCTCGTCGGTCCATCCGGCGATCTTGGAGATGGCGTATCTCTCGTTCAGGTCAATCAGCCAGTTTCCCAAAAGCTGCTCATACTTTTTCAGGTTTTGAATGTTGTCAATAATGCTGTTGACAATCTGGGGAAGCAGCGCATAAAAGAAGGCGTAGGCAAAGAGCAAAAACAAAATGTATGTGATAAATACAGAAGTCACATACCGGAACTTCTTTGACTTTCTGGGAAACACGTTGCTCACGATGTAAAACTCCACGCGCCGCACCAGGGGAAGCATCAGGTAAGCCAGAAAAAAGCCCACCAAAATGGGCCGCAGCACCCGGAACACCTTGGCGATGCCAAGGAAAAAGCCTGTGGAGTTGAAGAGCAGATAGGTAAAGGCGATACCGATGCAAACGGTGATGGAAAGATACAGGGAAATCTCAAGATATCCTCTGTTGAGCCTCTTTCTTGCCATGCCGCACCTCACAAAATCGTTTATTCTGCGCGCGAAACCCGACGTTTACCAATTTTATTTTATAATATTTGACAAAACGCTGTCAACTCCCCGAAATATATTCTTCCGGTGTCAGCAAAGGGGCCTTTCGACCATTCCCTTCTGAAATTTCACCTGACTGAAATTTCACCTGAAAAAGCTCTGCCTGCATCTGCAGGCAGAGCTTTTTTGCGCAAAGGTGTCTCTTCCCGAGGCCCTTTTCGCGGTACGCCACCTCAAAAAAAGGCTGCCCACCCCCCATTCGGCGGGAGGCCTAGTCTTTCCTGATAAGTCCCTCGATCATTTCGCCGCACTTTTTGCAGCCCACCAGCGTCATTGTCCCGCTCATGATATCGGCGGTGCGGCAGCCGGTGTCAAGATAGTCTGAAACCGCCCGCTCGATGGCCTGCGCCTCCTCACTCATGTCAAAGCTGTAGCGCAGCATCATTGCTGCTGACAAAATGGCGCCGACGGGGTTTGCCTCGTCCCTGCCCGCGATGTCGGGCGCCGAGCCGTGGATGGGCTCGTAAATCCCGCAGGACGTGGCACCCAGGCTTGAGGAGGGGATCATGCCGATGGAGCCTGTGATCATGGAGGCCTCGTCGGACAGGATGTCTCCAAACATGTTTTCGGTGACAATCACGTCAAACTGGGAGGGGTCCCTGACAATCTGCATGGCGCAGTTGTCCACAAACATGTCGGAGAGCTGCACGTCGGGATACTGCTCCGCCAGCCGGTGCATGACCTTCTTCCACAGGCGGCTGGAATCGAGCACGTTGCTCTTTTCCACCGAGCACAGCCGCCCTCCCCTCTTTCGGGCCGTTTCAAAGCCGATTCTCCCGATGCGCTCAATCTCGCTCTCGTGATAGGCCAGCAGGTCGGTGGCGACCTGCTGCCCCGGCTCGCCTTCGGTTTTGTGCTCTCCGAAATAAATGCCGCCAATCAGCTCCCTGACGATGATGAAGTCAATACCCTTGTCCACCACCGACTTTTTGAGCGGCGAGGCCTCGGCAAGCTGCGG
Organism: uncultured Clostridia bacterium; assembly: GCA_944376235.1. Classification (GTDB taxonomy): domain Bacteria; phylum Bacillota; class Clostridia; order Oscillospirales; family Feifaniaceae; genus Galloscillospira. The sequence goes on along the minus strand of CALWCA010000005.1, from coordinate 34,706 downwards.
CCAGATTTTTGCCGGGCGGTTGTTGGAATAGACGCCCATGCCGGCCCTCAGCCGCAGCAAGCCCTTTTCAGGGCGCATCTGCGCGGGCAGGTCGTTCCACTTGTCGCCGCCCACGGCGCCCAGCAGCACGCTGTCCGACTGCAGACATTTTTCCAGCATCTCCTGCGGAAGAGGATCACCCCATTTGTCGATGGCGCATCCGCCCATGTCCACATCGGTGTACTGAAAGGTGTGCCCGTAGAGGGCGGCCACCCTGTCGAGCACCCGCAGGGCCTGCTGCACAATTTCGGGGCCGATGCCGTCGCCCCGGATCACCGCAATGTTTTTAGTCATTGGCGCTCCCTTCCCTGAGGGAATTGAGCAGTCCCCCGCTTTTGATGATATTTTGGATAAAGGGCGGGAAGGGCTGTGCCTGGTAGCTCTTTCCGGTGGTCACGTCGGTGATGATGCCGGTGTCAAAATCCACCGCCACCTCATGGCCCGCCTCAATCTCCTGCGCCGCCTGCTCGCACTCCAGGATGGGCAGCCCGATGTTGATGGCGTTGCGGTAAAAAATCCTGGCAAAGCTCTTGGCAATCACACAGCCCGTGCCGCAGGTCTTGATGACAAGCGGCGCGTGTTCGCGCGACGACCCGCAGCCAAAATTCCAACCGGCCACGATCACGTCGCCCGGCTGCACGCGATTGACAAACTCGCTGTCGATGTCCTCCATGCAGTGGAGGGCCAGCTCCCTGGCGTCAGACGTATTGAGATAGCGGGCGGGGATGATGACGTCGGTATCCACGTTGTCGGGATACCGAAAGGCCTTTCCTTTTGTATTCATGCTTCACGCCTCCTTGTATTCGGTGATATACCCGGTCAGGGCGCTGGCCGCCGCCGTTTGCGGGGACGCGAGATACACCTCGCTGTCCACATGGCCCATGCGGCCCACAAAGTTGCGGTTTGTGGTGGCAATGCAGCGCTCGCCCGCCGCAAGAATGCCCATGTAGCCGCCCAGGCAGGGGCCGCAGGTGGGCGTCGAGACCACGGCACCCGCGTCGATAAAGTCGGTGTACCAGCCGCGCTCCACACACTCCCTGAGAATCTGCATGGTGGCCGGGATGATGATGCAGCGAAGCCCTTTTGCCACCTGCTTGCCCTTCAGGATGCGCCAGGCCGCCTCCATATCCTCCAGCCTGCCGTTGGTGCAGGAGCCAATCACAACCTGATCCACCCCAACGTCGTGCAGCTCGCTTGCCGGGCGGGTGTTGTCCGGCAGGTGCGGGCAGGCGACAGTGGGCGTGACGGCACTCAAATCCACGTCGACAACGCTCTCGTACACGGCGTCGGCATCGGCCTCATACACCACCGGCTCACGCTCGCTTCTGCCCTTCAGGTAGGCCAGCGTTACGTCGTCGACGGGGAAGATCCCGTTTTTGGCGCCCGCTTCCACCGCCATGTTGCAGATGCACAGCCTGTCGTCCATGGACAGCCCGCGCACGCCCTCTCCCGTAAACTCCATGCTCTTGTAGAGTGCCCCGTCCACACCGATGCGTCCGATGATGGTGAGGATGACGTCCTTGCCGCTGCAGTTTGAGGGCAGCTTGCCGGTCAGATTGAATTTGATTGCCGAAGGCACCTTGAACCAGGCCGTGCCGGTGGCCATGCCGGCCGCCATGTCGGTCGAGCCCACGCCGGTGGAAAAGGCGCCCAGCGCCCCGTAGGTGCAGGTGTGGCTGTCGGCCCCGATGATACAGTCGCCCGCAGTCACCACCCCCTGCTCAGGCAGCAGGGCATGCTCAATGCCCATTTTGCCCACATCGTAAAAATGGCTGATGCAGTGTGAGCAGGCAAATTCCCGGCAGGTCTTGGACTGCTCTGCCGCCTTGATGTCCTTGTTGGGCACGAAGTGGTCGAGCACAATGGCGACCTTGTCCTTGTCGAACACCTTGTCAAAGCCCGCCTTTTTGAATTCGTTGACCGCCACCGGCGTCGTGATGTCGTTGCCCAGCACGATGTCAAGCTTCGCGCTGATGAGCTGTCCGGCGGCGACGCTGTCAAGCCCCGCGTGGGCCGCGAGAATCTTTTGGCTCATGGTCATCCCCATTCTTATTTGCCTCCCTTAACCATATTGTGAAACGCGCTGAGCAGCGCGTTGGTGCTCGCCTTGATGACGTCGGTGTCGGTGCCGGCGCCCCAGAACATCCTGCCGTCCCCGGTCTCAAGCCCGATATACGAGGCGGCCACACTGTGCGAGCCCTGCCCCTGCATGCTGTGCTGCGTGAAGACCTCAAGGGTATATTCTCTGCCCGTATAGGTTCTCAGCGCATCGTTGACGGCGCTCAGCGAGCCGTTGCCCTGCGCCTCGAGCTCGGTCTCCTCGCCGTCCTTCAAAAAGGTGATGTCGATTTTTACCACGTCGTTTTCCCGTGTGAACTCAAAATCGGTCACGCTGATGTCGCCGGGGAGGTTGAGATAGTTCTTCTCGAAAATCTCCAGCACCTCGTGGGGCTTGAGCTCTTTATGCTCATGGTCGGAAATGTCCTTGCACAGATAGCTAAAGTGCTCGCGCATGCCGGCAGGCAGGCTGTAGCCGAAAAACTGCTCCAGCAGATACCCGATGCCGCCCTTGCCCGACTGGGAGTTGACCCGGATGACGTCGGCGTCATAGGTGCGGCCGATGTCGGTGGGGTCAATCGGAATATAGGGAACGTTCCACCCGTGCAGCTTGTTTTTATGCCTGTATTTCATGCCCTTGGCAATGGCGTCCTGATGGCTGCCCGAGAAGGCGGCAAACACCAGCGCCCCGGCATAGGGCGTTCTCTCATACACATGCATGCGGGTGCATCGCTCATACGTTTCTACCAGCGAGGGCATGTCGGAGAAGTCCAGGCCCGGGTCAATCCCGTGGGAATACAGGTTGAGCGCCAGCGTGACGATGTCCACATTGCCGGTTCTCTCCCCGTTTCCAAACAGCGTGCCTTCCACGCGCTGCGCCCCTGCCAGCAGGGCCAGCTCGGTGTCGGCCACGGCGGTGCCACGGTCGTTGTGCGCGTGCAGCGAAAGGGTGACAAATTCACGGTATTTGAGGTTTTCGCTGATATACTCCACCTGCGAGGCGTAGACGTGGGGCATGCTCATCTCCACCGTGCCGGGAATGTTGATAATCACGTTGTTGTCGGGCCCGGGCTCCAAAACGTCGAGCACCGCATTGCAGACCTCGAGCGCATAGTCGGGCTCGGTGCCGGTGAAGGATTCGGGAGAATATTCAAAGCGGAAATTGCCCTCGTATTCACCCGCCAGCTTCTTGACCAGCTTAGCCCCGTCGACGGCAATCTGCTTGATCTCCTCCTTGGATTTTTTGAACACCTGCTCGCGCTGTGCCACGCTCACCGAGTTGTAAAAATGGATGATGGCGCTTGGCGCGCCCTTACAGGCGTCAAAGGTCTTTCGGATGATGTGCTCGCGGCACTGGGTCAAAACCTGCACCGTGACGTCCTCGGGGATCATGTTGTTGTCAATCAGGGTGCGCAAAAACTCGTATTCCGTCTCGCTTGCCGCAGGAAAGCCCACCTCGATTTCCTTGAAGCCAACCTCAAGGAGCATGTTGTAATACTCGAGCTTCTCTTCCAGGTTCATGGGGATCACAAGGCTCTGATTCCCGTCGCGCATGTCCACGCTGCACCAAATGGGCGGCTGCTCCACATGGTCCTTGTCCATCCACTTGCCGTATTTCCTGTTGTCCACGGGAAAATAGCCGACCCGATACTTGCTTGCATCCATCATAAAAAACCGACTCCTTTTTGCTGCTGTTTCTCCCCGGCAGGCCCGCAGGCCGGCCGGCGTACGGGGCAGTGGTTTTCGTCTTTTTCCTTTTCGCGCTCCCCTGCCCGCACAATTCTCCTCTTCACCGCACGTTTTCCCCCAACGCTGCGGTCCCGCAGGGCCTGCGTCGGCAAAAAGAAAACCCGTCTCAAAGCATCCTTGCTTTGAGACGGGTGCAACACAACGTTTCACTCGCGGTACCACTCAAATTGCGGACACACTGGTCCGCCACCTCTTCGAAGTCCAGCAACTTCTATGCACTCACGCGGCATTCACGGGTCGCCCTACACACCGGCAGGCTTCAGGCTTCCAGCTCGGAAGGGAGAGGAAAAGGCTTTTTCATGCCGATTCGCACCATCCATCGGCTCTCTGAAATGTTTTTTCACCCAAACCATTCTTCGTCACGGCTTTTTTCTATGAAATTTTACGCCTTACTTTAGCACGTCTGCGGCGCCACTGTCAAGAGGTTTTGTAAAACTTGTGATTATTCCCTGCCTGTTTTTATTAAAATTGCCAAAATCCAGGCCGGTACGCCGCACAACATCCGGCATTTTGCTCGCCGGTTACACCGGCTTTTCCCGGTGCAGCTCCTTGGAGGGCAGCGTCTTGTAGCGCAGGTTGTGCATGGCTTCAATGTATCTGACCGTCTTGGTCTGGTTGCGCATGAGCAGCGAATGGGTTTTCGCCTTCTCCCCATAAAAACGCACGCCGCGCAGCAGGGTTCCGTCGGTCACGCCGGTGGCCGAGAAAATCAAATTGTCTCCCTTGGCCAAATCCTCCGCCGTGTAGATTTTTTTGTCGCTGAGCCCCTTGTTCAACAGGGCTTCTTTTTCTTCCGGCTTTGTGGGCCACATTTTCACCTGCAGGTCGCCCTCGAGCGCCTTCATGGCCACAGCCGAAATCACCGCCTCGGGGGCTCCGCCAATGCCATAGTAAAAATCAATTCCGTGCTCCTCGTCGCAAGTGGCGATGGCGGCCGCGATGTCGCCGTCCTGAATGAGCTTGATACGGCAGCCCAGCGATCGGATTTCCTTGATAAATTCATCGTGCCTGGGGCGGTTGAGCACCGCCACCGTGATGTCGGCATACGACTTGTCCAGCCGCGCTGCCGCCACACGGATATTCTCGGTCAGCGAAGCATTCAAATCCATGTGCCCGCGCAGCTCGGGCCCGCAGGCCAGCTTGAGGGCGTAAAAGCAGGGAATGCTCATCATGGAACCCCGCTCGCCCATGGCGATGACCGAAATGGCGTTGCCCATGCCGTTTGCCGTCATGGTGGTGCCGTCCACGGGGTCAACGGCAATGTCAACCTCCATGCTGTCACTGTGCTGCATGCCGACTATCTCGCCGCAGTAGAGCATGGGCGCCTCGTCCTTTTCCCCTTCCCCGATAATTACGCAGCCCTTGATGTCGATGTAATCCAGCATGCCGCGCATGGCGTCGGTAGCCGCCTTATCGGTGCCGTTTTTGTCTCCGTGCCCCTGCGTACGGGCCGCTTTCAGGGCGGCCGCCTCGGTGACGCGTACCAAAGGCAGCGACAGCTCCTTGGGCAAATTCATTTGGCCAGACTCTCCCTTCCTTTGGCTCCATGGCCGTCTGTTTCTCTCTTTGAGCGTGCCGGGAGCTCACATGTCGTACCTCAAATCATACCAGATTTTACATTAAAATGCAAGATGCCTCGCCTCCTTACGCATGACAAAAATAGAGTGCGAAGATTCATGCCTAATTTCATTGACAAACGGGCGTTCCTCTCGTAAACTATATGGGTTGTTTGAAAATGAATAAGGGGGGATTTTTGTGGCGCACATCGGTTTTGACAATGACGCCTACTTGAAACGGCAGTCTCAGCACATCAGGGAGCGGTTTGCCCAATTTGACAAGCTCTATCTGGAGTTCGGCGGAAAGCTCTTCGACGACTTCCACGCCTCGCGCGTTCTGCCCGGATTCCAGCCAGACAGCAAGGTGCGCATGCTGCTCGAGCTTGCCGACCAGGCCGAGCTTGTGCTTGTCATCAACGCCGACCATATCGAAAAAAACAAGCGGCGCGGAGACCTGGGCATCACCTATGACCTGGAGACCCTGCGGCTGATTGACGCCTTTCGCGGGCTGGGCCTGTATGTCAGCAGCGTCTGCCTGACCCAATACGCCGGACAGTCGGCGGCCAACCGCTTTCAGGACAAGCTTGAGAAGCTGGGGATTCCCACCTATCGGCACTATCCCATCGACGGCTATCCCGCCAACATCTCGCACATTGTCAGCGAGGCGGGCTTTGGCAAAAACGAGTACATCAAAACCACCCGCCCGCTCGTGGTTGTGACCGCCCCCGGCCCCGGCAGTGGCAAGATGGCCACCTGTCTTTCTCAGCTTTACCACGAGCACCACCACGGGGTCAATGCCGGCTATGCCAAATTCGAAACCTTCCCCATCTGGAACCTCCCGCTCAAGCACCCGGTCAATCTGGCCTATGAGGCGGCTACGGTGGATTTGCAGGACGTCAATATGATTGACCCATTCCATCTCGAAGCTTACGGGAAGGTGACCGTCAACTACAACCGGGATGTGGAGATTTTCCCTGTGGTCAGCGCCATTTTCGAGCGCATTTTCGGCCATTGTCCCTATAAATCCCCCACTGACATGGGCGTCAATATGGCTGGCAACTGCATCGTGGACGACGAGGTCTGCCGGGAGGCCTCCCGCCAGGAGATTTTACGCCGCTACTATGCCACCTGCTATGACATCAAAGTGGGCCGCATGGACGAAAACGCCATGTATCGCATGGAGCTGGTCATGAGCCAGGCCGGCGTTGATCTCTCGGAGCGGCGCTGCGTCCAACCCGCCCTTGACCGCGCGCGGGATACCGGCGCCCCGGCCACTGCCATCGAGCTGGAGGACGGCACCATCGTCACCGGAAAAACCAGCCCTCTGCTGGGGGCCACCTCCGCCGCGCTGCTCAACGCTCTCAAATACCTCGCGGGAATCGACGACGCCGCTCTTTTGATCTCCCCCGCCATCATAGAGCCCATCCAGGCGCTCAAAGTGGGTCACCTGGGCAATCACAACCCCCGCCTGCACACCGACGAGACGCTGCTTGCCCTTGCCATCTGTGCCGTCACCGACCCCCAGGCGCAGCGCGCCATGGATCAGCTCCCAAAGCTCAAGGGCTGCGAGGCCCACTCCACCGTCATCCTCTCCCAAGTGGACAGCGATTTGCTGCGCAAGGTCGGCATCCGGCTGACAATGGAACCTGTCTACCAGAGCAAAAAGCTGTTTCACAAGCAATAGCCGGGAGCCTGAGCTGCCTCCCATCTCTTGCCTGACGCGAATTGTCGAAAAGGCAAAGCCCTGTGGCTTTGTCTTTTTATACGGATGATACGGAGAGATACGGCCACAAAGAGGTCATGCCATACCCCCGGACATCGGGAAATGCCCGCTTTCCCCACCTGCCGTTTGAAGGAGGTCTCTCATGCAAGAAGTTTCATCCCGTCCGCGAAACCCCTTTCGGGACCCCAGATTTTTGCGCACCCTGCTGATTTTAGCGGTGCCCATGATTATACAAAAGCTGCTGCTCTCCTCGGTCAACATGCTCGACTCCCTCATGGTGGGTCGTCTGGGCGACGCGGAAGTCGCGGCCGTGGGCATTGCAAACCAGCTCTATTTTGTCTATGTTCTCTTCCTGGAGGGCATCTCGGGCGGGTGCAGCATCTTTATCTCCCAATACTGGGGCGCAAACAACCGGGAAAACATCTATAAGGTGATGGGGCTTGGCTTTTGCGCCGTCTGTTTTATCGGTATCCTCTTCACCTGTGTCGGCCTGCTCTCCCCCACGCTTGTGCTCTCCCTCTTTTCCCGTGAAGCCCCGGTTCTTGCACTGGGTGAGGACTATCTGCTCATCATCTGCTGGAGCTATGTCATCACCGGATTGACATTTCTGCTCTCCTCGGCGCTACGCTCCATCGGCAACTCCCGCCTGCCCATGCTGATCAGCTTTGTGGCGCTCACGGTCAACGCCGTTTTCAATTTGCTGCTCATCTTCGGCCTGTGCGGATTCCCGCGCATGGGCGTCCGTGGGGCGGCGCTGGCCACCGTCATCGCCCGCGTGGTGGAGTTTATGCTGCTGTCTGTCATCGCGCTGAAAAAAAATGCCCCCCTGCGCACCTCCCTTGGAAACTATTTCTCCTTCGGCGCCCCCTTTGCCCTGCGCGTCTTCCGCACCGCCCTGCCCGTGCTGCTCAATGACACGCTGTGGGGCATCGGCTTTACCTTATACACCGTTGCCTATGGGCTTTTGGGAACCTCGGCGCTGGCCTCCTCCCAGATCGCCCGAACGGTGGAGCAGGTCTTCATGGTCTTTAGCTTCTCAGTGGCCGGCTCGGCACTGGTCATGGTCGGCAACCTTGTGGGCGCGGGCGATTTCGAAAGGGCAAAAGATTACGGCCGCAAGCTGCTGATTACCGCCGCCACCACCGGGGTGCTCACCGGGGTATGCCTCTTTTTTTCCGCGCCTGCCGTGCTCACCCTGTATGAGGTGTCGGCACAGGTGTCAAGCGATGCCATTACCCTGCTGAGCATCTATGCATTTGCCATGCCCTTCAAGGTCTCGGCCTCTACCCTCATCGTGGGACTTTTCCGGGGAGGCGGCGACACTTCCTTTGCCGCCAAAAGCGAGCTAGGCGCCCTGTGGCTGATCGGCGTGCCCCTGGTTTTTGTGGGAGCCGTGATTTTCAAGCTTCCCATTTCAGGGCTCTTTTTGCTGCAGCTCTCGGAGGACGCCGTCAAGCTCACGCTGGGCCTCATTCACCTGCGGCGCGGCAACTGGATTCGGTCGGTTGTGTAGCAAGCTTCACATTTTTAGCCCCCGGCCCCGGCCTGCATGTTTATTCTTTAATGTTTCATCTCTTTGTATTTTTATTCGATTTTCTCTTGACAGCCACCCCTTCGCAGCGTATAATAGCTTCCATGCTGTAAGATTACTCGGTTTTATGCAGTATCTCATTCATTGCCTCATCAAAAGAGAAGGGGAGTTTTGGCTTGATCATTTTCGAGATTTTCACAGACTACTACCGCTACTTTCTGCGCGGTGCGCAGGCCACCATTCTGCTGTCGCTGGCAGTGGTTTTTGTGGGCTCCATTTTAGGCAGCCTGCTGGGCATCATGCGGCTGTCCAACAACAGACTGTTCAGTGGCTTTTCCAAGCTTTACATCACCGTGATTCGCGGAACGCCCCTGCTGGTTCAGCTCTGGATCGTATACTTCCAACTGGACTTTATCAAATATCCCGACTGGGTTGTTCTGGGCATGGATTTTGAGCGTCTTGCCCCCTGCGTCATTGCGCTGTCGCTCAACTCGGCGGCCTACGTTGCCGAAATCATCCGTGCGGGCATCCAGGCTGTCGACAAGGGGCAGGGCGAAGCCGCCCGCTCCATCGGCATGACGCAGGGCCAGGCCATGCGCACCATCATTTTGCCGCAGGCGATCAAAAACATCCTGCCGGCCATCGGCAACGAGTTCGTCACCATGATCAAGGAGACTGCCGTTGTGCAGTATCTGGGCATCACAGACCTCATGTACAACAACGGCATTGTGGTCACGTCGACTTACAACCCCCTGCCCTGCTATTACATCTCGGCCATCATCTACCTGATTCTCAATCTGGTTATGGGCCACGGAATCGACTTGTTTGAAAGGAGACTGAGAAACAGTGACTGAGGAAAAAACCCTTTTGATTGAGGTCCGGGATCTGCATAAGAGCTTTGGGACCCTTGAAGTGCTCAAGGGCATCGACGAAAACATCTACAAGGGGGAGGTGGTCGTGGTCATTGGCCCGTCTGGTTCGGGCAAATCGACCTTTTTGCGATGCCTCAACCGCCTTGAGGAGCCGACAAGCGGCCACATCATCTTTGAAGGAGCCGACATTACCGATCCCAAGACCGACATCAACAAGCTGCGCCAGAAGATGGGCATGGTGTTTCAGCAGTTCAACCTCTTCAACAATCTGTCTGTCATGGACAACATTCTCATCGGGCCCACCAAGGTCAAGGGACTGTCCGACGAGCAGGCGCGCGCCATTGCCACGCGGCTGCTCGAGCGGGTCGGACTGCTCGACAAGTCCGACGCGTTTCCCTCTCAGCTCTCGGGCGGTCAGAAGCAGAGGATCGCCATCGTTCGCGCGCTGGCCATGGAGCCCGACGTGATGCTCTTTGACGAACCCACCTCGGCGCTCGACCCTGAAATGGTGGGGGAGGTCCTCGACGTTATGAAGGCGCTGGCGGCCGACGGCATGACCATGGTGGTGGTCACGCATGAAATGGGCTTTGCCAAGGAAGTGGGCGACCGCGTTCTCTTTATGGACGACGGCGTCATCCTGGAGCAAAACGTGCCGTATGAGCTCTTCTCCAATCCGCAAAACCCCCGCACCCAGGATTTCCTTTCCAAGGTGCTCATCTGACCTGCAGGTTATACAACATTCAAAGCCGTTTCCAAATATAAAAATTTTTTACTATTTTCTTTAAGGAGGACTTTTAACATGGTCAAGTCTGAAATTCTGTTTCTCAAGCAAGAGGACGTCATCAAAGCCGGCCTGCTCGACATGAAGCAGGTGCTGGCCGCCTGCGAAAAAACCTATCAGCTGCTCGGCAAGGGCGAAATCATCAACCATCCCAAGGTCAGCACCCGCATCCCCGACCCCGTAAACTGGACCTCCTTTTTCAACTCCATGCCCGCCTACATCGGCGGCGACGTCAAGGTCGGCGGCATCAAATGGGCCTGTGAGTCCAAGAAAAATGCCACCACCCCCGGCATCCCCTACGGCATCGATATCGCCATCCTGAGCGACCCTGACACCGTGCTGCCCTTCTGCATCATGGATGCCACGCTCATCACCGCCATGCGCACCTCTGCCGTGGCCGGCCTGTTTGCCAAGTACACCGCGCCCAAGAATGCCAAGGTCGCCACTTTGGTAGGCGCCGGCGTCATCGGCCGCACCGCCATCATGGCCGTCAGCGAGACCGTACCCACCCTTGAGACCATCTACCTGTGCGACCTCGACATCTCCAAGGCCGAGGCCCTCAAAAAGGAATTTGAAGGCACCTGCAAGGCCACCATCATCCCCTCCACCGATACCGAGGGCTGCATCAAAAAGTCGGAGCTCATCATCACCCAGACCACGGCCAGCAAGCCCTTCCTCAAGGCCGAGTGGGTCAACAAGGGTTCCACCGTCATTCAGATGGCCTCCAACGAAGTGGAGCTCGATGTTGTCAGAAATGCCGATCAGATTTTCGTCGACTACTGGACGCAGATGATCACTAACACCGGAAAGGCCGTCACCCAGCTCTATAACGCCGGCGAACTCAAATTCGAGGACGTTGTTGAACTCTCCAAGCTCACTTTGGGCGAGCATCCCGGCAGAAAGTCTGCCGACGAGACGCTCTACTGCTCTTCCATGGGCCTTGGCGCGCTCGATATCATGATCGGATACTCCATGTATCTCAACGCTAAGAAAATGGGCCTGGGCGTGACGCTGCATCAGTGGGATAACCCCCTGTGGGAATAATCTTTCCCGCAGCGATCGGAGAACTGCCGCCTCCCCGTGCCGCTTTCGGGGAGGGCATCTGAAATCACAAAACAAAGGGGGAACTGATATGATCAAGTCTGAAATTCTGTTTCTTAAGCAGGAAGACGTTATCAAGGCCGGCCTGCTCGACATGAAGCAGGTGCTGGCCGCCTGCGAAAAAACCTATCAGCTTTTCGGCAAGGGTGAAATCATCAACCATCCCAAGGTCAGCACCAAGATCCCCGATGACGAGCACTGGACCTCCTTTTTCAACTCCATGCCCGCCTACATCGGCGGCGACATCAAGGTGGGCGGCATCAAATGGGCCTGTGAGTCCAAGAAAAACGCCGAAACCCCCGGCATCCCCTACGGCATCGACATCGCCATCCTGAGCGATCCCGACACCGTGCTGCCCTTCTGCATCATGGATGCCACCCTGATCACCGCCATGCGCACTGCTGCCGTGGCTGGCATGTTTGCAAAGTACACCGCGCCCAAAAACGCCAAGGTCGCCACCCTGGTGGGCGCCGGCGTCATCGGCCGCACCGCCATCATGGCGCTTGGGGAAACCGTGCCCACCCTGGAGACCATTTATTTGTGCGATCTCGACATCTCCAAGGCCGAGGGCCTCAAGAAGGAATTTGAGGGCGTGTGCAAGGCCAACATCATCCCCTCCACCGACACGCAGGGCTGCGCCAAAAAGTCAGAGCTCATCGTCACTCAGACCACCACCAGCAAGCCCTTTATCACGCCCGACTGCGTCAACAAGGGGGCCACGGTGATTCAAATGGCGGCCCACGAAGTGGAACACGATGTCATCCGTGGCGCGGATCAGGTCTTTGTCGACTACTGGGAGCAGATGATTCGCCATATGGAACTCGACGTTGCGCAGCTGCACCACGCCGGAGAAATCCAGTTTGAAGACGTTGTGGAGCTCTCCAAGCTTGCTCTTGGCGAGCACCCCGGCAGAAAATCTGCCGATGAAACGCTCTACTGTGCCTCCATGGGCCTTGGCGCGCTCGATATCATGATCGCCTATTCCATGTATCTCAACGCCAAGAAAATGGGCCTGGGCGTGACGCTGCACCAGTGGGACAACCCCCTTTGGGAATAAAAAGCCCGGTTTGTAAGAATGTAAAAAAATTCACTCTCAGCTTATTGGGGACGGCAAAAATGCCGTCCCCAATTTTATTATATTTATTCAATTTTACCATTGACTTTGAATAATTATTAGTATATACTCTGACATATATCACAGGCAAGTCACAAAAACCATCAAAAAGGAGTTAACGATGTCATGAAAAAACTGCTTGCCCTGGCGCTCTCCCTTCTCCTGCTTATCTCGTTTGCCGCCTGCAGCACAGACGAGGGTTCCTCTGAAAACGGCGATTCTCAAAACGACGACGGGCAGGAGCTTTCCGCCGTGGACCAAATTAAGCAAAGCGGAAAGCTTCGCCTTGGAACCTCGGCCGATTACCCTCCCTTTGAATACCACATGGATGTCGACGGCCAGGATACCATCGTCGGCTTTGACATTGAGCTTGGCAAACTGATTGCCGAGGAGCTTGGGGTTGAGCTCGAGATCACCGACATGGCTTTTGACGCACTTCTCATCAGCCTGCAAGAGGGGAAATTTGACCTCGTGGCAGCCGGCGTCACCTATGACCCTGCGCGCTACGGGCTCTTCTCCGATCCCTACTATGTGGAAGGCCAGGCCGTTCTGATCCGTACGGAAGACCTTGACACCTACACCACTGCAGAAAGCCTGTCGGGCTGCACCGTGGGGGCTCAGAAGGGCACCGTGCAGGCCGAACTGGCGGCCAACATGGCGCAGGATGTCACCTGTCTGGAGCTGGTCAAATTCCCCGACCTTGTCACTGAGCTCAAGCAGGACAAGATTGAGGCCATCGTGGTGGACTATGTCGTCGCCGAAGACTATCTGACAGCGCACGATGACCTGGCCATTTCGGACATCGTGCTGGAAGACGGACAGGTCAACAAATGCGTGGTTGCACAGGAGGGTAATCAGGATCTGATTGACGTTGTCAACTCCGTCATCGCGCAGGGACTCGCCGACGGTTCGTTTGACACCCTGATGCAGCAGGCCAAGGAAAACGCCCAGTACGAAAAGCCCAAGAGCTAAGACCCAATCCCAAAGCGGGCTGTCTGCACGCTTCTCATACGCGCTTGAGGCTTTTTTGCATCTCTTTGCGTGTCTTCCTCCCCAAGCTTTTGCCTGAGTGGTAAAATTTGCATTCCTGCACAAATTTTTATCACATTATTAAGCTTTCCTGTTGCTCTTGCACAAACTTCTGATTGGCTATTATATTTATTCAAATTTTTCTTGACTTTAGTATATTTATAATCTATACTTGCGTTATTACATTCGCTGCCACAGGCAGATTCTAAGGAGGAAACCACCCCCATGAAAAAGCTTCTGAGTTTACTGCTTGCCCTCGTCATGCTGCTGAGCTTTGCCGCCTGCGCCAACGACGACGATACTCCTCCGGCAAATGAAGACGGACAGCAGGAAGAACAAAACGGCTCCGAGGCCGGAACCATGAATAAGCTTGCTGATATCAAAGCTGCCGGCGAGCTGGTTGTCGGAACCTCTGCCGACTACCCGCCTTATGAATTCCACATGGAAATCGACGGCGTTGACACCATTGTCGGATTTGACATTGCCATTGCCCAGGCTTTTGCCGATGAACTGGGCGTGGAGCTCAAGCTGGTCGACATGGCACTTGAAAGCCTGCTTATCAGCCTGCAAAAGGGCGACTTCGATTTAGTCATGGCCGGCCTTACCCCCGATGAAGAGCGCGCCAAGACGGTCGACTTCACCGACGTCTTTTTCCACAATAAGCAGATTGTCATTATCCGTGCCGAGGATGCCGACAAGTATGTCACCACCGAGGACATGGCCGGCACCACGCTGGGCGTCCAGGCCGGCACCGTACAGGAAACCATCGCGGCCGACCTGACCGATGAAAACAAAGTCATTAAGCTCAAGAAGTTCCCCGAGCTCATCATGGAGCTCAAGACCGGGAAAATTGACGGCGTCTGCACCAACACCATGGTGGCTTCGGCCTATGTTTCGGCCCATCCCGACCTTCTGTGCCAGGACATCGGCATCGTTTGGGAAAACACCGGCTTTGCCGGCGCCATTCAGAAGGGGGACAACGGCGAATTTATGGCCTTCCTCAACGACACCATCGCCAAGCTGCAGGAAGACGGCAGCATTGACAGGTTTGTTGCCGAAGCACAGGAGCTGGCCAATGCGTCCAGCGAGGATGCCGATTCTGAGGCCGCCTGCCTGATTGTTTTTGATTGAAAACCAAGCAGCTCAGTTTGCTTCAAGCAAAGCCGGATCCGCTTTGCCGGATTCGGCTTTGTTCTCCCCTTTTATGTATATTTAATCATTTTTATGAAATTTTATTCAAAAAGGACCCTCTCATGAAAAAACTTCTCACTCTTCTTTTGGCTGTGACCCTTCTGTTCACCCTTTTTGCCTGCAACAGCACTTCGGATGACAACAGCGAAGAAAACGGCGGCTCCACCGAAGGAAACGAAACCGTACAAACTTCCGGCGAGCTCTCCCGCATCGACAAGATCAAGCAGGAGGGAAAGCTGAGAATCGGAACCTCCGCCGACTACCCGCCCTATGAATTCCACACGGAGATTGACGGGGTCGACACCATCGTGGGCTTTGACATCGCGCTGTGCCAGTATATCGCAGACGATCTGGGTGTTACGCTTGAAGTGACCGACATGGCCTTTGACAGCCTGCTCATCAGCCTGCAGCAAGACAAGTTTGACATCGTGGCTGCCGGCATGTCTCCCGACGAGGAGCGCCTCAAGGCGGCGGACTTCACCGATAAAATTTTTGAATCCGAGCAGTCCATCATCCTGCGCAAGGCCGATGTGGATCTCTACCCCACCACGGCGGAGCTGGCCGGCGCCTCCATCGGTGTTCAGAAGGGCACGATCCAGGAGGACATTGCCGAAGGCATTACCAGCAACGTGATCAAGCTCACCAAGCTTTCGGAGCTCATCACCGAGCTCAAGACCGGGAAAATTGATGCCGTCTGCATCGACTACCCCTGCGCCACGGCCTATGTCTCTGGCAACGACGACCTCATCGTCAGCGATGTCGAAATCGAATATGAGGGTCCGGGCACCTGCCTTGCCGTTCAGAAGGGCGAGACCGAGTGGGCGGAGTATCTCAACGGCATTATCAAAACCGTCAATGAGGACGGCACCATGGATCAGTTCATCGCTGAGGCTTCCATGCTGGCCGACGCCTCTCTTGAATAACCCCGAAAGATATTTCAAACCAGTTTGCCCGACGTCTCTCGTCTGTGAAAGGAGCCACAAGCCGTTATGAACCTCAAAGCCTTCACCAATGCCAATGTTATCGACGTCCTGCAGGCCAAAATCGAACAGGACGTAACCATTCTGGTGGAAAACGGGAAAATTTCCGCCATGGGGGCCAGGCTGCCACTCCCAAAAGCGGCCGAAGTTTTCAACCTGCAGCATGCCTATGTCTGTCCCGGTCTTTTCAACGTCCATGTCCACTGCACCAAGACGGGGGCGGGAGATCAGAGCCTTGAACAGTTTTCGGAGGCTCAGCGCACCATTTTGGCCATCAACAACCTGGAAACCTATATCAGGGACGGTGTGACCTTTATCCGGGATGTCGGCTGCCAGGGGATGCTGGCTTTTGACCTTCGGGATGCCGTCAGGGACGGCAGCATCCGCGTTGCCCCCGACATGCTGGTCTGTGGCAGAGGCATCACCATGACGGGCGGCAGCAGCTACATGAGCGCCATCGAGGCCGACGGCGTGGACGAATGCAGAAAGGCGGCACGTCAGATGCTCAAGGCCGGCGCAGACTGGATCAAGCTCTTTGCAACGGGAGGCGTCTGCACGCCAAACGGCATTCCGGGCGCCGTACAGCTCGACGTGGAGGAAATGGCTGTCGTGGTGCGTGAGGCGCACAAGGTGGGGGTCAAGGTGTGCGTGCATGCGGAAAACCCACAGGGGATCTGCAACTCCCTGCGCGCGGGGGTGGACTGCATCGAGCACGGCGACGGCATCGACGACGAAACCCTGGAGCTCTTCAAGCAAACGGGGGCCTGGTTTGTCCCCACGCTGGCCTCGGCCTTTGACATTGTCAGTGGCGCGGGCAAGGGCGTGCCTGAGGAGTTTGTTCAAAAGGCCTTAGAACTTGCAGAGGCCAGCATCGGCAATTTCCGCAAAGCCTTTGACGCGGGCGTCCCCTGCGCCTGCGGAACCGACTGCGGCACTCCTTTTTGCTTTCACACCAGCTCTTCCAAGGAGCCTGTGATCATGGTGGAGCGCTGCGGCCTGACTCCCTTTGAGGCGCTGCGTGCGGCCACCTTTGACTCCGCCCGTCTTCTGGGGGTTGATCAAGAGCTCGGCAGCATCGAGCTTGGGAAAAAGGCGCACTTTGCCGTTTACAAAAACAATCCCATCGAGGACATCCGTCATTTGCTGCAATGCGATATGGCCATCAAAAACGGCGAAATCCTCTGGAAACGCTGACAGCACCACTTCCGATCCACTCGAATGCGGAAAAGGGCAGGCGGAGACATGGCGCTCCGTCTGCTCTTTCCATCTTGCCTGTCGCTCCCTTTCTTGCCCTGCCGCAGCCTTCCGTGATACAATAAGACAAACCTTTCCATCAAGGAGTTGTCTTTCATGCTGAGAATCCCGCAGTCTCAAATGCAAACCGTTTTCAATCAAATCCTGCTGCACAAGGGGATGGAGCCCGAACGCGCCTCACTCTGTGCCCAGCTCTTCACCCAGGCCAGCCTCGACGGAGTCTACAGTCACGGTCTCAACCGTTTCCCCCGCTTTATCGACTTCATTGACAAGGGCTATGTCGACATCCATGCCCGCCCCTCCCTCACGCTCTCGCTGGGTGCCCTGGAGCGCTGGGACGGACACGGCGGCCCGGGAAATCTCAACGCATATTTTTGTACCCAGCGCGCCGTCGAGCTGGCTCGCCAGCACACCATCGGCTGTGTGGCGCTGGCCCACACCAATCACTGGATGCGGCCCGGAACCTATGGGCTCATGATGGCGCGGCAAAACTGCATCGGTATCCTGTGGACAAACACCAGCCCCAACATGCCGCCCTGGGGCGGCACGCAGTGCAAGGTCGGCAACAACCCCATGGTGCTCGCCCTGCCCCACGGGGACTCTCCCCTGCTGCTTGACATTGCCATGAGCTTTGCCTCCTACGGGAAGCTCGAGCTTCTCATGAAGCAGGGAAGTCAGCTTCCCTTTGAAGGCGGCTACGACAGCCAGGGAAATCTCACCAAAGACCCCGGAAAAATCTTTCAGAGCCGTCAGACCATTCCCATCGGCTACTGGAAGGGGTCCGGCCTCTCCATTTTGCTTGATTTGATTGCGGCAACCCTCTCGGGCGGAAACTGCACGCGCGAGGTGGGCAAAGAGCCTGCCGAAACCCAGCTTTCCCAGGTGTTTTTGGCCATCGACACCTCATCCCTGCCCGACAGGGAGGCGCTCTTTGACAAGGTACAGCAGACGCTTGAAGAACTTGAGACCACGCCCCGCCGCGTGCCCGGTGAGCCGGTACGCTGGCCGGGAGCCGGGATGCTGCGGGTCCGGGCCGAAAACATGGCCCAGGGCATCCCGGTGGATGAGGAGATTTGGCAAAAAGTGCTCGCCATGCTGCCCCAAGGCAGGGCCTGACGCCAAAACCCTTTTTCACATTTCAAAGAGCAGCGCCTTTTTAAATCGAAACGATGTGACGGAGCGCAAAAAGCCCCGCGCCTGCGCCTTTCAGCCGTTTCCCCTCGGCAGAGCCCTTGCAAAAGCCCTGCCTTCCTTTTCCAAAAAAACAGACGGGACGGAGAACTTCTCCGTCCCGTCTGTTTTAACTCTGCTGTATTTTTTACAAGGCGCCTTTTTCAACATGAGCAAACCGCCGTATTTCAAGAGCCTATTTGTCTTCCATAATCCCCATCTTATCACACACATAGAAGATCAGGCTGAGCACCATTCCAACCACACAGGCCAGTGTCATGCCCGAAATCTGAAGGCCGCCTACGCCAATGGCCAGCTTGGAAAGCCCCGCCACAAAGACCACCGAGGTCAAAATCAGGTTGCGCGACTTGCCGTAGTCCACCCGGGCATCCACAATCAGACGGATTCCCGAGGTCCCGATCATTCCATAGAGCAGGAAGGAAATCCCTCCAATCACATTGCCGGGAATGGTCTGAATGAGGGCTGAGAGAGGGCCGATAAAGGCCATCAGCATGGAAATCACGGCTGCGCCTGCAATGACGTAGACGCTGTAGACCCCCGTGATGGCCATGACGCCAATGTTTTCCCCATAGGTCGTGGTGGGTACGGCGCCGATCATGCCGGACAGGGCCGTGGAGAGGTCGTCCCCCAGCATGGAGCGGTGCAGGCCGGGGTCCTTGATGAGGTCCCTGCCCACAATTTTTCCGGTGACAAGCTGATGCCCAATGTGCTCGCTGGTGATGACCAGCAGCACCGGGAGCATGATGAGGATGGCCTGCATATCGAATTTGGGCAGCTGAAAGGTCGGCATCTGGAAGAGCTTTGCCGAAGCCACAGCCTCAAAGGAGACCTGTCCAAAGAGGCAGGCCGTGCCATAGCCGCACAGCATGGCAACCAGCAGGGGGATGACCGACAGGAACCCCCGGAAGAGCACCGAACCCAAAACCGCCACGCCGATGGTGACGAGAAAAACCACCCAATCGCCCACGGCCGTGGTTTCACTCATGAGGTTCGCTCCCGTGGTTCCGCCTGCCACGGTGTTGGCGGCAAGCTCCAGGCCGATGAGCGCCACAACGGGGCCCATGGCCGCAGGAGGCAGCACAATGTCGATCCAGTCGGTTCCCACCTTGGCAATCAGCAGCGCCAAGGCACAGCCCGCCAGGCCGACCACCACAAAGCCGCCCTGCGCATATTCATATCCCATGGAGGAGATGATGACCTGCGCCGGCGCAAGAAAGGCAAAGCTGGAGCCCAGGTAGGCCGGCGATCTGCCTTTGGTCAAAAAGATAAAGAGCAGTGTGCCCACGCCGTTCATGAGCAGCACGATTCCGGGATTCACCCCAAAAATAATGGGTACCAGCACCGAAGCTCCAAACATGGCAAAAACGTGTTGAAGCGACAATGCGATACCCTGTCCAAGCGGGACCTTTTCTTCAATTCCGATAATTCTTTTTTCCACCAATCCATTCCTCCCTTCACGTCTCCCGATATCATACCACAGCAAAATAGGGCGTGCAAGACAAATTTCCAGAAAAAAAGAGCAAAGAAGCGCCCCGCTCTTTGCACAATGTGACCAAAATCGCCTCTCTTCTCCGAGGGCATCTCCTTCTAAAAAGGGCTTGTCGTCCATGCGCTCCTCCAACTCCGATGCTGCCGTTGCTTCTCCGCTTCAAAGCAGTGGCCTTGGATGGCGTTTTGGGGCCACCAATCGGCGCAGCGCTCCTTCGTCTTTTGGAAAAACCTCCCTGCAGGATAAGTCTTGGCGTGTACCATCGACATGTGATCCATTTTTCATGAATGCCCATTGGCAAAAGGGAGCGGGGCGTGTTTCAAGTTCATATCATTATCTATAACAAATTATAAAATGCAACTCTAGATTTCTTGCTCATCCATCCCCTTCCCTTGCAACACCAAAAGCAAAAAGGGGAAGAAGAGGGCACCTCATTCGGTCGGCCTCTTCTTCCCTGCCCACGGGCAGCCCCCTTGCGCATTTTGAATCCGTATGCCTATTGTGCCGGATGCCGCCAGCCATCATCGTCATCCATCAGAGGCAGCAGATCCTTCTTGGCCCCTGCCACGAGCAGATGCTCCCGCTCGGTGAAGACATGGGCTGGGTCGGTAATGGGAACAATACGCTCCCCCTCTTTGTAACCAATAATGTTGATATTGTGGTGCGCACGCACATCAACCTCCCGAATGGTTTTCCCCACCCAGGCGGCAGGCACGCGCAGTTCAAAAATGGCGTACTCGCTTGTCAGCTCAATGTAGTCATAGGCATTGTGGGCGCTATATCTCACTGCCGTGCGCTGTGCCATATCGCGCTCGGGGTAAACAACATCGTCCGCCCCGATTTTTTTCAGGAATTTTGCGTGGATGTCGCGGTCGGTCTTGGAAATCACACAGGGGGCGCCCAAATCCTTGAGCAGCGAAGTGATTTCCAGCGACGACTGAAAATTGTTGCTGATGCAAACAAAGCAAATGTCAAAATTGCTCACGCCCAGGGAGCGCAGCGTATCGACATCCATGCAGTCTCCCACCTGCGCCCACGTCACATAGGGCGCCAGCTTTTCCACGGCGTCCTCGTCCATATCCACAACCATGACCTCGTTGCCAAGGTCGGACAGCTTCCTGGCAAGATGTCCCCCAAAGCGCCCCAGACCAATTACCAGCATCGATCTCACAGCATTCTCCTCCTTTTCCCTTTTGCCGCACGGCTCTTATCCAATGATGACATGTTCCACAGGGTTGCGCAATTTCCCCGTTTTCTTGCGTGAAACGGCAATAAACACCGTTACACTGCCCACTCGTCCGGCATACATGAGCAGCAGCACTAGGACTTTCGACAAGGGTACCAGGTCCCGCGTAATCCCGGTTGACAAGCCCACCGTGCCAATGGCCGAAATGCACTCAAAAAAGACGTCTTTCATCAGCAGCTCGCTCTGCACTGCCAAAATCACAAAGCTTGCCGCAAGCATGAGCCCCACATAAAACAGCGCATTGCAAAAGGCCTTGCGCACCGTTTCGGGCTCAACGCGGCGGGAAAACAAATCCACGTCGCTTCTGCGCCGCAGGTGAGCGCTCACCGCCATTACCATAACGGCAACCGTGGTGAGCTTCATGCCGCCTCCGGTGGAGCCCGGGCTGGCGCCCACCAGCATGAGCAGCATGGTCAGCAGCGCCCCGCTCTCGCTGAGCTGCGTGAGATCCACGGCGTTAAAGCCGGCCGTGCGCGGCGTCACCGCCTGAAAAAAAGCTGCCAGAAGGCGCTGGGGCACACTCATTCCGGCAAAGGAGGCTTCGGCCTCAAGGATGTAAAAGAGCGCCGTCGATCCGGCGAGCAAAAACGCCGTGGTGAAAAGGACGACCTTGGTGTGAAGGGTGTACCGGCGAAGATCCAAGCGGTGTACCGCCACATCCTCCCATACCACAAAGCCGATGCCGCCCACAATAATGAGCCCTGCAATGGTCAGCAGCACCAAAGGGTCGCTCTCAAACCCGACCAGGGACTGGTAAGGCGCCTGATAGCCAAACAAATCAAACCCCGCATTGCAAAAGGCCGATACGGCATGAAAAATTCCATACCAAATTCCCCGCCCAAATCCAAGCATCGGGCAAAAGCGAAGAGAGAGCAGCACTGCCCCTGTTCCTTCCACTACCAGCGTTCCAAGCAAGACACGCCGGGCCAGCCGAACCACCCCCGACAATCTGTCGGCACTGACGGCCTCCATCAAAAACGCCCGCTCCCGCAACCCGATGCGCTTTCTGAGCACCATGGAAAACAAAATCGCAAAGGTCATAAAACCCAGTCCGCCAATCTGAATCAGCGTTAAAATGACAATCTGTCCAAACAGCGTAAACTGCAAATAGGTGTCAAACACCACAAGGCCCGTTACGCAGGTCGCGGACGTTGCCGTAAACAGGGCGTCAAGAAATCCGATGGGCTGTCCGTTTTTGCTTGAAATCGGCAGTGTGAGCAAAAGCGCGCCCGTTACAATAATGAGCGCAAACCCCAGTGCCAATGTCTGTGCCGCACTCAGCTTTGGTTTTTTGTTGCTCCACATCTTAAGGCAATTCCTTTCCAGCCGGCTATTTGAGCCCACCGCCCTGCTTGAAAATCCCTGCAAAATCCTGCATGCATCCGGGTCATGGCTATTATAGCATACTCTGCCGCAGATGCAAGCCGTATCCGAAAACTTCATTTTGGCAAAATCAAAAAAATGTAAGTCTGCTGCTGCCTTTTATTCTTTTTTGTAGAATATGTGAATTTCTATCCTTTTTTTGACGTCAACTTTCCAAAATTGACTGTTGAACCCGCCGGTATGGTGTGATAATATTTTACTGTAGAATGGTATAGTTTGCGGAATTTTATCGCCGCGAGGCTGTTTTTATGTCGGCGGCCCTGGTATTTTTGCAAATACGGCCGACGGAAAGGAATCGAAAAAGACAACATGGACTTGTTTTCGCTTATCACCCTCATTGGCGGGCTTGCCTTTTTTCTCTATGGCATGCACGTCATGTCTTCGGGGCTTGAAAAGCTGGCAGGAGGAAAGCTGGAGAAAACGCTTCGAAAAATGACCTCCAACCCCTTCAAAAGCCTCCTGCTGGGAGCCGGGATTACCATTGCCATCCAATCTTCCTCCGCTATGACTGTTATGCTTGTCGGCCTTGTCAACTCAGGCATCATGCAGCTCGGGCAGACGGTGGGCGTCATCATGGGCTCCAACATCGGCACAACCCTCACTGCCTGGATCCTCTCCCTTTCCGGCATTCAAAGCGACGTCTTTTGGCTCAGGCTGCTCAAGCCGGAAAATTTCTCTCCCATTTTCGCCATGGTAGGCGTGACCATGATCATGGCCTCCAAAAGCACCCGCAGAAAAGATGTGGGAGGGATTTTGGTCGGGTTTTCGGTCCTCATGTTCGGAATGAACCTCATGAGCAGCGCCGTCAGCCCTCTGGCTGACGTCCCCGAGTTTGCCAATTTGCTGGTCGTGTTCAAAAATCCCCTTGTGGGCGTGCTGGTCGGCACCGTATTTACCGGAATCATTCAAAGCTCTGCCGCTTCCGTCGGCATTTTGCAGGCGCTGTCCTTAACGGGCGGAATTTCCTACGGCATGGCCATTCCCATCATCATGGGGCAAAATATCGGCACCTGCGTAACGGCGCTGCTTTCGAGCATCGGCGTCAACAAAAATGCCAAGCGCGTCGCCGTTGTGCACATTTCCTTCAATATTATCGGCACCATTTTGTGCCTGAGTGTTTTCTACGGAGTCAATGCCCTTTTCCCCCTGCCTTTTATAGACAATCCCATCGATGGGGTGGGCATCGCCGCCGTACACAGTATTTTCAACATTGTTACAACTGCCGTGCTGCTCCCCTTCCCCAAACAGCTTGAAAAGCTGGCCAACATGGTTGTCAAAGAAGGCCACAAGGACGACCGCCCTACCTTTCTCGACGAGCTGCTGCTGCGCACCCCGTCCATTGCCGTCAATGAGAGCCGTTCCATGACGGTTCGCATGGCCAACCTTGCCCGCACCAGCGTTCAGCAGGCCGTGTCGCTGTTTGACACCTTTGACCACAAAACAGCCGATCAAATTCTGGAAAACGAATCCACGCTCGACTGGTTTGAAGACCAGCTTGGCACTTATCTTCTCAAGCTTTCGGGAAAAGAGCTTTCGGATGCCGACAGCCGTCAGGTCTCAAAAATTTTTCTCACCATCGGAGATTTTGAGCGCCTTGGAGATCATGCCGTCAATCTGACAAAAACAGCCCGAGAGCTGTTTGACAAAAAGCTGCAGTTTTCTGCTGAGGCCCAGCACGAAATCGAGGTCCTGACAAAAGCCCTCTCCGAAATTCTGGAGCTCACCATCGTCTCCTTTGCCAAGGAAAATGTGGAGATGGCCTCCAGGGTGGAGCCTCTGTCCCAAGCTATGTCTGTCATCATCTCACAAGTCAGAACGCGCCATGTGGATCGGCTGCAGCGAGGGGAGTGTACCATCGAAAAAGGGTTCATCTACTCCGATCTGCTGGCAAACTACGCGCGGGTATTTGACCACTGCTCCAACATTGCCGCCGCCACCATCGGCGCAACGCTTGACAGCTTTGATACCCATGAGTACATTGACAAGGTCAAAAGCAAGGACAATCCCAACTTTACCGAGCTCTATCATGCCTATCTGAACCAATATGCGGTGTAGGTTCGCTCCAAAACATCTGCTTCCATCTGCGCCGCCCGGTATGTCCCGATGTTTCCCCCTGCAGGGCCTCTTTCCCCTTCCTGCAGGGGGAATTTTTTTTAAAATCCAAAGCCTTCTCCCCTCCCAAAAGAGAGCGCAGCTTTTGGCGTTTTCCGGTACATGCAAGAACAAGACCCCGTGATTTTATGACAGCAGGGGACAAATCTCCCGGCCACCAATACAGGGGCCCTATGCCCGCGCCCTTTTGGCCTTTCGCGCGACGCTGCGGCCTCTCCTGCTCTTTCTTTTTGGCCGCAAGACTTCATCAGGGCGGCGGGGAGCATTCTCCGCCGCCCCTCTTTTTGCAGCATCTCTCCCTTTGCAGGCTTTTTCAAAAAGGGTGTGCTGCCCTCGGGCGCACGCAGGCCCTTCCTCCTAACAATACCCGGCACGGTTTCCCCCAGGGCGATGAATACTCCCCCTTTTGTCAGCGCCGTCTTTCTTTTTTCAAAACCTGCGGGATCGTTACATAAAACGTGATGACGCCTTGTGCATAGCGGCTTGAAATACGCCCCCTGTGCCGGGTGACAATGGCCTTTGCGGTAGAGAGGCCGATCCCGTACCCTCCCGTGCTGCGTGCCCTGGAGGAGTCCGCCCGATAAAAACGGTCAAAATAGCGGGAAAGCTGCGATGCATCCACATCGACGCAGGGGTTGGAAACCGAAAGGCAGACATTTTTCCCCTTTTGGTCAAGGCAAAAGAAAATCACCCCTTCCAAATCGCAGTATTTGATTGCATTGTCCAGCAGGATGGAAAAGAGGCGAAAGAAGTTGTCCTGCACTCCTCTCATGGAGATGCCGGGGGCAATGCGGGCCTCAAGCCTTTTCCCGAACTCTCTGGCCAGAGGCTCAAAGGCATCCACGCTGGCCTGTGCAATGTCGCTGACACAAAAGCTGACGATCGACGTCTCCTCCACCGTCTCCTCCGTGCGCACCAGCTCCATCAAATTTTTGATCAGCAGATCCATGCGGGCAATCTGGGTGTGCGCGCTCTCCAGCCACCGGCTTTGCCCGCAGGAGTCCTCCAGCAGCCCAACGTCCGCAGATAAAATGGCCAAAGGCGTCTTGAGCTCATGCGACGCATCCGTGATAAACTGTCTCTGCCGTTCCAGATTTTCCGCGAAGGGCGCAATGGCCTTTTTCGAAAAAAAAGGCCAGCAGCAAAAAGACCACAATCGAGCAGATGAGCGACATGAGCAGCGTGATGCGAAGCATGTTATAGGCGGATTGAAGCTGGAGAAAGCAGTCAAGAACAATGACCGTGCTGCTTTTGTCCTGCTCTTGAAAAATGCCAAAGCGATAATAGTCGGCATAACCGGAATTGGAGCCCGCTCTTAAAATTTCGCTGATACTCTGAACCACAGTCTGCCGATCCAGCGCCGCAATGTGCTCAACATCCACCGCGTAGATTTCCTGGTTTGCGGTGAGCTTGACGATGAAATAGCGCGTCTCAAAGGGCGTCTCGCGCGTGATCTGAAACTCAAAGGCCGTCGTGGGGTCGGCGGGCAGCTCCGGGGGAGGAAAGTCCCCGTCGTTTTGATAGAGCAGCGAGATGATCCGATCGGCCCGCCTGGTCACGGCAATGTGATTGCCCGCGCCGATGGCCGTGCACAGCACGGCAAGCGTCAGCAGCAGGGAGAGCATGGCTATTGCAATGAATTTTCGCCGAAGGGCCCCGATCATGCGATGTCCTCCAGAAGATAACCCTGTCCCCTTCGAACCGCAATGCGCACGTTGGCGCCCACCGCCTCCAGCTTTCGCCTTAAATAGGAGATATAGGCCCAGACAACGTTGATTTCCGCCTCGCTGTCATAGCCCCAGATGCGCTCCATCAGCTGCTCCGTGGAGATGGGGCGCCCCTGCTGCCGCATCAGCAGCTCGAGCATTTGAAATTCCTTGCTGCCCAGCCTCACCGCGCAGCTGCCGCATCGCAGCTCAAACAAAGAGCAGTCCAGCGTGACATTCCCGCAGGAGAGAATGCTTGGCAAATACTCCCGGCCCCGGCGGGTCAGCGCCCTCACCCGGGCAAGAAATTCCCCGTTGTGAAAGGGCTTGGGAAGGTAGTCGTCGGCACCGCCGTTGAGCCCGTCTATGCGGTCTTGGACCTGGCTTTTGGCCGTGAGCAGCAGCACCGGCGTCGAGACATGGCGCTCGCGCAGCCGTTTTAGCACCTCCATGCCGTCGAGCTTTGGCAGCATGATGTCAAGCACCAGGCAGTCGTAATTTTCAGCAAGCCCATAGTCCAAAGCGTCCTGTCCGTCGTGAACCACGTCCACCGAGTAGTGCTCCCTGCTGAGCAGGGCCTCCAAAACCATGGTCATTTCGGGCTCGTCGTCCGCCACTAAAATCCGCATGGCAATTCCTCTCTTTCCGATCCTTCGATGAGCTCGCGGATGGTCTGCAAGGACAAATCCGTAGAGGCGATTTCGTCTGCACACCGTTTGAGCTCCTGCACAATCAGTTTTTGATTTGGTATATCCTTTTTATATTTGAGCTGGTGCTCAATGCTGGCCCAGCAATCCATGGCAATGGTGCGAATCTGAAGCTCCAGCCAAACGGGCTGCTGCTGCCTCTCCAAAAACCGAAGCGGCAGACAGACAACCATATGATAGCTGCGGTAACCGTTTGGCTTGGGGAACCGGACATAATCTTTCTCCCGCAAAACCCGAATGCCGGGAATGCCCCGGATCAGCGAGGCCGTTGTGTAAATCTCCGAAACAAAGGGGCAGATGAGCCGCACCCCTGCCGCATCCCACACCTTGTGCAGCGCACTGTCGACCGTGACGGGAAGCCCCTGCCGCTTCAGCTTCTGACGCATGCTGTCGGCCCCCTTGATCCTGGCCTGAACGGAAGCAACGGGATCGTCTTTTCCCAGGCTCACCCGGTAACGCCGGATCATGTCCATACAGGACAAAAATTCCGAAATGGCGCCCTCAAGCAAAACCAGATGCTCTCCGTAAAACTCCCGCTCGGCCTGCGTGACACTCCATGTCAACGCTTCCATAGGAAACTCGCACTCCTTTCTCCGTCAAATCACATCTCAATCCAACCCGCTCAGGCGCAGGGCGCAGGTCAGCATCCCGTCTGCACCCAGCGTGAACACCAGGGAGATCTCCTCCTGCGCCTGCTTGAGCGTCACATATCCGACGCCCCTTTCGTCGGTCGAGGCGTCGACGAGAATCCCGGTTGAAAAATTCACCGTCGTCTTGCCCAGCTCCGCTCCCTCTTCGTTGTAAAGGCAAAACAGTAGCTCCCCTTCTCTGGGCAAGCCGGCCGCCCGAAGCTCCCCCCGGTCATCCAGCAGGTAACTCTGGCTTTTCTGTCCGTCAGAAATGCTGGCGCTGCCCCGGGAAAGGGCGGTTCCATCCTTCCTTTGAAATGCGGCGCACAACACCACCGAGTCCTCCGCCTGATTGCCGGAGGGCTCATTTTGCGTCTCCTGGGAGAGGGAAGGGGCTGAAAGTCCCTGCTTAGTTTTCCTTTCCTCACATCTCCCCAGCAGCAGGCACCCCGCCAAAAGCAGGCAAGCCCACCACGCTGCCCTTTGAAATTTCACCTTGCCGCACCTCCCTGACCGCTTCAACGCTTTTTCCCATCATAAAACGACAACTCAAAATCAACCTTAAAGCATTCTTTTAAGTTGCTTTTAAGTCACGGTTCTATAATGTCCCTATCCGAGAAAAGGAGGGAGCCAGCTTGATTGAAATTGAACACCTTACCAAGGTGTATGGAACCCATGTTGCGGTGTCGGATCTGAGCTTTCGGGTGGAAAGCGGCCAGATTTATGGCTTTTTGGGGCCCAACGGGGCAGGAAAATCCACCACCATGAATATCATGACCGGCTGCTTGTCTGCCACATCGGGACATGTGCGCATCGACGGGTACGACATCTTCGAAGAGCCCGAAAAGGCCAAAAAGCTCATCGGGTACCTCCCCGAGCAGCCGCCCCTTTATCCAAACGAAACTCCTCTGGAATACCTGCGCTTTGTAGGAGAGGCAAAAGGGCTTCGTGGCGAGGAGCTGGAGCGGCAAATCCGCTCGGTCACAGCCCAGGCCAAGATCGAGACGGTGCAAAACCGCCGTATTTCCGACCTCTCCAAGGGATTTAAGCAAAGGGTGGGCATTGCGCAGGCTCTTTTGGGAAACCCCAACATCATTATTTTGGATGAGCCCACGGTGGGCCTTGACCCCATTCAAATCATTGAGATCCGGGCCCTTATCAAGGAGCTTGGGGAGCATCATACCGTTATCTTCAGCTCTCACATCCTCTCTGAGGCGCAAAACATCTGCGACCAGATCCTGATCATCTCCAAGGGACGGCTGGTGGCCTTCGACTGTCCGGACAATCTGGAAAAGCAGATGCTGCGCTCCAGCGAGATCACGCTCACCACCGAAGCCTCGCAGGAGGAGGCCTCTCAGATTCTTTGCGGGATCGACGGCATTGTGGATACGCAGCTGATGCCCCGGGAGGACGGCCTGCTCGGCATTCGCCTTGAGACCGACTCCGACGACCTGACCGCCCTTTCCCGCCGCCTCTTTTTTGCCTTTGCCGCGCAGCACAGGGCCCTTTTGGAAATGTCTTTGAAAAAGGCCAGCCTGGAAGAGGTCTTCCTGGAGCTGACAGAGGAGAGCGGCGAGCTTGCGCAAGAGCCGGCACAGCCGCAGCATGGTGAAGAAAGGCAGGGAGATTCGCAGTAATTGCCATATTAAAACACGAACTGAGAAATTATTTCCACTCGCTGACGGCCTATGTCTTCGGCGCCTTTTTGCTGGCCGTGGTGGGCTTTGCCGCCGTGCTCTGCAACATCCAGGCCGCCTTTAGCAACTTCGAGTTTGTTTTCTATTTCAGCAGCCTGATCTTTGTCATCATCGTTCCCATTTTAACCATGCGCACCATTGCAGAAGAGCGAAAGCAAAAAACCGATCAGCTTCTTTATTCCCTACCCATCACGACCACCCAGATCGTCTTGGGAAAATATCTGGCGCTGCTTGTCGTCTACCTGATCCCCCTGTGCATCATCAGCTTTTATCCTTTGATTTTCTCGCTGTTTGGCGATGTTTATCTGCTCACCTCCTATGGTTCCATTGCAGCCTTTTTCCTCATGGGGGCGGCATTTCTCGCCATGGGCATCTTTATCTCCTCCCTCACGGACAATCAGGGCTTTGCCGCCGGCATCACCATCGCCCTCATCCTGTTCAATTACTACAGCGTCAGCCTTTCGGAATATACCTCCTCAACCATGTTCGGCTCGCTGCTGACCTTTTACGCCTTGGCCATCGTCGTGGGAGTGGTGGTGCGCGTTCTGACCAAAAACGACGCTCTGGCCTATGGTGTATCCATCGTCCTGCTGCTGGGCATTGCCATCCTCTGCTTTGTCGACAGCTCCCTCTTTGAGGGCCTGCTGCCCGCCATGACGGAAACTCTGTCGCTTCTTGAGCGCTTCAACTCCTTTGTCAACGGCGTTTTTGATATGACTACCATTGTCTATTATCTGAGCGTAATTGTATTCTTTTTGTTCTTATCGGTACAGTCTTTGGAAAAACGGAGGTACAACTGATGAAAAAATGGCATCTGAACAACTCCTCCGAGCCCTCCGTGAAAAACCAAAACGCCCTGCGGGGCGGCTCTTATTCCGTGGCCCTCACCGCCATAGTGCTGGCCATTCTCATTGCGGTCAACGTCCTTGTCGGCGCTCTGCCCGCAGCCAAAACCCACTACGACATCAGCTCCTCCAAGCTCTACTCCATCACCAGCAACACCAAGGTGGTCGTGGGTGCCCTGCAAGAAGACGTGACCATCTACTGGGTGGTGCAGTCAGGCGAAGAGGACGACGTGATAGAAAACCTGCTGAGCAAATACGAAAGCCTCTCGGATCACATTGAAGTGGTCAAGAAAAATCCCGACGTCTCCCCCGCCTTTACGGAGCAGTACACCACCGAAACACTTCCCAACAACAGCCTCATCGTGGAGTGCGGACAGCGCAGTAGGGTCATCAGCAATGACGACATCTACCTGGTCGACTCCTCCCTCTACAGCTACAGCTACAGCGCCTCCTTCGACGGGGAAGGCGCGCTCACCTCCGCCATTGATTACGTCACCAGCGACGATCTGCCTCAGCTCTATCTGCTGGAAGGGCACGGGGAAGCGGAACTGCCCGCAACCCTGAGCGAGCAATTGGAAAAAGAAAATATCGAGCTTCATTCCCTCTCCCTTCTTACCGTGGACGCCGTGCCCGAGCAGGCCGACTGCCTGATGATTTACGCGCCCTCCAGCGACTTCTCCCAGACGGAATGCGATTTTTTGGCCGACTATGTGGCCTCCGGCGGGAAGCTGCTTGTGGTGGCAGGACCGACGCAGGACGGCATGCTCGAAACGCTGTATGGCCTTCTTGAACAATACGGCGTGCAGGGTGTCGACGGCATTGTGGTGGATCGTAACCGGGAGCACTACGCCTTCCAGTCGCCCTATACCCTGATGCCTGACATGACCAGCGACGACATCACCGACTCGCTCATTGAAGAGCGCTATTTCCCCATCTTTCCCGCCTGCATCGGCCTGACCGTCTCGGACGGCAGCTCGCAGGCGACGGTGACCGAGCTGCTGACCACGTCGCAGTCCTCTTTCTCCCAGTCGCTTGATTCCACCACTCTTGAAAAAGAGGCGGACGACCCGCAGGGCCCCTTTGCCGTGGGCGTGCGCATTGACCATCAAAGCGGCGGGCAAATCATTTGGTTTTCCTCCTCCCTTTTCCTGGAGGATGCTTATAATGCCTATTCTTCGGGAGCCAACGTGGACCTGGGCGTCAATGCCCTCTCCTCCCTGATCGGCGAAAGCGAAGCCATGGCCATTCGCAGCAAATCCCTCAACTACAACTACCTGACCATCAGCGACTCGACAGCCTCCCTGCTCAAAGCCCTGATTGTGGGGGTCTTCCCTCTGCTCTATCTGGGTACCGGAGTTGTCGTGGTCTGGAGAAGGAGGCGAAATCAGCATGAACCGTGCTAGACGCATCTACGTCCTGCTCTTTGTGCTGCTTGTCCTTTGCATTGCCGCCGTGGCGGTGCTTCAAACGGAGCAGCACAAAGAGCAGATTAAAACCAGTGGGGAAGTCGTCTTGCAAATTGATGCAGACATGGTTCAGTCCCTGTCCTGGGAATATGACGGCCAGACCCTCTCCTTTCACAAGGACGAAAGCTGGAGCTACGACGGCGATGCCGCCTTCCCCGTGGACGACCAGAAAATTGCGTCGCTCCTGGAGCAGTTTGAGGAGTTTGGCGCCCTTTTCACCATCTCCGATGTGGAGGGCTACGGCCAATACGGCCTGAGCGACCCTCTGTGCACCATCTCGCTTGAGGCAGGGGAAGAGCTTTATGAAATCGCCCTGGGGGACTACAGCAGCATGGACTCGCTGCGCTATGTCTCCTTCGGAGACGGCAATGTCTACCTTGCCGCTCAAGACCCTCTGGACAAATTTGACATCTCGCTGCGCGATTTGATTCTCAATGATGAAATCCCAGACTTCGAACAGATAACCCAGCTCACCTTTTCGGGCGCTCAAAACTACAGCATTTTCTACGACCCCGATGCTTCGTATTCCTACAGCGAGCAAGACGTCTATTTTACGCAGCAAGAGGGCACTCACCTGCCCTTGGACAGCTCCCTGATTGACAGCTATTTAAGCTATCTGCGCTACCTGAGCCTGACCGACTATGCCGGCAACAACGCCACCGAGCAGGAGCTGCAAGACTGGGGGCTCGACCAGCCGGAGCTGAGCCTGAGCCTGGAGTACACCGGACAAGATGAAATGGGGGAAGAGCTCGAGGGCAGCTTTGTCCTGCACCTGGGGGTGGACTCCCAAACGCGCAGTGAGGCCGAGCAGCAGCAAATTCCGGTCGGCGAGCTGGAGGACGAAGACATCTCGGCCTACCTGCGCATGGGCGACTCCTCCATTGTCTATCATCTGACCCCGGACGTCTACAAGGCTCTGACGGCAGCCTCCTGTGACGACTTCCGGCACAGGCAGGTGCTCTGGGTCGACTGGCAGGATATCACACAGTTTGAAATTTCCCTGGAAGGGAAAACCTATCTCTTTTCCTCCGAAGAGAGCGGGGATACCCGCACCTTCTTCTATGGGGAGCGGGAGCTTGAAACAGACGAGCTTCAAAGCGCCCTGTCGGCCCTGACGGCAGACGAATTCACGCAGGAGGCCCCCTCTAACACGCAGGAAATTGCCCTGACCGTCTTCTTGGACAACGAGCAATTCCCCCAGGTGGAAATTGAACTGTATCGATACGACAGCACCCACTGCCTTGTCGTGGTGGATGAAACGCCCCTCTCTCTGGTGCCCCGCTCCAAGGTTGTGGATTTGACCGAGGCTGTGCGGGCCCTGGTATGGGAGTCGTGACCTCCCTTCTTCTTCAGAAAATGCTTGGCTTTTCTCCTTTTTAAAAATGGCTTTTTTGAATCCTTTGTAAAAGGCCTTGGCAAAAGGCTTGCACCGCACGCATGGGCAAGGCCAAAGCATCCATTGTTCCTACAGACAAGGGCAGGGGGCCACTGGCCCCCTGCCCTTGTGTTTTGTTCTTTTTAAGTCTTGTCCAAGATGCGTATTGGGATGCATCACCGATCTTTTTCTCCGTATTTTGTGAATACCCATTGAAAAGCAAAAAGAAGCAAGGCGTATTTCAATCTTGCTCCCGTCGGATCCTATCCTCTGTTGCGTTCAACCAGTTGGATTTTGACCCCCTTGTCTTTCACAAAGAACGAAGCACCAAACAAGACAGCCGCAACAGCGGCATGGACACCATAACATACCCGCCACAGATTAGGGCCAAACTCAAATGTCCCAATGCAAATTACCTGCCCCAATGCAGGATTGGACAGCGCACAAAAAACGAAGACCACTGCCATTGAGAAACATGCCCAGACTAATTAGCCTTAACCTTCTTCTTGCTTTCATTGAATCACACGTTCTTATGAAAGCATGTCGCCTTTTGTTCTCCAGGACGCATCTCACACAGGCCTTTCTCAAAGGAGCCCTGTGAAAAGCCGATGCTTTCATTTCCATGACTTTTCTTATTTTTCTTTCCCTGATATGACAAGCTGCCGGCATTTTGGGGATGCGGCCTGCACTTTTTTGGTCAGCGCACCTTATTAAGGCATCGCCTTCTCGTCCCGCTTTTCCTTATTTACCGCCCCTTACCTCTGCGAAAGCCAAAATATCTTTCTTTGCATCGTGGAAAAGTTTACGGGAAAAGTCCAAAGCAAACGCGGTTGACTGTCCACTTCTCAATGAGAAAATGTCCCAAGCGGGGCCTTTCCATAGAGGATAGCCGCAAAGAGCGAAAATGCTCAAGAATTTTCACAAAAACCTTCAAATATTTGCACTGTCTCTGTTCAGCTTCCTGGCCAAAAGCATCCAGAGATATCCCCCCCTGCATAGATGGAGAAAGCCCATGAAGCAGGCTGCAGGCCCTTTTGCTGCCAACGCGTTGCCAACCAAAAGCAGGGCCCGATAAAAAACAAAAGTCCTAAAGCCTTACGGCTCTAGGACTCGCCATGGAGCTGTTAGGCAGATTCGAACTGCCGACCTCTTCCTTACCAAGGAAGTGCTCTGCCTACTGAGCTATAACAGCATGGTGCACCTTCAGGGACTCGAACCCGGGACCCGCTGATTAAGAGTCAGCTGCTCTACCAACTGAGCTAAAGGTGCATATTGGTGACCCGTAGGAGAATCGAACTCCTGTTTGCGGCGTGAGAGGCCGCCGTCTTAACCGCTTGACCAACGGGCCATGTGGCAGGGGCAGAAGGACTTGAACCCTCGGCACGCGGTTTTGGAGACCGCTGCTCTACCAACTGAGCTATACCCCTAAATATATGGCGACAGCCACAACACTATTATCCACAAAAACAGGGGAAAAGTCAACTGGTTTCTTGAAAAAACACTCTTTTTGTGGAAGACCAGGGGGTTGCAAGGCAAAAACCATCGTGCCTGCCTGTCCATATGAACATTGCAATCGTCCAAGTCTCTCTTGCCCAGACTCTCTGCCTGTGATTTCCCTGGGCAAGGCTCCTGTTCCAGTCTATCGTCATCAGATATTCCAACCATCTGCATGGCTGCTGGTGGGCCTTCAGGGACTCGAACCCGGGACCGACCGGTTATGAGCCGGCTGCTCTGACCAACTGAGCTAAAGGCCCGTTTTGGCTCCCCCTGTTGGACTCGAACCAACGACCCTGCGGTTAACAGCCGCATGCTCTACCAACTGAGCTAAGGAGGAATATCTGCAGTGGCTGCGCCGCAGCGCAGCCACTGCCTGTGTGTTGGC